>JAIVZN010000020.1:0-18977 GCA_048634875.1 Deltaproteobacteria bacterium | reverse complement strand
ATTTATAAAATCATATAGTAAATTAAAAAATGAAAAGGCTGTGTCCCTATCTTCTATACCCTCAGCAATCAGGTTTATACCTACCCGGATACTGTTGGCAAATTTGCAGACAAATATTGATATTAAAAAGTGGGAAGATAATTTATCAAGGTACATAAATATAGACTTTAAAGAAGACTTTATGCCTTATTTAGCTCAGGAATTTGGTTATGTAATTTTAGGGCCATCCCGCGAAACTATATCTCTTGCATTTCCTGATCTTATAGTATATGGAGAGGTAAAGGATGCGGTGAGCCAGAACAAACTTCAGGAGAATATTAAAAAAATATTAAAAGTAAAAATGGATGAGGTAGAGTATTCAGGCTTGAAATATAATGCTGCCCGGATACCTGTATTTATGGGACAGAAGATTGAAGTATGTGTGGTTCCTCTAAAAGTAAAGGGAAAAAGATTTGTAGCAATAGTTACATCTAGAAAGGTTGCGGAAGATATAATTGATGTTATCAGTGGAAGAAAGAATAGTCTTGGAGGAAGTCCGGTGTGGCGTGAAATATCAAGGTTTTTGCCTGAAAAATTTTCAATTTTTTCTTATGCAGATTTAAATGCTTTAAGCAGAACAGTGGGTTTATTTATTGCAAGTTTAAGCAGAAATGAGAAGTTTGGAAATTTTTTAAAATGTGATCCTTTTTCCTGGATTGGTCCTGCAGGGAGCGCAAGTATATTTTCTTCAACCTGCCTTACAGTACATACTTATTTCCCGACGCAGGATTTAACCCTGAATATGTGGAAAAAAATTCTTGAATCTTTACCGTTTATTCCATTAAGAAATGCCCCTCCTCAGACTCCCTAATTATTATACCAGAATTTTAACCCATCATCCGATACAAAAGTCTCTTTTGAAAGTCTTAGTAATACTTACTATATGTACTGCTGGATTATTTTCTGCAAAGTTACCTGAAACCATAATTAGCGTTGGAATTTTAGATGGGCAGCAGAGAATACATGTGAAATCTGATGAGAATTTTAAAGTTGTAGATATATTAACACTTGATAGTGTTAAGTTAAAACATAATCAGGACTATGTAGTTACTCCTATAGTAGATGGTTTAAAAGTTGGAAACCTTAAATTCAGCTCCGGGGTAAGATTTATTCCCGGTAAAAATAATACATTTATCAGAATTAACGGTAAAAGATACAGAGATACCGTGATAGTAAAAAATGTGAGTAACGCACTTACAGTAATAAATGAATTGGGAATAGACGGGTATCTTTTTGGAGTGCTTCCTGTAGAAGTCTCGCCAAAGTGGCATATAGAAGCTTTAAAGGCGCAGGCAGTTGTTTCAAGGACATATGTTTTAAATAATTTAGGAAAATATTCTAAAAAAGGATACGATCTGTCTTCAGATATATTTTCACAGGTGTACAGAGGAGTGGAAGTAGAAAATCCTTCTACAAATGAGGCAGTGTCTAAGACCGGAGGTATGGTGTTGACATATAAAAATGAGCTTGCCAGGGCATATTTTCACTCCTGCTGCGGCGGTTACACCGCTGATATAAAAAATGTCTGGGGAAACTTCATTGAATATATGCAGGGAGTAACCTGTCCATATTGTAAAAATTCACACCAGTATTACTGGAATGTAACAATAACACCTGCGGATATAAAACAAAAATTAAACAGCAAAGGTTATATGGTAGGTGATATAAAAGATATAAAGTTTTTATTCAGAACCGGTTCGGGCAGAATACAGGATATGTATATAATACATTCAAAGGGTAAGTTAAAAATTACCTGCCATCATTTCAGAATGGCTGTGGGCCCCAATATAATTAAAAGTACATTATTGACAATAGACCGTTCAAAACCTGAATTTTATTTTCATGGCAGGGGATGGGGGCATGGGGTTGGCATGTGTCAGTGGGGAGCAAAAGCCCTTGCTGAAAGAGGTAAAAGCTATAGAGGAATTTTAAAGTTTTACATGCCTGGAGTAAAGGTTAAAAGATGGAGTTATTGAAAATAAAATACAACCTGCCTGAGGAACAAATTGCTCTGTATCCTGCAAATCCGCCTGATTCCTGCAAATTAATGGTTGTGAGCCTGCCGTCTTTTAAAATTGAACACAGAGTTTTTAAAGATATTGTGCGGTATATGAAAGACGGAGATGTAATTGCTGTAAATAATAGCCGTGTGATTCCTGCAAGACTTAAAGGCAGAAAAGAAACAGGCGGAAAAGTAGAGTTTTTACTTCTTCAGAAGACTGAAAATGGCTGGAAGGCATTGGGAAAACCTGCAGTAAGATTGAAAGAAGGGATGAAAATAGATATTTTTTCAGGTAGTGGTAAGAAGTGTATAGCTAAAATTTACAAAAAGTACAGTAATGGAAATTTTATTATAAATACACCTGATAATATCCTTGATTATGGCTATATGCCGCTTCCTCCTTATATAATGTCAAAAAGAGAAGTTCAGACAAGCGATTCAGAGGATTACCAGACGAATTTTGCTTTACATGACGGCTCAATAGCTGCTCCGACATCTGCTCTGCATTTTACTGAAAAGATAGTTGAAAAACTTAAAGAGAAAGGTGTTTTATTTGCACCTGTGACACTTCATGTTGGTACTGGTACCTTTAGAGCTAATTATGACTGCCCTGAATCTGAAAAGTATAATATTACAGAGAAAAGTGCGGAAATTTTGAACCGGGCGAAAAGAATCTGTGTTTGTGGTACTACTGCAATGAGAACAGTTGAAACAGTATTTAATGGCAGGGAGTTTGTTCCTTTATCCGGCGAAACTGATTTATTTATAAAACCAGGATACAAGTTCAGTAAAATAGGAATGTTCTTAACTAATTTTCACCTCAAGGAAACCCCGCTTCTTTTAATGGTAGCAGCTTACTTAGAGCGGTTTTTCCCTGGTAGAGGAGCTGAAAAAGTTGTTAAATTATATTCATATGCAATTGAGAAAAAATACAGGTTTCTTTCATACGGGGATGCAATGTTACTGATAGATAAAAGAATTTAGTTTGTTTTTTTTGAAGTTTCAATTTTCATTGTTTCAATAAGTTTTTCCAGTTCTAATTTGGAAAAAATTCCGCAGACAATGTCTTTAAGAAAAGGATATTTTTCCGAGTACTCCGGATACGCAGTATAAATATACACTTTAGTTTTCTTCCATTTTGAATATAATACACCCAGCATATCTGCACTAAAGGATTCCACCAACTTTAAATCAAGAATAACAAAATCAGGTTCTTCACCATTTTTGAGATAAGTAAACATCATATTGGAAGTTGTAAGAATTTCTACTACAAAAAAATTGTGCTCTTCCAATCTTTTTTGCACTACCGCAGCTACATCTCTATCATCTTCAATAATTAATACTTTTTTCATCCGTAAATAAAACCTTTATTTATATCCTCTTTTGTGCGCCAAAGACACATGTCCGTTTCATGTTTTTTTTGATACTATCATAGTCTGGCTTTGGGCATATTCAAGAACCGTCTTTACTTTTTGCAGCAAATCCTGTATTTCATACGGTTTTATTATGCAACCATCTGCTCCTATTTTCTCAGCCTGTTCTTTTACTATATTTGTGCTGGCAGTTAATAGTATTACAGGTATTTTATTTAAGTTTTTTTTTGCTTTAAGTTTTTTGCATATATCAAATCCACTTATTACAGGGAGCCATAAATCAAGAAGAATTAAATCCGGTTTTTCTTTTTTTGCCATTTCAAAACCCTGCATACCATCAGAAGCAGTCAAAACTTCATAACCTGATTTCCTCAGTCGAAAAGAAACCACCTGTATTATGTCCGGTTCATCATCTATTAACAATATGCGTTTCTTACCAGTCATTTCTTAAAAATAGGCAAAGTAAATATAAATTCACTGCCAGCGTTTTCTGTAGATTTAACCCATATTTTTCCATTATGCCGGGTCAATATCTCCCTGCATATTGCTAACCCCAGTCCTGTGCCGCCAGGCCGGCTGTATGTGTTATCTCCAACCTGCTGAAATTCACTAAACAGTTTTGCAAAATCATTTTTATTTATCCCTATTCCTGTATCTTTTACAGAAACTCTTATATTTTTTTCTTTTTCATCTTTTTGAGAACTGACGGTTATTCCCCCTGTTTTGGTAAACTTTATTGCGTTATTTATTAGATTTGTTAATACTTGCATTATCCTGTCTTCGTCACATTTTATTTCCGGCAGGTCATCTGCTAAATTCGTTTTAAGGTAAAGCTTCTTTTCCTTTGCAGCAAAATTTTGCATTAAAACAGCATTACTTATTATCTGATTTATATCTGAGTGCCTGATATTGAACTCTATTTTTCCTGATTCAAGTTTTGCGAAATCCAGCACATTATTTATCAGTCTATGCAGCCTGTCTAAATTTCTTTTGGCAATATTTAGAAAATTCTTTTGTTCTTCATTGAGCTTACCGACAGTTCCTTCATAAACTATGTTTAAGCCTTCCTTTATAGCAGTAAACGGAGTTCTCAACTCATGCGAAACCATAGAAGTGAATTTTGCCTTTGCTTTTACAATTTCTCTAAGTTGTTCTTCTATCTTTTTACGCTCAGTAATTTCCCGTTCCAAATTCTTATTTGAAATTTTTAGTTCTTCCGCTGTTTTAGCGAGTATGTCCAGTTCAATTTTTTTCTTATAAGTTTTATAAAAACCGGTAATACCTGCGCTGCCCAGCAGTACTAAGAGAAATGCGGCAATGAGATTATCTCTTGCGTTTTTTTCTATCGGGCCCGCAATTTCCTCATATGACATTGAAACACCTATTGACCACAATTCATTCCCTAACCTGATAGGCGCAAAAGCTGTTAGTCTTTGTACATTCTCAGATTTATTATCTTTCCACCTGACTGATTGATAGGCCCCTGTTCCCTCTTCTCCATTTTTCATTTTTTCAATGATACTCTGCAGCTCTGACAAATCGGAATCAGGGTAAATCTTTTTTCTAAATGCTATTATATCATTACCTACATACTCGGGATTTGTGTGAAATATCACGGTCCCTCTGTTATTTATTATCCACGGATAACCTTCTTTTCCTGCCTTAATATGAGTAATGCAGTTTTTTATTGCATCCAGATGAATCAAAGCGCGCACCATACCTTTAAATTTTTTATTGTAAAAAACAGGCTGGCAAACAGAAAATGCTTGTTTGTTTAAATCTGTTGTGAATACTTTGCTGATATAAGGCGTATGGTTTTCTAATACAAATTTTACACCTTGTTTTTTGGAATAATCTTTGCCAGTATACTCTTTTGCTAAGGGAAGCCTGCAGCAAACTATCCCTTTGGTGTCTATTCTGTACATAGAATGGACTATATCACTAAAATGCCTGAAAATAATCCTGCAGGGCATATAACACGACAGCTCTTCAATAGGTTGTTCCTCTACAAAGTATTGGATAACAGTCGGATCCTTGGCTAACTTTACTAAGTCGTTTTGAACTTTATTAATAAGTCCTTCCATGTGGTGAGATTCAGCTCTGGCTATTGTTAACAGGTATTGCTGGGTTTTTGAAATGGTTGCTTTCTTAAATTGCAGAGTACTTGCCCTGTTCCAGAGACCTGTACAAATAAGCACAGCGCATGCTGTAATAGCCATAAGTAATTTCATCAGCTTACTCATAATTTGTTCTCCTAAAGCATGAATTCTTGTAAAAGGTTGCCACTGACTTATCTTTCACTTTACAAAAAACAGCAGGGTTATGTCAAATAAGCTACTTGACAATTGCCGGACATTAAATATAAAAATAACTAAGGAAGTATAGGTAATGTTAAATGTTTGAGATATTAGAAAGATCAGTAGAAAACAAGGGTAGAATCGGTGTGGTTAAAACTCCGCATGGTAATTTTACTACCCCTGTATTTATGGTTGTCGGTACACAGGGGACAGTTAAGGCGCTTACTCCCCGTGTGATTGAAGAGACAGGCTGTGAAATACTTCTTTCAAATAATTATTACCTTAATTTAAGGCCGGGAATTGAAATTATTGAAAAGGCAGGCGGACTTCATGAATTTATGGCCTGGAAGAATCCGATATTAACAGATTCAGGAGGTTATCAGGTATTTAGTTTATCCGGTATTGTTAAAGTTGAAGATAAAGGCGTGGAGTTTAGATCGCCGGTTAATGGTGATAAATTCTTTTTTACTCCGAGTAATGTAATACAATCCCAGAGCAGATTAGGTTCGGATATCATAATGCCGCTTGATGAGTGTATATCATACCCGCATACCCGCAGTGCCGCACAGAAAGCAATGAAAAGAACATTAAGCTGGCTTGGAGAATCCAGGGAAGAGTTTGAAAAAATTGGATGTAAATCTGTTACAACAGGTAAAAAGCAGCAGTTATTCGGTATTATCCAGGGTGGGAGATTTAAGGATTTGAGAGAAGCTTCAGTTACTGAAACTGTAAAGATGGGTTTTGACGGATATGCTATCGGTGGTGTAAGTGTCGGCGAGCCCAGGAGAAATGTAAGAGAAACAATAAACTATGTTGCTGAATTGTTACCTGAAGATAAGCCAAGATATGTCATGGGTTTAGGTGATCCTGCAGATATTGTAAATGCTGTAGAAGCAGGTATTGACATGTTTGATTGTGTTATTCCGACAAGACATGGCAGAACCGGCTGGTTATATACTTCTCGTGGCATACTGGTTATTAGAAATGCTCCATATAAAGATGATTTTTCAAAACCTGATCCTGAGTGTAGCTGTTATACCTGCAGGAATTTTACAAGAGCTTATTTAAACCACCTTTTCAGAAGTAAAGAAATTCTCGGGTCAGTGTTAAATTCTTTACATAATTTAAATTTTATGGTAAACTTAATATTCAAAATTAGAGAAGCTCTTAAAAATGGTAAATTTAATAAATTAAAGAACCAGGTAATGAAGTATTATGCCTAAATAAGTTATTAGGTTATAACTTGTTTAGGAGCGACCGAATGGGGGAGAAAATGAATAATGATCACCTAACTGAAGAAGAAGAATTAAAGTGCATGTATCTCAGACTGAAGGAGATGGCAGCCCGTTTAATAGAGATTGAAGAAATGTATCCCCATGCAAAGGAATTTAAGGAAGTTATAAACAGGGCAATAATAGATATGGAAGATGCTTCCCATTTAATTGACAGTGAAGTCAGAACAGTAAAGTCATTGAGATGGGCAAAAAGTTTAAGAGGTAAAAAGAGAAAATGGAGGAATAGTCAAGATGATTAATTCAGCATATGCTATGGCACAGTCTACGCAGGGTACCGGGCAAACCGGTTCGCCGTTATCGGGTTTTTTACCGTTAATATTGATTTTTGGCGTATTTTATTTTTTATTAATAAGACCGCAGAAAAAACAGGCGCAGAAACAACAGCAGATGATAAACAGCCTTAAAAAAGGAGATAACATTGTAACATCAGGCGGTATGCATGGAAAAGTTACCGGTTTAAAAGGCAAGGAGATTGAAGTTGAAATTGCGCCGGAGGTAAAGGTTATTTTAAACAGGCAGGCAGTATCTCTGGTAAAAAGTGATAATGAATAAAAGCACTCAGTGGAAAATAATAATTACTATTGTGCTGTTAGTTGGCGCATTGTGGTTTTTATATCCGACACTTAAGTGGTATAGGATGTCGGATGCCGAACAGAATAAGCTCCGTATTGTTAAAGATCCGATTTTAGAGAAAA
Organism: Deltaproteobacteria bacterium; assembly: GCA_048634875.1. Classification (GTDB taxonomy): domain Bacteria; phylum CG03; class SLGR01; order SLGR01; family JBDRKX01; genus JAIVZN01. The sequence goes on along the minus strand of JAIVZN010000020.1, from coordinate 11,276 downwards.
TCCTAAATTTAGGATTGGATCTTCAGGGCGGTATGCATCTTATGCTTGAAGTTGAGATTGATAAAATACCCGAAGATATGGAAAAGACCGAGGCAATGAACCGCGCGCTTGAAATTATGAGAAACCGCGTGGATCAGATGGGAGTTGCAGAACCTCTGATAGCAAGACAGGGAGATAGATGGATTATTGTGCAGTTACCCGGGATAAGCAATCCCAGGCGGGCGCTGGAACTAATCGGGAAGACTGCGCTCTTAGAGTTCAGGCTTGTGAATGAAGAGGAGATTCCTTCTGTAGGAGAGGAAGCGCCTGAGGGTTATGAAATTTTAAAGGATAGAAAGGACAGTATATTTCTTGTAAAGAAGGAAGCAGAATTAACAGGGGCGGCCTTAAAGACTGCCAAAGTCAGAGCTGGGAGTGGTTTTAAAAGGCCGCATATTGCCTTTACTTTAAAAAGTGAAGCTGCTAAAAAGTTTGAGAGAGTTACAGAAGCAAATATAGACAGACGACTTGCAATTGTGCTTGACGGTGTTATACAATCTGCTCCTGTTATAAGATCAAGAATACCCGGCGGAGAAGGTATAATTGAAGGTAATTTTTCTATGGAAACAGCTCGAGACCTGGCAATAATACTCAGGGCAGGCGCTCTTCCTGCGCCTGTAAGAATAATTGAAAACAGAACCATAGGTCCTACTTTAGGAAAAGATTCAATAAAGGCAGGACTTACAGCAATGCTTGCGGGTTTTATAATAGTTTTATTGTTTATGCTTGTATATTACAGGATGGCGGGTAGTATTGCTGATGTTGCCCTGATAATGAATATAATTATCTTAATGGGAGTAATGGCGTATTTTCATTTTACCTTAACTCTTCCCGGTATTGCGGGAATAATACTGATTATCGGTATGGCTGTAGATGCAAATGTTTTAATCTTTGAAAGAATAAGGGAAGAAATCGCTCAAGGAAAAACACCAAGAGTAGCAGTAGATGCAGGTTACAAAAAAGCAACTACAACAATACTTGATGCCAATGTAACTACACTTATTGCAGCAGCTTTTCTATTTCAGTTCGGCACAGGGCCGATTAAAGGTTTTGCAGTTACATTGTTTATAGGAATTGTTGCATCTCTATTTACTGCCATTGTTGTTTCAAAGACAATATTTGATGTAATTACTGAAGGCAGACAGGTAAAGAAATTGAGGATATAATATGCAGTTTTTAAAAAAGACAGATATAAATTTTTTAAGTAAGAGAAAAATAGCGTTTGTAATGTCAACCACTTTAGTTGTATTGTCAATAGTATTTTTATTTATAAAATCTCCAAACTGGGGAATAGATTTTACAGGCGGAACCCTTGTGCACCTTAAGTTTAAAGAACCTGTCTCTACAAAAGAATTAAGAAATATTTTAGAAAAAGGCGGTATAGATGAGTGCAGTATTCAGAGATTCCGTAATTCTAAAGTTATTATTGTAACGATTAAGAAAGCGCATAAGGATAGTGAAGTTGCGGATAAGGTAAGCCAGATAATTAAAGAAGCCTCCGCGGATATGGAATTTGAGGTTCTTCGTAAAGAAATGGTTGGCCCTGCTGTGGGTACTTATCTTAAGGAAAAAGCAGTAAAAGCATTTATATTTGCATTTGTCGGTATGATAATATATATAGCGTGGAGATTTAAAGGCGGGATATGGGGATTTGCAGCCGTTATAGCATTAGTGCATGATGTAATAATAACTTTTGGGGTTTTAAATTTTTTTGGAATAACAATAAATCTTCCTGTAGTAGCTGCGCTTTTAACACTCGCAGGCTATTCAATTAATGATTCAATTGTAATATATGACCGAATAAGAGAAAATATAAGAATACATTATAAAAAGCGTCTTGGAGAAATAATAAACAGCAGTATAAATTCAACACTATCAAGAACTATCATTACTTCAGGAACTACTCTTATTGTTGTTATTGGTTTATTTTTAAAGGGCGGGGAAGTTCTGCATGGATTTTCCACAGCGCTTTTAGTCGGAATAATAGTAGGAACATATTCTTCAATATTTGTGGCGTCGCCGCTTGTATATATCTGGCAGGAAAAAGAACGGTAATGACCGCCCCCCTTTGCAAGATAAAGGGTTTCAAAATAAGGCTGCGAAAAAGAGAAATTCTGAAAACCCTGAAATATGATTCAAGATATACAAATATTGATTCTGGTATAGAAAAACTTATCCAGCAGCAAATTGAAAATGCCTATTTACTTATATACCCTTCTGTAATTTACAAAACTTTTTTAAATACACCACAGGTTAAAAATGAAATATTGCTTGGTTCAAAAAAAGTGTCAGAGCTTTTACATAAAGCTTCAGCTTTTACACTTATGGCAGTTACTATAGGCGATAAACTTGAAAAAGAAGTGAACAGGATTAAAGATAAGAATCTGACCGAAGCTTTTGTACTTGACGCGGCAGGTTCAGAGGCAACTGAGCAGTCTGCTAATTTTGTTTCAAAAATATTGCGTGAAGAGGCATCAAAAGAGGCCTGTTATTTAAGCGTGAGGTTTTCACCGGGTTATGGGGATTGGTCAATGGAAGCATCGGGAAAAATTTTAGAGTTTCTTGATGAAGCGAAGATTAATGTTAAGCTGAGTTCAGGTGGAATATTAGTTCCAAGGAAGTCAATAACAGCAATTCAGGCATGGCTTCCTGATGTAAGAGGCTGAGCCTCTTACATTTAAGTAGAGAAATGACATATGAAGGTCATAGAAAAAGATTACGAGATAAATTCTTGAGAGCAGGGCTTTGTGCATTTCATGATTATGAAATTGTAGAGCTGCTTTTGACTTTAGGTACCCCTCGCAAGGATTGTAAACAACAGGCAAAAGATGCAATAAAAAAATTAAAAGGATTAAAAGGTGTTCTTGAAGCGTCTTTAGAAGAACTTCAGGAAATAAAAGGAATTGGTCCTGTTAATGCCTTTGGAATAAAACTTTTTCAAGAGGTATCTGAGCAATATTTGAAAGAAAGAATTATTGGCGAAAAAATAATTTTAAAATCTTCAAAAACAGTGTTTGATTATCTCTATCAGTCAATGCAGAAAGAGAAGAAGGAAGTTTTTAAAGTCCTGTTTTTAGATGGGAAAAATAAACTTATGAAAACTGAAGATTTATTTGAGGGCAGTCTAACTTCAAGCGCAGTTTATCCTCGTGAAATAATGAAGAAGGCAATTAAATATGATGCAGTAGCCTTAGTTTTTGTACATAACCACCCTTCAGGAATTCCTGAGCCAAGTGAAAGCGATAAAAAAATAACTGAAAATTTAGTTTTTGCAGGAAATATTATGGAGATTAAAATTTTAGATCATATAATAATTGGCAATAACAAATATTTTAGTTTTGCAGATGCAGGCTTGATTGAGGAATATGATTTAAATTTTTTGAGTAGCAAGAGGGGAAACGAATAGATGAACAAAATAATTTTTTTAGATGGGGCAATGGGCTCAAACCTTGCGCAGAAAGGCGTAGACCCGACCCCGGCATCAAATACCAAAGATCCTGAATTAGTAAAAGAGATTTTGAAAGGTTTTATAGCATCCGGTTCTAATATAATTGAAACCAATACTTTTTCAGCAACACCTGTTAAATTTAGAAATTACAGAAAGATTAACTGTCTCGGTGTCCAGATTGCTAAAGATGCCGTAAGGGAGTCAAAAAGAAAAAATGTTAAAATTGCAGGTTCTATCGGCCCGACAGGACTTATGGTTAAACCTGTAGGCAGATTAGGTTTTGAGGAAGCAGTTAAAATTTTTAAGTCACAGGTAAAAGTGCTTTACACGGAAAAAGTAGATTTGTTCATTATAGAAACAATGGATGATATATCTGAGATGAGAGCAGCGCTCTTAGCTGCAAAGGAGACAGCTCCAGAAATTCCTGTGATAGCTACAATGACTTTTGCTGACGAGTGCCGCACATCAACAGGCACTCCTGCGGAAGTAGCGGCAAGAGTAATGGATTCTCTCGGAGTTAAAGTTTTAGGTGTAAATTGTTCATTTGGCCCCGAGGGTCTTGTTGAGGTAGTTAAGAGAATGAGGAGAGTTACCAAAAAACCAATTATAGCTCAGGCTAATGCGGGCATACCGGTGGTGCGAAATGGTGTAACTGTGTATCCGACAGGGCCTCATGAATATGCTAAATATGCAAAATATCTGGTTAAAGCAGGAGCTTCCTATATAGGCGGATGCTGCGGAACAACACCCGCGCATATTAAAGTTATAGTAAACGAACTAAAAAACATGAAACCCAAGAATCCGCCGGGGCAGGTGCCATTGATAATAACTTCCAGAACACAAGTTGTTGAATTTGGTAAGTTTCCTGTTATTATAGGTGAGCGGATAAATTTTATTGCTCATCCTGAGCTTAAGGCATCTGACAGCAGGATTGTTACAGAAGGGTTAAAACAAAAAAAAGCAGGAGCTGATGCTCTTGATGTTCATGTAGCAGGTGTTGAAGAAAGAACTTCAGATATAGTAGAACTGCTGAGCACCCGTGTAGATTTACCTGTTGTGCTTGATTCTCAGGATCCTGTAGCTATTGAGAAAGCTGTCCGAAAATATCCGGGGGTTATGCTGTTAAATTCCATATCAGCAGAAACACAAAAATTAGAGGAGCTTTTACCTATTGCAAAAAAGTATGGTCTTCCTTTTATTGCGCTTTGTGTTCAAGATAGCGGTGTCCCGAAAACTGTTAAAGATAAACTGAAAGTATACAATAACATCTTAAATAAAGTAAGAAAGGCAGGTATAGATACCGATAATATAGTAGTTGATCCTCTGGTGCTTGCAGTAGCTTCAAATACTTCTTTTGCTCAAAAAACTCTAAAGGCAGTTTCAAAAATTTCCAATAATACAATTCTCGGAGTAAGTAATATATCTCCAGGATTGCCCGATAGGGCATTGCTTAATGAAATATTCAGTGTACTGGCTGTACAGGCAGGCTGCTCTGCGCTTATAGTAAACCCGCTTGACAGTGATTTGATGTGTGGAGTTTATGCAGCAGCTCTGCTTTCAGGAAGAGACAGAAATGCCAGGAAATATCTTGAATATTTCACATCTGAGCAGGAACCAATATTTTTTGACCATCCTTTACCGCAGTCTATTTTGGAAGGTTCTTCTGAAAATGCAATAAAAGAAGTTAAAAAAGCTTTGAAGAATACAGAAGCACTAAAAATTATAAATAAATATGTTTTACCTGCGCTTGATAAAGTTGGTGAGCAATTCAGTGCAAAAAAAATATTTTTACCTCAGCTCATAGAATCTGCTAAAACCGCTGGAGATGTCATGCAGGTATTACAGAAAAAACTAAGCTCTAAAGGTGCGAAAATTGAAAGTCGTGCTAAGATTTTAATTGCTACAGTTAAAGGAGATATACATGATATAGGAAAGAACCTTGTGGTGTTGCTTCTAAAGAACCATTCTTTTGATGTCAGGGACCTTGGGGTAGATGTTTCGTCACAAAAAATTGTGCGGGAAGCCCAAACATGGAATGCTGATATTATTGCCCTGTCATCTTTAATGACTACAACAATGGATAGAATGATTGAAGTGAAGGAGATATTAAAAAAAGAAAAAAAGAAGATACCTGTAATAGTAGGCGGTGCAGCTATTACTAAGAAATATGCTGATAGTATTGGCGCTTATTATGGGAAGGATGCTGTGGAAGCTGTAAGAGTTGTTAAAAAAATGTGCGAGGCTCAACCTCGCGCATCAAGTGTGTGAGGCTCAGCCTCATGAGAGCATATTTTCTGGCGATACTTTTTACATTGTATGTAAGGCTGGTGGGTTGGACAACCCGTTTTAAATATATAGGAGAGGAAAATCTGCCGGAGAAACCATTCATATATATATTCTGGCACTGTCATATACTTTTAGTTTCTTATACCCATCGTGGTAGAGCGGTCAGGGTTTTAGCTTCAACATCGGAAGATGGTGATATCTCTGCGCGCGGAAACCGCCAGTTTGGACACAGGATTATCAGAGGGACTGCTTCCTCATCAAGGGAAGGCGCTAAAACTATAATGAAGATTATTAAAAGTTTAAAACATGGCAATATAATAGCGCTTACACCTGATGGCCCAAAGGGACCAAGATTAAAAGTGAAAAAAGGACTGCCTTTTATTGCTCAAAAGACCGGTTGTCCGCTTGTCCCAATCGCATGGTCAGCAAAAAGAAAAAAAATTTTAAATACCTGGGACAAAACTATTCTGCCGCTGCCTTTTAACAGGGCAATAGTAGTTACAGGCAAACCTGTATATGTGAAACCCGGGGACGATTTAGATGCCTTGGCCGGAAAAACTGAAGATGTTTTAAACAATATAAGTTTAAGAGCTAAAGAGCTTATAGAGAAACTGTGATTTTATTTTATCAGTTTTTATTATTCTGTGTAATACTGATTTTTCTTCCTTTTATACTAATTTATATTTATTTTAAGAAAGGCGCGGTTTGTGGTCTCTCGGAAAGGCTGACACTTTATTCATCCTTACTTAAAAAGGAATTTAAAAGTAAAAAATACCAACTGTGGATACATGCAGCATCTGTTGGAGAGGTAAAGTTACTTAAAAAAATTCCAGGGTTATCTGAAAAAAATACAATTATAACCTGCACTACGATTAGTGGAAAGAAAATAGCCGGGGAATTATTTTCTGATATTACTGCAGTACTGGCGCCTGTTGATTTCCTGTTTTTTATGAAAAGATTTAAAAAATTTGTAAAGCCGCCAAAGGTTTTAATAGTAGAGACAGAACTGTGGCCCGGTTTAATATACAGTATTAAAAATTTAAAGGTACTGTTAATTAATGCAAGGCTTTCGAAAAAAAAATTCCCCATGTATTATCTTTTTAGAAAATACTTAAGGAAATTATTTTCATGGATAGATATTGTGTATGTTAAAGATAAAGAAAATTATTTAAGATTTAAGAGATTAGGTGTTTCAGAAGAAAAACTCAAAATTCTCGGGGATTTAAAATACTATTTTGAAATTCCTGATATTAATACGGATATATTAAAAAAACCCGAACATCCTGTTATTGTCTGCGGATCAACTCATAAAGATGAAGAAAGAATCCTTCTTGAGATATTTAGAGATTTAAAAATAGAGTTTGAAAATTTAAGTCTCATAATTTCTCCGCGGCACCTTAACAGGTTAGAAGAGATAAAGGAACTTTTGACAAAGAATGACATAAAATACACACTCTGGAGTGAGAAGCATAAGCGGGTGGAATGCGGCGAGGTTGTATTAGTTGATAAGATTGGTGAATTAGCTAAGATTTATTCTCTTTCTACAATTGCATATGTAGGTGGAACTATGGTAAAAGTAGGGGGGCACAATATTATTGAACCGGCAAGCTGGGGAGTCCCTGTTATTACAGGCCCTCATTTTGAAAATTTCAATAGTGTTGTAAGATTATTTAAGATTAACGGCGGTTTAAAGGTAGCCGAAGATTCCGAGGATTTATATAATATACTGAAAAGGCTGTTAATTTATAGTGATTTAAGAAAAGAGATGGGGGAAAAAAATAAGACTCTTGCTACCCTGAAGAAAAAAGAAATAACAGAAAAGTTAAAACAGATATTATGATAATTAAAAGATTTATTATAATTATTTTACTTATAGCAGTAGTTTTAACAGCAGGTGTGATAGGGTACATGACACTGGAAAATTTGAATTTTTTAGACTCATTATACATGAGTGTCATAACGCTTTCCACTGTTGGATACAAGGAAATTCAGGAATTTTCAATATCAGGTAAATGGTTTACAATAGCGTTAATCGGAGGTGGAATTAGTGTTATTGCTATTGCATTTGCTATGTTCAGTAACTTGATTCTTGAAGGAGATGTAGGATATTACTGGCGGAGGAGACAAATGGATAAAAAGATAAATTCTTTAAAGGATCATATAATTTTATGCGGATTAGGAGAGCTTGGAGAGGAGGTTATAAGAAACCTCAAAGTTTCCAGAAAAAAGTTTGTAGTTATTGAGAATTCCCAGGAATGTATAGACAGGGCGCAGAGAGCGCTTGGTGAGTTTCTTTATATTACAGATGATGCTACCCAGTTAGGTATTCTTGAAAGAGCTAATGTAAAACAGGCCAGGACACTGATAACCTGTCTTGGTTCAGATAGCAATAATCTGTTTGTTGTGGTTACAGCAAGAGAAGCAAATCCTGAACTTACAATTGTAACAGAAGCAATTGTTAGAAATGTAAAAGAGAAATTAAGAAGAGCAGGAGGGGATTATATAATATCTCCTACCCAGATAGGGGGAACAAGAATGGCAAGTGTTGCAACAAAACCTGCTGTAGTTTCATTTCTTGATATTATAACTTTTTCAGGCGAAAAAGACCTTAATATTGAATCTGTGCCTGTATCAGAAAAGTCAAATGTTGCTTATAAGACACTTACAGAAGCCGAGATACCACAACATACAGGTTTAATTATCATATCTATTAAAAAAAAGGAGACAGAACAGTTTATATATAATCCGTCATCCGGAACAAAACTTGCACCTGGTGATGAGATAATAGTTCTCGGACCGCCTGAGAATATAGCAAAACTTAAAGGTTATATAGGATAGAAGAAGTGAAAATGTAGTTGGCGACCTTGGGCGCCATACAGATGGAAAGAAGGAGGGAGCAGAGTGAAGATATTGCTGATTAGATTTTCTTCTTTAGGAGATGTTATTCTTACTACATCTGTAGCAAGGAATATTAAAAAAAACAACCCTTCTGCTACAGTTAATATTTTAACAAAAAAGGAATATAAGCCTGTTTTTTTGAATAACCCTGATATTGACAACATTGTAACAGGTATTTCATGGGATATAAAGTATGATTTTATAATAGATTTACACAGTAGTACAAGGTCTAATTTTGTAAAATATTTCATTCCTGCAGAAAAAAGATTAGTTTACGACAATGCTTCATATGCCCGTCGTTTATACCTGCACACAAGACACAGCAGTGAAGAATTAAAAAAGAGTGTTATACACAGGTACCTTGAACCTCTTGAAAAAATAGGATTTAATGTTTGTTATGTACCGCCTGAAGTGAAATTAAATGCTCAAGAGTTGAAAAAAGTAAAGAATATTGTTCCTTCAAAGGAATATATAGCAATTGCTGCTGGCGCAAAATGGAGAACCAAACAGTGGATAGTTGAGAATTATATTGAGCTTACAGTGAAGATTATAAAAGAATTAAATATGGATGTAGTCCTTGTTGGAAGTGAAGATGATATCGAACTTACAAATGAAATTTTTAAAGGTACAGGTACTTTAAGAAGTCATGTTATAAATTTAGCAGGTAAAACAAGTCTCAGGGAACTTGCAGCAGTCATAAAGAATTCTATAGTTCTTGTTTCTACAGATTCAGGTCCAATGCATCTTGGATGGGCAATTGCTACACCGGTTGTTGCTCTTTTTGGCCCAACAGTGAAAGAATTTGGGTTTCAACCACAGGATAAAAGAGTCAGTATTATTGAAAAGGACATAAAGTGCAGGCCCTGTAGTGTTCATGGTTCAAAAAAGTGCAAGCATAAAGACATGGCGTGTATGCAGAGAATTGAAGTGCCCGATGTATTGAACGAGATTAAAAAGTTTCTGTGAACCCAGCTCTTTCAGTCAGGTTTGATAGTAAAATGTATAGGAATATAAATAAATGTTTAAAGAAGGAAGAAAGGGCTGGGTGAACATTTTAATATTTCAAACTGCTTTTTTAGGTGATTGTGTATTGACTCTTCCGCTTATAAATTCAATAAAAAAAAGTTTTTCATGTGAAATATTTGTTGTTACTAAACCTCTAACAGAAGAGATTTTTAAATCCTGTCCTTCAGTAAATCATGTAATATGTTATGACAAAAATGGCAGGGACAGAGGTATATTATCACTTATGAGACTTGTAAAGAAAATTAAAAAGATAAATTTTGAAATTGCATTTTTACCACAGAGGTCATTTAGAAGCGGTCTAATAACATATTTAGCAGGTATTCGTGAGAGGATAGGTTTTAAAAGAGGCGGCGCAAGATTTTTCTCCACAAAAAAAGTTTATTATGACTGGAATAAACATGAAGTTGACAGGCTTCTTTTATTAGCAGAGGCGGCAGGTTGTAACGAAATTGTCAGTGAATTTAACTTGAAACCTGATTTAAGTATTGTTGATAAATTTAAAAATAAATTTAGGAGAAAAATTATAGGAATATGTCCCCAGAGCAACTGGCCGACAAAATGCTGGCCTAAGAGTAGGTTTGTTAAGTTAATTGAAATATTAAGTAAGGAATTTCAGATAGCAGTATTAGGAGAAAAAGCTGAAGTCTGGGAAGGAGAAAATGTTATTAATCTGACAGGTAAAACTTCTGTGAAAGAATTAATAGCTCTTATAAGTATGCTGAATCTTATGATTTCAAATGATTCCGGTTTAATACATATAGCAGCAGCTTTTGATATTGAAGTTATAGTAATATTTGGCCCCACAGTGCCAGGGATGGGCTTTACTCCATATGGAGATAAACACAGGATAATTGATGTACCTCTTAAATGCCGGCCATGTGGGCTGCATGGTAGTAAAAGTTGCCCTGAAGGACATTTTAAATGTATGATTGAAATTCCAGTTGATATAGTTAAGAATGAAGTATATAGCAAAAAAAAGAGTTGGGATATTTGACACCTTACTGCAGGAAATGTAGAATCAAATTTGTAAAAATTTATATGAACGGTTAAAGAACAAGGAAATAACACGAGCGGTTTTCGCTAAACACTTGTTATGATAATGGGGGTGTAGCTCAGTTGGGAGAGCGCTTGCATGGCATGCAAGAGGTCAGGGGTTCAAGCCCCCTCACCTCCACCATACGGAGTTTTCCACATTTTTGGGAAATTTTTTTCGAGTACTTCGCACACATGAAGCGGACATCTCTTTTAAAGTATCATCTGAAAACAATAAAATATTCCAAGGCATTTTCAAATCCATCTCCACCCTTTTGTCCAGCAGGCGACGGTTCGTTCCAGTTATTGCCTTTTCTTAATAAATAGATAAAATATATAATGCTGTATATAAAGATTAAGAGTAATGCTGTAAAAATTCAGGAGAATAATATGAAGAAAGTATGTTTAAGCTGTCTGGGAATATTGGTAATAGTAACAGGGATCATGATATCTGTTCCAAATGAAGCAGCAGCAGGGGAATTAGTAGCTGTTTCTTCAGCTACATATAATGGTAGCGGAAATGACAATGATTATGGTTATGGAGTTG
>JAIVZN010000019.1:0-19203 GCA_048634875.1 Deltaproteobacteria bacterium | reverse complement strand
CAATCCATTAATACTTTTTTATCATTAACTAATTTCCTCTTCTGATTTCCCTGCTCAATAAGGAATCCTAACTCCCGTAGATCTCTCATTAACCAACCTATTGTGCCCAATGCCACTTCCGTCGCTTTAGCTATTTCCCTATAATTTTTATTTATCAATTCAGGATTTATTAGTAAGTTATACAATATTCTTAAACCTGTTGGCTTTAAAATACGTTTGGGTCTCAGCGTTATATATTTTTCTTTTAACTTATTACCCTTTATAAATACATATAGTGGAAATTGATTTAGATAAGCATTCCCTGCCGTATCTATAAATTGTACCTCCATATCTTTTAATTTGTCTGCCATCTCTTTTGCTACGTAATGAGTAACTATTAAATTGGGATACTGTAAATTCTTATTTTTCAGTTTTATTTGACCGACAATAGCTCTATTTACATCTTTTTTTATTTCAACATTGTAAATTAATTCAAATTCTTTCAATTCTATTTTTATTTTTTTATCTACTGCTTCTAACTGAGTAGTATTATCATATGCAATAGTAATAGGCAATTTAATCGTATTTTTGAATTCCCTGATAGCGTTTTCAAATATTATTTCATTTTCATTCATAGTAACACCTTATGTTCATATTATCTATATGTTCACTGTATTATATACATAATACAATTTTGAACATTTGTCAATAGTTAGTCAATTTATAAATAGATGTTCATTATTTTTTTATGTTCACACTATTATGAACATGATTATATTTTGAACATAAGTTTAAATATCTTGGCGAAAAGAATTCCGGAAGCGGGATGGGGAAAGCCGATTTGATCTTACCCTAAAATACCGGACACTTTAGAGCGAGTATTATCATACTTAAACCTTTCTTCAAAATCAACAGGTGATACATACCCTATTGATCCATGCATTCTTCTTTTATTATAAAACAACTCAATATACTCAAATATTGCTAATCTTGCTTCTTCCTTTGTTCTAAATGCTTTTTTTACATTCAACTCAGATTTTAACGTAGACCAGAACGACTCCATAGATGCATTATCATAGCAATTACCAGTTCTTCCCATGCTGCTTAGTACTTTGTATCTCTGTAATAACTCCAGATATTCATAACTTGCATACTGTGTGCCCCTGTCTGAATGATGGATCAATCCTGCTTTGGGAAGATTATTTGATACTGCTTTAAAAAAAGCTTCACTTATCAGCTTGGTCCTCAATGTGCTTCTTAGAGCCCAACCTTTAATCTTCCGAGAATATAGATCCATTATACCTGATAAATACACCCAGCCTTCATGTGTGGGTATATATGTAATATCGGATACCCATACTTTATCCGGTCTGTTTAAATCTATACCGGATACTAAATCCGGACTAATGCGTAAGTCTTTGTTGTTTAAATTAGCTTTAGGCCTGAATTTCTTCTTCTGTACTCCGACAATATTAAGTTTCTTCATAAGTCTGGCTACTCTATTATGTCCACATTGTATTCCTTGTTTATGTAGTTCCTTTGTAATTTTAGGACACCCATATATTCTACGTGATTCTGTATGTATTCTTTTAATCTGTTCACTTAAATATCTGTTCCTTTTATTGCGTATACTTTCTTTAGGATTTATCCAGGAATAGTAAGCACTGCGCGATACTTCAAACACATTACATAGCTCCTTTACAGGTTTTTGTTGGGACATCTCTTTTATTTTGGCATACTTGGCGGAGCTGGATCTGAAAGTATGCCTAAGGCTTTTTTTAAGATTTCTCTCTGGTTCCTTAAATTATTATTTTCTTGCCTTAGTTTGTATATCTCCTGAGCCATTTCCGCCGGAGTTGTATTCTTGGCATATCTTTCCGGGGTACCATTAAGTTCTTCTAAATAACTATTTTTCCAACCCCGTAAAGTAGATGGGGCTACACCCAGCTCATGGGCAAAGTGACTCATCTTTTTACCACTGCTTAGGAATAGTTCTACTGCATTCTGTTTGAATTCTTCATCGTACTGTTTTGTTTGTCTCACTGTAAGCGCCTCCTTTTACTCTATTCTAACTCGCGCTTTTGTGTCCGTCAATTCGGGGTAAGATCAGGGCAGGAGAAGAGGGTTTTCGTCCGCGAGCAGGTACCCGTGACATTGCCACGAGCGACTGCTCGCGACCTATAAATTCAATTGTTAATAACTTAAATAATTTTTCCGATTTGTATGGTTGGAAACGAAAGAGTTGGCTCCCCGGGTAAGACTCGAACTTACAACCTAGTGGTTACAGTTATCCTAACATTACTGCTAGGGCTGGACTATCTCATCACCATAGTCAGTAAAACTAACCTTAGGTGCCAGGCGCTTCCCCTTTATTTTATTAAAATAAAGAGTACGACTCAAAAGTCTAGTCTCTGCACCTTCCCTAAGTAGATAGCTCAATAAATTGAGCAACTACAATAAATACTTAGGGCTTGGCTCAGGATTACCCTTTACTTAGGGTTTCCCTGAATTCACCTGGTTTTTCATCCTGATGTTTCCATCAGGAGCTGCACTTTCAGAATGTAATTCTCTATGGCAATTTGCACATAGCAAATCACATTTATCTAATTCTTCCCTTACTTTTTCCCAACTTCTAGTATATCCTTTATTTGATATACCAAATTTCTTATCAGAATCAGATAAATGATGAAATTCAAGAGCTTCCAAGCAGTGGTCATACCCACATCTCTGACATTTTCCGCCTTTATATTCAATAGCCATCTTCCGAATTTTCCTTCGTCTCTTACTTACTGCAACTATCAAATATTCCTTGCGATCAGAGTATTTGCGCTTTTCTTTTTTCTTGGATTCCATTATCTACATTCCACTTTGTACAGCCACCCGCTCTGCCAATTGAGCTACCGGGGAACTTAAAAATTTTTTTTATATTTTTATAAATGATATATTAATTTTACTTTTTTTTCAAATTAGCTAATTTGTTTACTTTTTCAGCCGGGTTAGTTGCTGCGGTTATATAAGAACCAACAGCTAATTCATCTGCGCCTGCTTTTATACATCTGCCGGCATTATCAGAATTTATACCTCCATCAACTGAAATAATAAAGTCTAAACCTAAATTTTCTCTTTTTTCAGCTAATTTAGAAATGCTTTCAATACTTTTTTCAATAAATTGTTGTCCGCCAAAGCCTGCCATTACACTCATTACCAGGACTCTTTTGACTTTATCAAGATAAGGATAGATTTTTTCAAGCGGTATATCCGGATTTAATGAAATACCTATATTTTTTCTATCAAGAAAGTTAAAGTTTTTGTCATTTAAAGTTTCCACATGAATGGTTACGGTCTCTGAACCTGCTTCAAAAAATCTGTCAATAAATTTTTCAGGGTTATATATCATAAGATGGGTATGCAACGGTAAAGAAGTCAGTTTATTTATTGTTTTTACAATATACGGGCCAAATGATATGTTATCTACAAAATGACCATCCATTATATCCATATGAAAGGAGTCTATACCGGTATTTTCAATATCTTTAATTGATTTTTTTAAGTTCCCGAAATCTATATTTAAGATTGAAACCGATACTTTTACCATTCCATTTCCTCATCATCATCATCTTCTTCTATAATTGGAATTCCTGTAAGTTCCTCTTCTTTAATTAAAATTTCATCAACATATATTTTAACTTTGACAATACCAAGCACCTTAACAGACACCTCTATTTTACTTCCCCCCATCTGTTTGCCTTCAAATACAACCCTTTCTCCAATATCATCTGCAATGACTATTTTTACCTTCTTTTCTAAACCGCTTTGAGTAACCTCATAATATATTGTCTCTTCCCGAACTTCTTTAAGGCTCCGTGTTTGCTTTGAAATTGTTAATTCTACTAAAGTATTTGCATCTACAATTGTTCCTTGTACCGGAGCCTGTTTTATTACAGTGCCTTCGTCCAGTTCATCGTTTATTGTTGTTTCGATTTTTGATAGTTCAAGGTTTAATTCTTTTAATGCCTGTTCTGCCCTGCTGACTTTTATTCCAAGAAGGTTCGGCATTTTTTTAATTTTTTCTTCTTCAGCAGGGCCCCTGCTTACAACTATATTGATATAAGAATTTTTTTCTATAATTTCTCCTGAAGCAGGTTCCTGCGTTACTACAAAATCCCTTTTTACAGTACTGGAAAATGTTCGTATTTGCTCTCCCATTAGTAATTCTGCCTGTCTTAACATGAGCTCTGCCTGTCTCATAGATTTACCTTCTATCTCAGGTACAAAAACTACTTTACCTCCAGATGAAATAACAGATTCAACAGCCTTTCCTTCACGAACTGTAAGACCTGGTGGAGGTGATTGCGAAATTATACTGCCTGCTGGAACATTCGTATCAAATTTTTCTGCTACTTTATAAAGTGATAGATTTTTTTCACTCAGTATTGTAAGTGCTTCATTTATTGTCTTTCCTTCTATATCAGGAACTATAACTTCCTTTCGGTTATGAATAACTGCATTCATTACAGTATTAACCATCCACATTCCTGTAAAGGATGCAACAATTAAAATTGCAATTATAATAATCGCAATTTTAATTACTTTTTTAGTCTGGATTTTTTTTTCAATTTTCAATTCTTGATTTTATTGAGCCTGATAAATCAGGCAACTACAAGCAAAGCAAGCTTTGCCACTACTGTTAAAAGTTATGAGTTACGAATTACAAATTATGAGTTAATTTTTGTAATTTCACCTATCACTTATAACTTGTTACGAGACACCTGTCCTACAGTGCGACCAAGGTTGCCTACTACTGATATCGGAATCATTTTATAAAAATTATATAATATCCAATTGCAATGCCAAAAGCAATAATTAAGTACCACCAGTGGTAAGTTCTTGTTATAGGGTTTTTAATTATATCTACTTTTTTTTTGGGGCTTTCTATTGCTCTGCCTACAATTCCCGGACCAAAGCGAACTATTATTTCCACTCCTTCATCGGTATCTTTTACATCTTCAACACTGGCAGAAAGCGGTATTGTTAAATCCCCTGACTTTGCACCCAAGAGATACGCGAGGTAAACTCCAATATCTCTGTCATCAACAATTTTTGTATAAACAATATCTCCTGCTTCTATTTTTTCTACTTTTATAGTTGGACAGCCGCTCTTACTTTTAACTAATTCCGCATTAAGCGCAATAAGTGAACTGTAAGTTCTTTCTTCATCCTGGTGGAATTTAAATTCTTCATCTACTTTTTCCGCATCGGTTAAGTATTTAAACTGGCGAAGATTTAATTTCTGGGACTCAATTTCAACACCGATGTCATATTCTTTTCCCGTATCGTATTTAATGACTTCCATTATCTGATTTGAAAAAATTTTCTTTATTTTTTCAATGTTTAATTCATTCCACAAGTTATAAAATTCATCAATATTCTGTTCCTGGATTTCCAGCAGAAGTGATTGTTCAATTTTTTGCGTAATTTTCCTTAAACTGCCATCCTTCAGCCGTTGAGAATAAAGTTTCTTTTCAAACGAGAACCATTGCTCGTGGATATCCGTTTCATAAATTATGGGATTACATCCGGCTACAGCTGCATACCTGAGCATTTTTCTGTTTCTGCCGTTAAAAATGAATAACAGTAAACCGTAGATATTTACTTTATCAATCTTAAATCTGCATTTTATAACACCTATTGGTTTTATATCTCTTGATATATTTTTTAAAGCTAAAGTTATATTACCTGCTGTTTTTTCAAGATAATGCTTAGCTTCATCTTTGAAACACCCTGTTTCTTCAATTAATATATCAATATCTGCGCCGGTTATTTGCTTCTTGGGTGGAATTTTAGGTAAACCTCCTTTAACCTTTTTCTGGATAGGTGAGTATATCTCTCGGTAGTTTGCAGCCTGCTATGGCCTAAAAGCTCCTGCACTGTGCGTAAATTACAGCCTGCTTCTAACATATGAGTTGCAAAGCTATGTCTTAAAGTATGCGGGCCTGCATTTTTTTTAACTCCTGAGAGATAAGTATATTTCTTAACAATTCTTCTTATCGTTCTTTGAGATATTCTTTTTCCCCTGACAGTTATAAACACGGCTGGTGTGTCGCTGCCCCAGTTTTTACATTTTCTTACCTTGAGATATTCATAAATTCTTTGTACTGCAAACCCGCCTAATGGAACAATTCTTTCCTTATTGCCTTTCCCCACTACCAGCGCTGTTCCACTCAACAGGTCTAAATTATTTAATTGCAACATTGATGCTTCCTGAACTCTGCACCCTGTTGAATATAAAAATTCAAGCAGCGCTTTATCTCTGACGGCAAGCTTATCCAAACTAAAATTAAAATCAAGCAGTTTTTTTACTTCTTTTAAATTTAAAACCGCAGGATATTTTTCAATATTTTTTCCTGATGTCACTTTGGCAGATGGATTATTGCCTATCAGGCCTCTTCTCTTTAGATAATTAAAAAAACTTTTTATACTTGACAGTTTTCTGTTCATTGAGGCCCTTGATATATTATCCCTTAAAACAGTAAGGTATTCTCTTATAAAAAAATGATCTACTTCTACAAAACTATTTTTGCCTTTTGATATGGTAAATTCTGCAAAATTTCTTAAATCCCTTTCATAAGCCAGTACAGTGTTTGCTGCAAGCATCTTTTGTATATATTCAATATAGATTTTCAATTCTTCGGTAATGGCTTTAGACATTATCCTTCCAGCGCTTTTTTAAGCTGCATTGCAAACCGGCATTTAGGAAAGCCTGTACATGCTAAAAACTTACCTTTTGGCCCGCTCCTGATTACAGTGTCTTCCCCGCACTCAGGACATTTTTCATACCCGAGCGGTATATGAATAATATTTTCTTCTTCATCTAAGGCAAATGTTTGTTTACATTTCGGATATCCGGAACACGCAAGAAATTTACCGTATCTTCCCGTCTTTATAATCATGGCCGAAGAACATTTTGGACATTTCATCTCAGTTACTTTATCTCTTATGATATTTCCGTCTTTATCCATATTAAAAGCCTGTTTGCATTTGGGATATGCCGAACATGCAAGAAATTTGCCGTTACGGCCCCACTTTATAACTATAGGCGCGCCGCAAGCAGGACAGGATATGTCTGTATCGGTATCCTTAATTTTCTCCATATTTATTAGGGCGCTATCATAATGCTTCTTGAATTTCTCATAGAATTCCTCAATCATATTCTCCCAGCTATGTTTACCTTTTGCTATATCATCAAGGTTTTCTTCCATTTTTGCTGTAAATTTTTTATTCATTATTCTTGAAAAGTGTTTTTCCATAACATCGGTAACAACAATACCTATTTCTTCCGGGATAAGAGCCCCTTTTTCTAAAATTATATATTTTCTTTCAATAAGCGTTCTTAAAATAGATGCATAAGTTGACGGGCGGCCTATGCCGTTTTTTTCCAGTTCGCTGATTAGTGTAGCAGGGGTAAATCTTGCAGGCGGTTTAGTCTCATGTTCAATACTCTCAAGCTCTTTCCACAAGAAGCTCATTCCCTCTTTTAAATCAGGTATTTCAACTTCACTTAATTTGGTGTGCCAGATTTTTGTATATCCATCAAATAGGAGAGTCTGCCCGGTTGCTCTGAAATCATAATTCTGACAACTTAAATCAACAGTGACGCTTTTAGTAACAGCAGGTTTCATCTGGCAGGCAATAAATCTTTCCCATATCAATTTGTATAATTTATACTGGTCACCGGATAGCACATTTTTTAAATTATCAGGGAACCTGAATAGCTCAGTCGGCCTTATGCATTCATGCGCTTCCTGAGCGCTTTTTTTAGAACGGTACCTGTTTGGTTTTTCAGGAAGATATTTACTTGAAAAATTTTCTGATATTAATTTTCTTGCATTGGAAATTGCGGATTTCGCAATACTGACTGAATCTGTCCTCATGTAGGTAATAAGTCCGGAAGATGAACCATCAGAAAGTTCTATTCCTTCATATAATTGCTGGGCCACGCGCATGGTTTTTCCCGGTCTAAATCCTACCCTGTTAAAAGCTTCCTGCTGCAGTGTTGAAGTAATAAAAGGCGGGGACGCATAATGTTTCTTCTCTTTTTTCTCTATTTTTACAACTATTAACTCTTTATCTTTGATTTTCTCAATTACATATAAAGCTTTTTCTTTACTATCTATATATAATTTATCAAACTTTTTCCCGTTTTTCCCTGATAACTTTACCTTAATATCAACATCATTTTTTTCAATTAAGCCTTCTACCGTATAGTATTTTTGGACTTTAAACGCTTCTCTCTCTTTTTCCCTTTCTACGATCATCTTAAGTCCGACAGACTGCACCCTTCCCGCGGACAAACCTCTTCTTATTTTTTTTGAAAGCAGCGGGGATATCCTGTACCCGACAATTCTGTCAAGTATTCTTCTTGCCTGCTGAGCATCCACAAGAGCCATATTAATTTTACGGGGATTCTTTAAGGCATCTTTTATTGCTTCTTCTGTAATTTCATGGAAAACAATACGGTCAATATTCTCCTTTTTTTTACTAATTCCCAATGCCTCGGTAAGGTGCCATCCAATTGCTTCTCCTTCTCTATCCTCATCCATTGCTATATATATTTTTGCCGCGTCTTTAACAAGTTTTTTAATTGCAGTTAAAATTTTATTTTTTCCTTTAATTATTTCATATTGAGGTTTAAATTTATTTTCTATATCAACCCCGAATTGTCTTGGAGGCAGATCTCTGACATGTCCCATGCTGGAGATAACCTCATAGTCCGTATCTAAAAATTTCTTTATTATTTTTGCCTTTGTAGGCGATTCTACAATTATAAGTGTATTACCCATTTTTAATATACCTCTTTCCACCAACCTGATTAATCTTTCCTATTATTTCCAAATTGGTAAGTTCTTTAGCCAAAACATTTACATCTATCTTAGTTAATGTTGTTATCTTGTCAATATGAAGCGGTTCGCAGCTTAAGACTTTCAATATTTTTTTTCCTCTTTCAGAAATTTTTTCTTCAATAAATTCTTCTTCCCTGCGTCTCAGGAGAGACTTATCAAGCACAGGCTCTAAATCTTTAATAATATCTTCAGCATCGCTTACAGTAATTGCTCCCCGTTTAATAAGATCAATACAGCCTCTGCTTTTTGAAGAAAAGATACTGCCTGGTACAGAATACACTTCTCTACCCTGGTCAATAGCCTGATACGCAGTTATGAGAGCGCCGCTTCTCCCGGGCGCCTCAACTACAACAACACCTCTTGAGAGGCCGCTTATTATTCTGTTTCTCCGGGGGAAATTATAAGAAGCCGGTTTAGTATTCAGAGGATACTCGCTTATTACAGCGCCGTTAACTGAAATCCTGTCCATTAATCTTATATTTTGTCTTGGATAATTCTCATTCAGGCCGCATCCTAAAACCGCAATGGTTCTGCCTCCGCCTTCCAATGCTCCCTGATGCGCGCAGGTATCTACGCCTACAGCACAACCTGAAACTACAGTTATATTATTTGCAGCAAGTTTTTTTGCAATTGACCTTGCAGCATTTCTGCCATACTCAGAAGCTCTGCGGGTTCCGACAATTGCAACAGCATTGAAATCAGTTTCCTTTATCTGCCCGTTTGAGTAAAGCAGCATTGGCGGATCGTATATTTCTGCAAGCAGTTCAGGATAATCTTTATCGCCGTAGCAGTATAATTTATATCCTTTCTGCTTAATCTCTTTCAACGCGTCTAAATTAATGTTACCCTGTAACCGGAGTATCTTATCTGCTTTTTCTTTATTTAATCCTGCAACCAGGGAAATTTCTGAAGTTTTAGCTTTAAAAATATTTTCTATATTTCCAAAATGGTCAATTAGATTTTTAATTGCAACATTGCCAATACCATCAATTGACAGCAATTGTAACAATAATGCTTCTTTATTAATTCCCAATTCCAAATCTCTTAATCTCTAAATTTCTTAATCTCCAATTCCCTATAGCAGATCGTCTTCTATTTTAGACGTTTTGCGCTCTACTTGTTTTACTTTTTCTGATAGCGCATTCTTTCTAAGAGCAATTAAATTTTTAATAAATTTTTCATCACTAAAAATTTCCTGCAGGCTCTCAGGTATCCTGCCTGCTGCAAATAATAATTTTACCGGCTTTACCTGTAAAGCTTTGGCTATCTTTGTTATATCCTGCTCACTGCTTGGCGGATTTCTTTTTCCATTAAGTATTTTAGATAAAAAAGAAACATCTAAATTGCTTCTTCTTGCTAATTCCCTCAAGCTGATTTCTTTTTTAGAAAGAGCATTTTTTATTAAAAATATAAATTCTTTTTTCACCCTATTACAGTAATTGTAGTTGCTTATCTTAATACTTTTTGAGAAAATTCAGCCTTTTTTTAACTACATCTGCCATGGGTGAATCAGGAAATTCATTAAGAAATTTCCGCCCCCTTTCAATTGCCTTCTTTTTTCTTCTACTATTTGTTGCTGCGAGACGGAAGTATTTATAATATGCAGATTCGTAATAACTTGTATCTGAAAATGTGTCTATTACTACTTCGTAAATTTCCTCTGCCCGGTCATTTGCCTGAAAAACAATGAATAAATTTCCTAAATAATAAAGTGAACCTGGCGCCCATGAAGACTGTGAATGTTCAAGAATAAATTCTTCACAGGTCCCGTCTAATATGAAATTATATAAAAAATATAAAATTACCCCAGCAGCAACGCAGAATATAAAAAACTTCTTTAACATTAATTCTTAATTAACAACATATCACCTGTTTCAATTGACCGATCAGAATATATTATTCTTGCAGTTGCGCTCTTTTTTTCAATATCACTCATAACCTGGATTTCTCCAATTTTCTCAACTAAATTTCCAAGTAATTCCCCTGTATAAGGGTGAGCTATATATCTGCTCATTCTGTAGATATTCAATCGCTGATTTTCAGTAATCCCGTGTTCCTTGCCTATGTCTATAAAGAGATAATCTCCCTGTGCATGCATTGCCTTTTGCTTTTTAAATCCGGCAATTGTTCCTGAAAACTCAAATTCTTCAGGCGCTATGAAATTACCATACTCACGTAATTTCTCAACCTTTTTAAGCGCCTTTTTCGGAGCAACTTCAGGTACTCGGGGAAGTTTATCTATAATTACAGGGACAATTAATTTGTCTCCGGGGAATATCCAGTGAGAGTTCTTTATATATTTATTATAATTGTATATTATATTCCACAGATCCTGATTTCCATACTCTTTTTCTGCAATCTTTGCAAGCCAGTCTCCTTTTTTAACAGTATAGACACTTAATATAATTTCTTTGCCTTCAGGGACATCTAATTCATCCACTGTTATTTTTATTACAGGTTCAGGCGGAAGTTCCTCAATGTCTTGCGAAAATGAAGGCATACCTGTGATAAAAATTAAAACAACAGCTAATAATAATTTTGTTTTCATGTTATTCCATCTCCTTTTGTAATAAAATTGAAAATTAAAAATTTAGAATTATTCCCAATTCCCAATTTTTTTTAGAGCACAAGTCATAAGTCTTTTATCACTTACGCCCCAATCTCCTAATCTCCCAGTCTCCTATTTATCTACACTATAATCTTTATTGATTATTATATCTGCCATTTCTTTATGAGCAGAAATAATATCATGTTCAATTTTAAGAATCTTTTCCGTATATTCATCTAATTTGTCTCTTGCTCTTTCCTTTCTATGCTGCAGAGTATCAAGATAAGTTCTGTCTATGAATATTTTGATATTAGCATTATCTAAAACAGTTGTATAAGTTCCTTCAGCTAACACAGCTCTGACACCATTAACAATAATTGTTTCTTCTAATATAACATTATTATCGTAGTCAATCAAAGGTTTTTTTAGTTCTGCTTCCTGTGACTTTGCAACGCCCATATGCATATTCAGTAAGTCCATTTCTACTTCATTTATTCCAATATTACTTATATCTTTTCTTCTAACTTCATCGTTTGATTTAGGTGGAAGCTTAAAATAATCATCCTGATGTAAAATAATACCTGTAATATTATCTTTTTCAAATAATAATCTTGCAATTTCAGAAGCTATCTCAGATTTTCCGCTGCCTGATTCACCTGCTACAGAAATACCAATACAGGAACCGGATGAGTCAATAACTTTGTCCCTTATTTTTTCATATACACCAACAGCCGCACGCGTGTGGTATGGTTTTACTATAATTTTATCTCCAAGCATTATTTGCCCCCTATATAATATCGTCTTTTAAATTCTTTCAGCATACCTGCATCGCTATTAATCTCCGGGTTAATAAAATAAGCAGGTATATTATAATCTTTTTCATCCTTAAAACCTGTTTCTTTTATTTTCCTGATTAATTCCAGACGGTTTTTAGCAGCTTCTCTCCATGTATATTTTTCTTTTACCCGCTCCATTCCCATGTTTGAATATTTTTTCCAGAATCTAACAGACAGCATTTTTTCCAGCCCCCCCCTGATAGAATGCCAGTCAGTTGGTTCAACAAGCATTCCGTACTTCTCGTCACCTAAAATTTCAGACGGCCCGCCATATTTGGTGGCAACCACTGGCAGTCCTGAAGCCATAGCCTCAACTATTGTAAGGCCAAAAGGTTCGTGTAATGCCGGGTTTATAAAAATCCAGTTATTCCTGCCCGCATATCTGTAGATATATGGCATATGGGTAATATAATTAAAACACGGCGCAAAACAAACTTTGCCATCAAGGTCGAATTTATTAATAAGATTAATTATATTTTCTATAATAACTTTTTCATTTTTTTTTAATTTTGAATAATTCTTCGGGTTTAACGGATCTTCTACTTTACCTGCAACTATAAGTAAATTTGCATTTCCCTGAAGAATTTCACTTCCCGCATATGCCCTGAGTAACCCCGCAAGATTCTTTTTAGCATCAAACCGCGCTGCTGAAAAGATACAGGGCAAACTTAATCTTTTCTTAGAAATATATCTTTCAAGTTCACTTTCTAATTTATTTACAGCTTTGTTGTATGCTTCCTGCTTTTTTTCTTTTTTGTGATATGAAAAAAACTGTTCAGGATTAATCCCAGGGGGAATAATGTAAAATTTCTTTTTATTTCTAACTATTCCTATGTAAACTTTATGTCCATACTGCTTTTCAATTTCCTGCGCAGTTGATACTATAATTGCACTGGAATTTCTAAAAGAAATTCTTTCTGCAACTATCCTGAGATGAAATTTATAATTATTATTAATTTCTGTAAAATTTGACTTTGAAATGCGAAGGTTGTCCAATTTTTTCCCACCAAGAGAATGCCCTGTATGAATAAAAGGTATTTTCATTTCTTTTTTGAGAATTGCTGCCGTAAGACCTCCATCAGCATAGTGCGATGTGAATATGTCAGGGTTATAACCTTCCTTTCTATAAAATTCTTTTATTCCTTCAGCAAATTCGTTAATTATAGGCCAGAGGTTCTCTTTTTTTACAAACTTATCTTCAGAACCGCATTTTATCCTCACAATTCTTAAATTTTCATTGTAATTTTCTATTTCTTTATCGTATCCGGGCCATTCAGTGTCCTTAAAATACCTTGTGAAAATATCTATCCTGCAGTCTAATTTTTCAAGCTCTTTTGCAATTTCAAGAATATAGACTATCTGCCCTCCTGTATCAGGGTGGGAAGCTATCTGGATATTCCTCCAGCGCACGTGCCCCTGGGGATTTAATAGTCCAACAGTTAATTTTTCCAATTTTATCTCCTAATCTCGTAAATTAAAAAATTATAACTAATAAATTTTTAAATTTCAATTTTTACTTGACAATTCTCTTTTGATTTTAGTAATATTTTACAGCGTCGGTGTTACCCCCCAATACCGGCGCTATCTTTATATTCCGCATAATCTTTTAATATTTTAGTGTGATCAAAAACTAAATTTTCCGGCAACTTACCAGGCTCAAACATTGCAAGTTCTTCAGCATCCGTATCAGCTTCAGGTTTCCCTTCTCCATTTGCATAAAACACTACTGAAATGGTATGAAAACGGGGGTCTCTTTCAGGGTCAGAATAAGCATGAAATTGTTTTAAATTTTTTAAGTCCAGACCTGTTTCTTCCTTTGCCTCCCTGAGTGCCGCCTTTTCTAAACTCTCCCCTTTTTCTACAAATCCGCCAGGGATAGCCCATCCTAAAGGAGGATACTTTCTTTTTATTAAGACAATTTTTTTATCAACTTCTATAATTATATCTACTGTACATAGCGGGAACGGCGAATCCTTCATTTGCTGGTAAATAGTTTTAAAGCTCATAGAAATAATAATTTCCTTCGTGAAATTTCAGCTTAACCCAGCCTCTCCATGGAAGGGCTGGGTCAGATAATGCCTTATTTCTGTTTACAAACAGGTGCGTTACGCCGAGTTTCTTTAATTCTTCTTTTAATTCTTCCGCAGATTCTGTGGTTTTTACTAACTCGCTAAACGGATCTTTAGATAATGTATCATGCGATATAATTTCTCTATCAATATAAAAACTCCGTCTTTCTCCTATAAGAAATATTTTTGAATCGCGAGGTGTATTATTATTAATGTAATCCATAACAGCAAAGCCATTCATATGTTCTGTAAGATACTGCCTGCGGGAAATATAACCAAGGGCAATATCAACCTTATCCTGTAGATTAATCCAGGGCCAGATAGTATAAAAATTTATACCGATAGTAAGTAAAAATATACCCATGACAAACTGGTAATAATATTTCCTCTGTCCATACAGATTAACTATTATATATGCAGTTATTATACTTACTGCAGGAATTACAGAATATAAAAAAATTAAATTTCTGCCCATAAATATATATATAAGAAAATAAATACAGAAATAAGCAATTATTATCCTGATGGTCTTCCCGACTTTAATTAAAAATAATCCCGGTAAAAAGACAAAATAGACAGTGCCAAGATAGAAAAAATTTTTCATATTAATTTCATTCTCAAAAGGTATATACCACAGTGGAAACAAATATCCCCAGAAGCTTTTTGTTGTATCAATATTAAGATTTACATCCGCAAAAAATGGAAAAAAGGGATTTCCCGCGCTCAAGAAGTTCCGCGTGAAAACAGGGATTAAAAACAAAATAAAAGGAAAGATAAAATAAACTGTCTTAGCCGCAACCTCATGAATACCTGTGTTTTTCAAAGTATTTAAAAGCATGTAAAAAATCATAATTAATAATACTAAAGGAGTAAACATCGCATAAAAACCCATTGATAAAGAAAAAGCAGTAAAAATACCCGAGATAATAAGCCATCCGCCCTTTTTTTCTTCTATCTGACTATACCAGCATATAAAACAATATAAAGCCATAAAACTGTAAAAAACACTACTGATAAAAGGATGGTCAATGAGATACAGCTTAAATATAAAAGGCGTAGAAACTGTAATGGTAGTAGCAAACAGCGCAATTTTACGATGGAAAAACCTTCTTGTCATTGAGTATACGCCAATTGCAAGTAACACAAGGAAGCAATAAGAGATTAACCTTGCGGCAGATGTTCCGCATACCAATAAACCAAGCACCTGAAGCATGGTCATTCCTATAGGCAGGTTAGATGTATAATTAAAAGGTATATTATAAAGCCCGGTGCGCTGAACATACATTTTTGCATATGATAAATTTTCAGATAGGCCATAGTCATTTACTAATGGAGATATTGAATTTAAATATGAAATTCCAAGACTTAAAACAAGGATTATTAAAAATACCGCTCCCATAAATGAAAATCTGTTTTGAGAATGCCTGCGCCATTTTTCAATAACCATCTTTACCCATATAATTAAATTATTTTTTGATAAAATAACTATAAGCATAAGAACTATATAAGCATATGCGGGTTTATATAATTTTAGTCCGCCCATTATCAAAACTATAACCTGTATTACTCCTAACCCGATTCCAGCAGAGACACTTAAGTTTTCTATAAAGGTTACTGTTTTTATATTTAGCCGAGATATGGTTTTCTCCCCAATGCCAAGCGATGCAATAATAATGAGTGAAAAACCTGAAAGTAATTTTATCAGATGAGTAAAAGGACAGGGTATCCTTGAAAAATAAACAAGAATTACGCCTGCTGCCCACAAGCTGAATACAAAAAGCAGGATATTTCTAATACGATTTTTCATATTCTATTAATTTTGTCCCAATCTCCAATTCCTACAGTCCTTCCACGAATCTATACTGCAGCGCTTCACCGACATGCCCTTCGGATATATTTACCTTTCCTTCAATATCTGCTATTGTTCTTGATAATTTAAGCACCTTATTATAAGCCCTGGCAGAAAGCCCGTATGTGTCAACAGCTTGTGACAATAAACTGCGCACTTTCGTGGAAGCATTACAGTATTGTTCTAACATTTTAGGCTTTATATCTGCATTGCAGAAAAGCCCTTTTTCATCTTTAAACCTCCGGGTTTGCGTTTCCCGGGCCCTGATTACTCTTTCCCTTATTGTTTGGGAATTTTCCCCTTTTTCCATGCTTTCTAAATCACTTCGTTTAACCTGAGGCACTTCAAGATGCATATCTATTCTATCCATAATCGGGCCTGATATTTTTGATATATATCTCCTTATTTGCTGTGGCGTGCAGTTACATTCTTTATTTGGCACGCCTTTAAAACCACACGGGCAGGGATTCATAGCCGCTATCAGCATAAACTGCGCAGGATAAGTAACAGACTCTGCTGCTCTTGACACAGTAACTTCGCCTCCTTCAAGAGGCTGCCGCATTACCTCAATTACGCGCCTCTTGAATTCAGGAAACTCGTCAAGGAATAAAATACCTCTGTGAGCAAGAGATATTTCTCCGGGTTTAGGAATACTTCCGCCGCCGACAAGCGCTATATCAGATATGGTAGAATGCGGCTCTCTAAATGGCCGCGCGGAACATATTGCCTGGTTTGAACCGAGTTTGCCTCCTACTGATTGAATTACTGTAACTTCAATAGCTTCTTCAATTGTGAGCGGAGGGAGAATTGTAACCAGTCTTTTTGCAAGCATGGTCTTGCCTGCGCCGGGAGGCCCTACCATAAGTACATTGTGGCCGCCGCTGGCAGCAATCTCTAAAGCTCTTTTAGCAAAATACTGACCTTTAATATCGCAGAAATCCATATCATATATTAAGGATTTTTTAAATTCCTCTTTGATGTCTGCCCGATATGGTTCTATCTCCAGTTCTCCATTTAAGTAAGCTACAGCGCTTCTTAAATTTTTTATCGGAATAACTTCAATTCCGTCAACTATAGCAGCTTCAGGGGCATTACCTTCAGGAATAAGGATTTTTTTAAAACCTGATTTTCTTAATTTTAAAGCAACAGGTAAAACACCGCATATTCTCCGCAGGTGCCCGTCAAGAGATAATTCGCCCATACAACCCGCTTCAAGGAGAGCTCCTTTTTTTATTAAGCCGGTTGCTTCAAGTATTCCTAAAGCTATTGGAAAATCAAAGGCTGAGCCCTCTTTTTTAATATCAGCAGGAGCAAGATTAACAGTGATTTTTTCAACAGGGAATTTAAGTCCCGAATTCTTTATTGCGGCATTAATCCGATTTTTACTTTCATTTACTGCCTGGTCAGGAAGACCTACTGTATAATAAGATGGAAGCCCGTCCCTTATATCAACTTCTACAGTAACAGGGTATGCGTCAATACCTGACACAGCAAAACTTTTACCTATGCTTACAGTCATACATGAACTTTTAGCAAAAATTTAAAAGATGTGTCAACTCTGACTTGAAAATTAACTGCATTTCTTATTAAAATAGAAACAATGGATTAAATCAATGAAGTTAAAGTTTTTCTCTTATTATTTTTTTTGCTAAACATTAACAGTTCATCTGAAGATATACGGGAAACCCGCAACCTTGATGAACTGCGCCAGGAAAGATTAATAGTTAGAACTTTAATTTAAATTTTTTTCTCTTTTCAATTTTTATTTTCTTTTTACGCTTCTGTTCTTCTCCGAAAGATTTGTTCAAAGAGAACCTGTGAACCATGTCCCACCCGTATCTTTCGTAAATAAAAGTATAGTCCAGAGATATTGATTTTTTATGGAAAACAGAATTTGACTACCACGCCTCTTGAGGCGGGGTAGTTCACTTTTCTTCATAAGGTTTTGTTTCAATTGCAATTTCTGTTAATTCTAATTTAAGATTCTTTGCGTCAGTTGATTCAAAGTAATCAAAAACTTCTTTATTTTTAAACTGTTTCTCTGCAATGTACATGATTAATTCTTGTGTTTCCTCTGGCACAAAATTTAACGACCTGTTTGATATATTCATCTTAAATATGACCCGTCCAGCAACATTTTTTACAGTTAGCAATCCTGCCCACTCAGTAATTGTCTTTTCCCCATTATTCCTGTAATACATTTTAAGCTTAATTTGTCTATTAAGCTGGTGTAAAATTAAATCATAATTTCCGGCTACTTTCTCTTTCTGAAAAGAAACCAACTCAAGCACTGAAACTGATTTTTCTTTCAAATTAACAGAAGCTTTCCGTATCCAGCCAGTTATATTAATCTTTAGCCACTCAGGTGTTTCTTCTAAAATTTCCAGCGGAGCTGAATTTTTCACTTCACCGATTTTCTTTCCATTTGGTGAAATATAAATATTTTCTTTTTCTTTTTCCAGATATACAGTATCACAAACACATTCCAGAGTAACTGTAAAAATGATAATCAATAAAAAATTTAATGTTTTCATTTTTCTACTTTACAAAAAGTAACAATTTTATGTCAAATTTTTCAACTCCTTTTTTGCATTAAAATGAAAAAAAGGGGGTTGAAAATATTTATCTCACCTCTAATATTATTGACATATATGATAATAAAGTGCTAAATTTATATATGACTTTAGAACCGGAAAGATGTTATTTTGATATAGAAACTTCCTGCAGCATGGAGATAACTGTTGCAGGTGTTTATTTTGAGACAGGAAAATTTGTCCAGCTTGTAGGGAATGATATAACCTGCAAGGCTCTTTGCGATTTATTCAGCGATACGGTTGTTTACACTTATAATGGTGAAAGGTTTGATTTCCCTGTGGTAAAAAAATGCCTTGGACTTGATGTAGGGGAGTTAGTCATGACTCACGATTTAATGTATGATTGCTGGAGAAACAACCTCAGAGGTGGACTGAAGAAGGTAGAGAAAAAGTTAGGTATTTACAGGGCTACTGAAGGAATGAATGGA
>JAIVZN010000018.1:0-19252 GCA_048634875.1 Deltaproteobacteria bacterium | reverse complement strand
CCCTTTTTCATTCTGACGCTTGCTGAACTCAGCTAATCTTATTAAATCAATAACAAGAGGAGCAGCAAGTATTGAATCGCATCCCTGCCAGATGAATTGCATTGACATTTTTGTATCCATAAAACCCTTAAAGTGTATGAAATCCCATGCAGTTTTCCAATCATCAAGAGATGGAACAAAATCAATTCCCACATGCGTATGCGGCGAATAACCCAATATACCAGGCAGCACGCTATCTTTTGTTTTTATCTTTGACGCTTTTTTGTCAGGCCCCATTAATGTTTCACCGTCACTATTCCCGAGCAAATTATAACCTTCCCATCCTAAAACTTCAAGGTTTCTGAACTTGAATAATGGAGCTAAAACGGATTTCACCAATGTTTCCCCTGTTTTTCCATCTCGCCCCATATGCAGAGAACCTTTTTCCTCAGCTAATTCAATAAGCGCAGTAACTGAACTTCCGCTTGACGGCGTAAAATTTATATACGGAAACCCCGAATGTATGGCTGCGTAAGCGTACATAGAACTTGTTGACACCTTGCTGATTGTATTTTTATCAAGAGCTTCTTCAAATTCTTCTATAGAAATGTCTTCATTAATTCTTGGTTCTGTTGAAGCAAGATTAACCACAATAACTTCTTTAAGATTATTTCTTTTCTGGAAGGATATGATATCTTTTTGTATGGATTTTATAACTTTACGCAGGACTTTTTTTTCACAAGCATCAATTGTAATTCCGGGTTTTACCTCCCTGTCAACAGATAGCAGACGATTTTTCAATTTAGATAAAAGTTCTGTGTCAAAAATTTTTGAATTTTTACACAGACATAATGCTGTTTCATACAAAGAAACATTTCTTAAATCATGACCACCGAACATAATGTCTTCTATTCTAATGAGAGAAAGCGGCCTGAAAGGTTTCATTTCTGTTGTTAGCCCTGTATAAGAAATAAGATTTTTCTCTATAGCCTTTGAACCTGTTACAACAGTTGTCCCGACATTACCACATATTCCGACAAGCCATGCACCTATTTTATACATATCATATTTTTCCTCTAAGCCTGCTGGTTTAGGTATGCTTCAATAAAGGCATCTATTTCACCGTTCATTACAGCTTCCACATTGGAAATTTTTACTCCTGTCCTGTGGTCCCTGACCATCTGATACGGCATAAAGACATAAGACCTTATCTGGTGCCCCCATCCGATTTCGCCTTTTTCATTATACCGCCTTTGAGCCGCTTCTCTCTGTTTATCCTGTTCATATTCATACAATCGCGCTTTAAGCAGCATCATTGCTGTCTTTCTGTTTGAATGCTGGGATGGCGAATCCTGACACTGCGCCACAATTTGTGATGGCAGATGTGTTATTCTTACTGCTGAATCGGTTTTATTCACATGCTGCCCGCCATGCCCTGACGCCCTGTAAGTATCTATCCTTAAATCACTTTCATTAATTTCTATATCAATATCTCCTTCTACCTTGGGTATTACATCACACGCAGCAAATGAAGTATGCCTCCGGTTGGAGGAATCAAAAGGCGATACTCTCACAAGGCGGTGTACGCCTGTCTCCCCGTTAAGATAACCATAAGCAAAACTGCCTTCAATTAATATAGTTATCCTTTTTATTCCTGCTTCATCACCGGGTAAGATATCAACTATCTCCGCCTTATAGTTATTTCTTGACGCCCACATTTTGTACATTCTCACTAACATATCCACCCAGTCACAGGATTCTGTCCCGCCTACTCCTGCATTTAAGGTCAGGATGGCATCATTTCTATCCATTTTCCCTGAAAGTTTTAATCTGAATGAAATCTTGTTAACTTTTTGCTTGAGCTTCTCAACATCATCGGTTATTTCTTCCTGCAGGCTTTCTTCGTTTTCTTCTATGGCAAGTTCTATTAAGGTATTTATATCACTTACCTCATGCCGGAGTTTGTCATAAAGGTCTATATCGGACTTAATGAGATCAAGTTCCTTCATTATTTTTCTCGCCTGTTCATTATCATTCCAGAAATCAGGTTTTTCAGTTTCCGCTTTTAGATCCTTATACTTTTTTTCTTTTTCAGGTACCTCAAAGATACCCCCTTATATTTTCTACCTGCTGTTTTAATTCTTCCATGTCTTTTTTATGTTCTTCAAACATCTTCTAACCTCCTCAACTAAGGGATATGGCATGAGGGAGTAGGGAATAAATTTCCTTTCCTCATTCCTCATTCCTCATTCCTTTTTTATTTTTCCATATCACAAATACTGTAAACAAAAAACAAATACATACAAAAACATCACCGTATTCAGTATAAAAAGTCTTATTCTCAGACTTGCCAACCCTGCCGTTTAAAACTGAAGTTTCAAGTAATTCAGTCCTTTTTATAATTCTGCCTGTTGGTGAAATAATTGCCGATATTCCGGTATTTGCGCTTCTTATTACATAAGTCCTGTTTTCTACTGCCCTTACTACAGAATGTATGAAATGCTGATAAGGTCCTGCAGTATTTAAAAACCACCCGTCATTGGTTATATTTACAAATATATTTGCGCCTCTTTTAAAAAACTTCCTGATAATATCAGGAAAAATACTTTCAAAACAGATTCCTGTACATATCCGGTAATCTTTAACTTTAAAGAGCACATACTCATTCCCGGCATCAAAATCTTCTAACCCACTGATAATTCCGGCAAAAAGAGAAAGTAAAGACCTGAACGGAAAATATTCACCAAATGGCAGAATATGGATTTTCCTGTATGGTTCAGATACTTCTCCGGAAGGCGTAACCATATATGCGCTATTATAATAATTACCTCCTTGAGACTCAATGCTGCCTAACAATTCATACGCACCGCCTTTTTCAGCAAGCTTTTTAATATATAGGTTGACTTCCGTATCAGTGATAAGCGCATCAGGAACAGATGTTTCAGGCCATATTACAAGCTCGGGTTTATATGTTATTGCTCTCTGGTGCAGCTTGCGATAGGTATCTAAAATCTCCCGTTTAAAAGCAAAATTCCATTTTTTGTACTGTGAAACATTTCCCTGAAGGATACTGACTTTTAAATCTTCTTCAGTATTGTATCTTTTAACAGTTATATGCCCGTATATAAAAACTATGCCTGTAACAGCAACAGCTATTATAACAGGCTTTATTTTTTTTGTATTAATTGACAGCGCAATGGCAGTGTTTATAAAGATTACAATGAAACTTAAACCGTATATTCCTGTAAAACCGGATATTTGTAAAAGCTCAGGGATTTTCCACATAGAATATCCGGCTAAAAGCCATGGAAACCCTGTAAATAAATATGCTCTTACATATTCCAATAAAACCCAGATTGAGGGAATTAAAAGAAGTTTAAATTTCCGGATACTATATACTCCTGCCCCAAAAACACCCCAGTATATTCCCATATAAGATGAAAATAAAATCAGTCCGGCAGCAGATGAAATACAGCCGACATTGTTCATACGCATAGTAGGGTATAACCAGTAAAGCAGGATTATATTGGATAAAGTTCCTGCAACCCATGTATTAATAAAGATTTTTTTTTGACTATTGGTCTTCCAGACAAAGATTATTAATGGGACAAATACAACAGGGAAAAGGAAATAAAGATTAAACTTTGGAAAAAGCAGCGGATATAATACGCCTGAAAGGAGAGCTAACAATTTGCTTCTTTTGTTTTCTTTTCATAGGAGACAGGGCTTGACATATCTTCCATCTTCTATCTTCCACCTTCCAACTTCCATCTTCCGTCTTCCATCTTTTTTACCTGCCGCAGCAGTACTTATATTTTTTGCCTGAACCGCATGGACAGGGTTCGTTCCTTCCTGTCTTCTCTCCAACTACCCGCTGTTTTACAACAGGCGCTTGAGCCTCGCCGCCTGATGATGCCCTTAACTGCTGATCTGATTGCGGTAATCTCGCTTCAGGTTTAACTGCCCAGCCATTTCCATACCCTGAGAGTTTAGAATGCAGTATTTCCCCTGAAGCCCTAAAAAGATATGTAATAACTTCCCCTTTAATTGTATCCATAAGATGCGCAAATGTCATAAACGATTCGCGCTTATATTCAATAAGAGGGTCTTTCCCGCCATATGACCTGTATGAAATTCCTTCTTTTAAATGGTCTAATTCATAAAGATGGTCTTTCCATCTGTTATCAATAACCTGAAGAAGAATCATTCTTTCCATATCTGAAAATTCTTCTTCACTTATACTTTTTTTTCTACTGTGATAAAGACTCTTTATCTGTTCTTCTAAATGACTTCTGAGACTGTCTATTGCTGAACCTAATTTAATAAAATCATCTATATCAATTTTTATATTTATACCTAAAGAGTTGACTATTTCTGATAATAAACCATCTATATCCCACTCCTCAGGGTGCTGTTTTTCCTGAATATGTTTCTCTAAAAGTATATCTACATAATCCTCAATGAATCCAAGGATTTCTTCTTCTATATCCTTGCCTTTTAATATTCTTGAGCGGTGCGAGTATATTGATCTCCGCTGTTTATCCATTACATTATCATATTCAAGAAGCTGTTTACGGATGTCAAAATTCATTGCTTCTACTCTCTTCTGGGCATTTTCTATTGCTCTTGATATAAGGGGATGTTCAATCTTTTCGCCTTCTTCCATGCCGCCGAGTTTATCCATTATGCTTATTATCTTATCTGAACCAAAAAGCCTCATAAGGTCATCTTCAAGCGCTACATAAAACCTTGAAGAACCGGGATCGCCCTGTCTTCCTGCACGACCGCGTAACTGGTTATCTACCCTTCTTGACTCATGTCTTTCGGTTCCAATAACATGAAGACCGCCTAATTGAATCACTTCTTCATGTTCAGAATCAGTCTGCTTTCTAAAGGAATTATATAACCTTTTAAATTCTTTTTTTGCCTTTTCTTCCTCTTCGGTTTTGGGCGGCGATTTTTCAGATGCTCTCACAATAAGTTCGTGGTCATACTTATTCCTCTCCATCTCCTGCTTTACAAGATATTCCGGATTACCGCCAAGAACTATATCCGTCCCCCTTCCGGCCATATTTGTTGAAATAGTTACCGCCCCTTTTCTTCCTGCCTGAGCAATAATTTCTGCTTCTTTCATATGGTACTTTGCATTTAAGACATTGTGTTTAACTCCCTTGCGCCTCAGCATATCGGCAATTCTCTCACTTGTTTCTATTGAGCGGCTTCCGACAAGAACAGGCCTGCCCTCCTTATTTAATTCTATTATTGAATCTAATACAGCATTAAATTTTTCTCTCTCCGACCTGTAAATAGAATCAGGAACCTCTTTCCTTTCCAGTTCCTTATTTGTAGGTATTGCTACAACCTTTAAATTATAAATCTTAAAAAACTCATTCTGTTCCGTAAGAGCTGTTCCTGTCATACCTGCAATTTTTTCATAGAGATTAAAAAAATTCTGAAAAGTAACTGTTGCTAAAGTCTGATTTTCTCTTTTTATCCTTAATTTCTCTTTTGCTTCAATTGCCTGGTGCTGTCCGTCTGACCATCTTCTTCCGGGCATTAACCTGCCTGTAAATTCATCTACTATAACAATCTGTCCTTCTTTAATTACATAATCAACTTCTTTCTTAAACAAATAGTGCGCTCTCAGCGCCTGGTTAATGTGATGCACCCACTCACCTTCTATATCATCAAAAAGATTTACATCAAGCAACCCCTCGCATTTTTTCATACCTTCTTCTGTTAAATGAACATTTTTACGCTTTTCATCTATTATTGCATCATACCCTTTTTCAAATTCATCAGTATAATGACCTTTTTTACCTGCGTCTTCAAATTTTTTCTTTTCCAATGACTCTGCTTTTGCTACATCTGCTATAATCCTCGCTTTTAACCTTGAAATAATCCTGTCAACTCTAAAATATTTATCTGAAGATTTTCCCGCAGGCCCTGATATTATAAGCGGGGTTCTTGCTTCATCTATTAAAACGCTGTCTACCTCGTCAATAATTGCAAAATCAAGTTTACCCTGAACCTGCTGTTCAGGCATTATAGCCATATTTTCTCTCAAATAATCAAAACCTATTTCATTATTTGTTATATAAGCTACATCAGAAACATAAGCTTTCTTTCGTTCCTCAGGCTCCATATCACTCTGTATAAAACCAACAGTTAAGCCAAGCGCCCTGTATGCAGGCCCCATCCACTCAGAATCTCTCATTGCAAGATAATCGTTTACAGTAACAATATGGACATGTGTCCCTGCAATTGATTGAAGATATACAGGAAGAACTGCTACAAGCGTCTTTCCTTCTCCTGTAGCCATTTCTGCAATATTCCCTTCAAAGAGTATAGCGCCGCCAACTAACTGAACATCAAAATGCCTCATTCCAATATTCCTGCGGCATGCCTCTCTTGCTACGGCAAAAGCTTCAGCCATCAGGTCTTTAAGTGATTCGCCTTTTTTATGCCGGCTGATAAACTCCTGCCTCTTGTTCTCTACAGCTTCATCGGAAAGTGACTTTATTTCATCTTCAAAAGAATTTACTTTATCTACAAGCGGCTGTAATTTTTTAACTTCTCTATCTGATGGGGAACCCAATATTTTATGTATTATAAAATTAAACATTAACAGTTATTTACCAAATTTATAACCCAATAGCAAATTCCAGTCTATAATCCAGATATCTTTTTTCTCCTCTTTACATGATATGAATGAGCAAACCTGTGCGCTTCATCAGTTATTCTTTTTAATAATTTAAATGCTTCAGAATTATGCTCTATTCTAAGTATCTTCCCGTTATAATATATATTTCCCTTTTCTTTTGCCAGAGCAAGTACTCTTAAATTTTTAAGATTTAATTCCCGGACAATTTTTCTTGCAGCAGATTCCTGCCCCCTGCCTCCGTCCATAAGTACTATATCGGGAAATTTTTTATTTTCTTTTAATAATCCTTTTAACCTTCTTGAAACTACTTCTTCAATCATCTTAATATCATCAGAGGTCTCTTTCTGTTTAATCTTAAATTTTCTGTAATTTGTTTTATCAGGTTTTCCGTGTTTAAAATACAC
Organism: Deltaproteobacteria bacterium; assembly: GCA_048634875.1. Lineage (GTDB taxonomy): Bacteria > CG03 > SLGR01 > SLGR01 > JBDRKX01 > JAIVZN01. The sequence goes on along the minus strand of JAIVZN010000018.1, from coordinate 12,205 downwards.
CATACTCCCTACTGCCTCCTTTGATGAAGTATGCGAGATATCAAAACCTTCAATAATATCAGGCTTGTTTTCCATTTCAAGAATTTCTTTTAAGAGATACATAGAATCAATCTTTTTTAAAGCATCTAATTTTTTGCGGCTGATTCTTCTGAAATTTACTATTGGAAAAAATTTCTTAAGTTCCTGTATTTTGTCCCTGACTACTATTGCCTGTTCATATTCCTGTTTTTTCTTAAAGTATTCCATTCTCTGTTTTAACCTGTTCAGGAGTTTTTCTCCTCTGCCTGATAAAAACATATTAACCTGATTAACAATTTCTGAATAATTCGCTTTATTTATTTTTCCTGTACAGGGCGAAAGACAGCTTCCTATCTGGTAGTTAAGGCACGGCCTGAGCCTTTTTTTAAGTTGACTGCATTTCCTTAATGGAAATATTTTATCTATTACTTTCTTTGCCCTGCGAATATCTGTTACATTGGGAAAAGGCCCGAAATAAACTGAATCAGGATTCTTTTTTTTAATTCTTGTAATCTTCAATGCGGGAAATTTTTCTCCAAGAGTTATTTCTAAATACGGGTAACTCTTATCATCTTTAAGCGCAATATTATATCTCGGTTTTATATCCTTTATCAGTTGTTCTTCAAGTACAAGCGCCTCATTTTCTGTTTTTGTGAGTATGTAATCAACAGTACTTACCCGGGATATCATAACAATATGCTTTCCATTCCCTCCCCTGGCAAAATGTGATTTTACCCTTTTTCTTATTGATTTTGCCTTGCCTGCATACAGGACATTAAAAGAATTGTCCATAAAAAGATAAACTCCGGGTTTATCAGGAAGATTTTCAAGTTTCATGTGTAAATAAAACTCCTTAATTGAGCCGAGCAAGCTCGGCCACTACTGTTAAAAATTATGAGTTATTTCGGTTCTTTCGTATAAATAGTGCAGATATCGTCTAAAAGTTGTGTGAAAATGAGTCCATGAAATGTATTTTGAGTGACTTCAGTACTTTTAGTAAAAGGTAGTCCGGTTTTAAAGAAAAAGCTCAAACTGTTTGAGAGCGACGATGAGTCGGTTGAGTTTTTGAGCTTTAGGACTGGCTTTTACGTGCCAAAGGCAAAAGTACTGCGAAACAATGAAGAAGCCGAACGCTGCTAAATGCAGATAGCGAGTATAACGAGTGGCAGTTGCGAAGCCGTAAAGCGAAAATCGTTTTAATAGATTTTCGTAGGCGAAGCACACTTGTTCCAGCGACCGAATGACAAAATTCATTTCATGGACTCTAACAATGCACATTAAATACAAAAGGACCGTTATTTCTTATAATTTCACCTATAACTTATCACTTATAACTTAAAAGCCCATGCCTGTTTTAGCTGTTTCAATTCAGGAGTTGAAAGGATATATCCCATGCCTGCATACATCAGTACGCCTGCAATTATAACAAACGGTATCCGAAGAATCAGGGACCAGTCTCCGGTATATATCCCGAGATAATAAATTCCTATACCCATAACAAGTGACGCTGCAACATGTTTTGAAATGGAATTCTTAACCATTTTACTTCCTATAGGCCCGTTTCTCTTTCTAAATACAATTATTAAGAGCAAAAAATTAAACCCGGAAGCTATTGCTGTAGCAAAAGCCAATCCTCCTGCGCCAAGCGTATCTCTTATGATTCCAACGCTTATTACAACAATATTGAGAGCAACATTTAAAACCATGGCAACTGAGGCAATTATTACAGGAGTTTTTGTGTCCTGTAAGGAATAAAAAGCACTTGCTGCAACTTTTATTCCTGCATAAAATATCAAGCCCATTGAATAAAATGTGAGCACCCGGTTAGTTGCAATTGTGTCTCCGGCTAAAAACTGCCCCCTTTCAAAAAGTAACATTAAAATCTCTTTGCCAAAAATTATAAAACCAACTGTTGCAGGCATTATCAGAAATGATATTGCTCTTAATGAAAATGAAAAAGTTTCTTTAAGTTTCTGCATCTGATTCTTACTGGCGCTCTCACTCATCATTGGAAGCGCAACTGTTGCTACTGCTGTTCCAAACAGCGCCAAAGGAAGCTGGACAAGCCGGTTTCCATAGTAAAGATGAGTAACGCTTCCTGCTTTAAGCAATGTTGCGCAGATAGTATCCACAAAAGAACTTATCTGCATTATTGATAAACCAATTACTGCGGGCAGCATTAATCTCCCCACTCTTTTTATACCTGAATGTTTAAAATTTATTACCGGCAATATTGTTTTCTCTCTTTTTACCACAGGAATAAGCTGAAATAATAACTGGGCAAATCCCCCCACTACAACTCCGGCAGCAAGCCCCTTAATTGGCAAATTAAGCATAGGACATACCAGCAGAATAAATAAAATCTCTGATATATTTAACATTACAGGCGCTAATGCAGGTATAAAAAACATCCTCCACGAATTAAGTATTCCAAGCGCTATTGCGCCAAACCCTATAGCTGCGAGGAAAGGGAACATAATTCTCGTAAGATAAACAGTTAAGTAAAATTTTTCGGAATTTTTGATAAAACCAGGCGCAATTAATGTAACAATCTGAGGCGCAAGAATTATTCCCGCAACAGTAAGAAATATAAATAATATTCCAAAAGTTCCAAAGGTTACTTTAACAAGTTTATGTGATGCCTCTTTATCTTTTTTTGTAAGATATTCTGTATATACAGGAATAAAAGAAGTTGAAAGCGAACCTTCGCCAAGTAACCTTCTCAGCAAGTTTGGTATCCGGTATGCTACGAAAAATGCATCCGCTGCCATTGTTGCGCCGAAAAAATTGGCTATAAGCATATCTCTTACATATCCAAGTATTCTGGACAAGAGAGTTGCAAATGATACGGAAGTTACTTTATTTACTACTGTTTGCTGTTCTTTTCTTTCCACTTTCAACCATTCAGCAGAGCAAGCTCTGCCACTACCTTCCACTTTCCACTATGCTGGATTTCCTAATCCCCTAGTCTCCTATTTTTTGGTTCTTTCTTAAATAAGTTGGAGATATCGTCTGAAAGTTGTTTAAAAAATGCAGAAAATTATTTTGCGTGCCAAAGGCAAAAGAACAACGGAACGAATAAATACATTTTCTGCATTAAAAATCCAACATAAATAAGAAAGAGCCTATTTTCTACCAGGTAATATATCCGCTGGAAAATGTCCAGTAGTATTTCCACTTTGGTTCATCAACGGGCCTGGCAAACTCTGCATTAATATAAATTGGAGCAAGTTGTATTAAATATATATTTAGTTTAAACCCGAAACCCCAGGACTTTCCATAATCATCTATATTATCATTCCAGCATGTTCCCATATCTCCAAAGAGTTTAATTGACAGACTGTATATATTAATATCAGGCCACATAAAGTAGATGTGCCCTTTAATCCGTGGAAATAACAGGAATCTCAATTCAGAACTGAGCGAACCTAAATTCTCGCCTGTAAAAGAAGAACTTGAATATCCCCGTAAGCTGTACCGCGGTATATTAATGAAACCGCCATTGGAACCAAGCTTGAGATATTCTCTATCTTCACCTTCAACTCTTGCAAAATACAACCTGTTAGACAGTGTCAACCTGTGAGAAAAAGGAATATATTTCCTCAAGGAACAATCATATCTATTATAAGTAACCGCATATTTCTCAATCGGTCTCGCTGAATACGCAGAAATTGAAAACAGGCTGCCCCGTAGTACATGGAATGGTTCAAGCAGAGCTGTTCTTCTTATAAGTTCCACACCGATACCGGTTTCTGTAGAATGAGTCTTTTCGCGAATAGTAATATTTTCACTGTCTTCTGTTCCCGCAGTTATCCAGTTTGATATACTCCAGAATGAATCAACCGGATATGTATAACCTAAAATACATTCATTAAGACTTTCTCTATATTCATCTTCTTTTTCTTCACTTACACGCAAATATCCTTCACCCTTTGAACTTAATGAGAGGAATATATCAGGCCTGTATTTCCTCATAATATATTGAGCAGAGACTTCATAAGTGCCGGGCCATGCCCAGCCATATAAATCAACATTATGGTTTGCTAAAATATCTGAAGCCCTGTAATACCCGCCGCCAATAAAACCTATTTCCGTAGAATAAAGAAAACTTGGAAAGAAAAAGTCTGTTGAAAACCTTTTCTTGAACTTTCCGCCTATTATAATATCTTCCGGCAAAGTTTCAGAAGATGGTTCTTTTATATAGGCTCGCGTTGTTTTAACTTCAAAACTTTTATCTGTAAATCCCCTCTTATTCCCCCCTTTAAAATCCTCCCTTCCCCCCTTTAATAAAGGGGGGTGTAGGGAGATTAAGGGGGGTAGGGGGATTTGTGTAATTTTAAAACTATTATTAAAATAACAGGAACATAAAATATCTCCCTTTTCATCTACATGAGGAAAGAAAGCTCCGCCTCTTATATTTGTAATCACATGAGATGTAGAATTATTAACTTCGTATTTATAGATATTATATACTGAATTTTTATCTGCTGAATAATATATTTCATCTGATTCACTGTAAACTTGCTGTATTTCATTATATGGAGTCTCTGTAAGCCATTTTGATTCACCCGTGTCAATATTGATAATACGCAAATCAGTATTAAGATTTCTCTCTGTTGCAACAAGAATGTCCTCATTATCATTTGAAAACACAGGTCCATAACCTATAAACTCATCTTCTGTTACTTTAACAATACTCTCAGAATCAATTTCATATATATAAATATTTCTACCTGCATCCTTTAATGCAGTAAATACAATTCTCGTCCCATCATTTGAAATACACGGCGATCTTATCTCATTGAGGTCAAGTTTTATCCTTTTATTTTTTTTTGTAACAGTATTGTAAATAAATAAGCAGTTTTTCTGCTTTTCGTTTGCTATAAACACAAGAAGATTCATCTTAGGATTATAATCAATGATACGGTCATATCTTTTTTCTGTAACCAATCTTCTTACCGAGGAGCCAAAAAAAGCAGAAAGAACCTTTATTTCTTTTTCCGGAGTATGAAGATATATTTCATTTGTCAGCCACCTGTCACTTACATAATAAAAATTTCCATTGCCAGTTGGAACTGCATTAAGCGAGTTGTATTTATCAGATATCAGAATATCGCAAACATCCTGCGCTTTATCTTTACCTTCAACAAAGGAATTAACTTTATTCTTTAAATCCTTCCTCCATTTAAGGTCAAAGGCGCTAAGACTCGCAAATTTTTCAGCAGCAACTTCAAATGCCTTTACAGGGTCAATATTATTTCTAAGGGCTTTGAGAAGCCTGAAATTCACATCTTCACCTTCTTTCTCCGTCAGGTAATCCATAGCTGAATGCGCTTCCTTATAGCCAAGATATATATCAGTATACAGAGCGCTAAAATTCTGTAATTCCCTTAGTTTATATAAATAATCATATAAAACCGCATCACGCAAAATCATCCTGTCATATGATGACCACGGGCGATTTAAAACCCTGTGGGACACACTCTCTGCCATGCCTTCCATTATCCAGAGCGGCTCCAGTCCTGACAACCCTTTTACAAGCCTTGCAGATTTCCAGAAACCACCATATAAAATTTCAAACTGCGCTATGTGTGTATATTCGTGGGCTATAAGATGATTTATATCGTATTTTGAATATCCGACAGGAATAACCATGCGGTTCTTAAATAATTCGCAGAATCCCTGCACACCTGACGAAACCGGTGCAATTCTATTCTGCAGAAAGTGATTATGATTATAATATACAAATACAGGAGTCTTGCGGGCAAACTCTAAATTAAAAATTTCTGATATTTTCCTGTGAGTAAATTCTATCTGTTCAATATATTGCTTAATATCAAATTGAACTCCACGGGGTGTATAATGATAAACTAATAAGTTTGGAGTTTCAGTAGTTTTCCATATAAATTTATCAATTCTAAGCTGGTTATAAGAATATGAATTACTTAGCGGAATTAATAAAAAAAAATCAGAAAAGTAAGTTTTCTAATCATTATCTTTTTCTTCAGTCAGGCTGGTCAATTTATCTCCTATCAAATCCTTCAAAGTTGCGCCAGAACTTGAGTCTTCAGGATATGCATCTCCCTCTTTTTTTTCTTCATCCGCGAAGAGAGCCTTCACACTGACCTCTATGAAGTTCTTAGCAGGATTATTTTTTATTACCTTACATTTTAAGGTGTCTTCAACTTTCAAGTTCTCTCTTAAATCTTCTATTCTCTCATTTGAATAATTAGATATATGCAGATATGCCTGAAGATTATTATCTAAATCCAAATATGCCCCGCCACGCTGCACCGCATTTATCCGGGACTCAATAATTTTGCCGACAGGATAATTATCATAAGGATTATCTTCAAGCTGCTTTAATCCCAACGCAATTTTCTGTTTATCGGGATCTATGCCGAGTATTTTAGCTTTTACTTTATCGCCAACTTTAATAGCTTCGGAAACATGTTTTACATTTCTATCCCATGAAACATCTGAAATATGAATAAGACCCTCAATACCCTCTTTAAGCATAAGGAAAGCGCCAAAATCCGTAAGGTGGGTTATCTCGCCTTCTATGACATTTCCTATCTGGTAATTCTTAGAAACCTCCTCCCATGGATTAACCTGAACTTGTCTTAAACTTAAAGATATTTTCTTGTTTTCCTCATCAACTTCTAAAATTTTTACTTCCACACTGTCCCCGGAATTTAATACATCCGAAGCATGTTTTACATCTTTAGCCCATGAGAGCTCTTCAACTCTTACTAAACCTTCAACGCCAGGCTCCAGTTCAATAAAAGCTCCATATGTAGTTGTCCCTGTAACTTTACCTTCAACAACATTTCCAATCGCATACTTTTCATATATATTCTCCCATGGATGCGGCTTGGTTTCTTTTAAGCTGAGTGCAATTTTATTAGAATTTGGATTAAAACTCTTTACCTTTATTTCCAGTTCATCCCCTACCTTAATTACATCTTCTACATTATCCACATGCCCCCAGGACAACTCGCTTATATGGAGTAATCCGTCAACTCCGCCTAAATCTATAAAAGCGCCAAAACTCTTAATCCCGGTTACCGTACCTTTTATTATCTTTCCCGGATAAAGTTGATCAAAAAGTTCTTCTCTTTTTCTACGAATATCTTCTTCTATAGCCTTCCTCCAGGATACAACAATATTCTTTTCTCTGCGGTCAAAATCAATAATCTTGCACGGCACAGTTTTATCAACTACTGAATCTAAATTTTTTATCATTGGATAACCAACGAGTGAAGCAGGCATAAAAGCTTTTACACCGTTAATATCAACTATAAGCCCGCCTTTAACTTTTTTCTCTAATTTAGCATCTAAAACAAGGTCATCCTTAAAAGCATTCTCAATATCTACCATAAATTGTTCCTGCTGCGCTCTTTTGTAAGAAAGAACCGGCGGCTCATCATGATTTCTTTTAACTACATAGACTTTTATTTCGTCACCTGCCTTTATATCTATATCATCAAATTCATTAATAGGAATTGTACCTTCTGACTTTAACCCGACATCAATCAGGACCGTTTCTTTTTTCTGGTTAATCTCAAGAACAGTACCTGTAACAATTTTCTGATTCTGCTGCTGCATACTTTCTACATGTTTTACAACATCTTCCATACTTACTTTTTCTTCCACCATTTTAATTTACCTCTTCTTTATTATTTTAGATTTAGTGATTGTCGATTTAGTGATTTTAAATTTTTCGATATACAATCTCATAGTCTCCTAATCTCCAAGTCTCTAATTTTGTTCTCTACTTCTTCAATTAAATCTAACGGAGTTGATGCTCCTGTAACTATTCCAATTTTTGTTTTTCCTTTCAGCCATTTATACTTAATTTCTTCAGGAATTTCAATATGATGAGTTTCAAGCTGCTCTTTACCCATCTCATAAAGCCTTTTTGTATTTGAGCTGTTTCTCCCCCCTACAACTATCAAAAGTTCAACATCTTTTACTATCTTATAAAGTTCTTTTTGCCTGTTGACTGTCTCTTCGCATATAGTATTGTGGATTTTTAAAACTTTTGCCTTTTTAATCATTTCACTTACTATTTCAAAGAACTTACTCTTTCTAAAAGTAGTTTGTGTCAAAACTCCTGCATCGTCAAATTCAGGAATGGCATTCACATCCTCAACCGAAGAAATAATTTTTCCTTTACCGCGAGCTCTTGAAAGTATTCCTTTTACTTCGGGATGAGATTTCATCCCGACAATAAAAACTCTTTGAAAGTTTACTGCTAAATCTTCACATATTCTGTGAGTTTTTTTAACTTTCGGGCAGGTTGCATCTATTACATTAAGCCCCCTGGAAAGCAACTCATTTTCAGTTTCAGCAGTAACTCCATGACTTCGTATAAGAACAGTTCCTAACTTTTCTATTTCATTACTACTTGTTAAAGGTATTATATTATTTTTTTTCAGTTTTTCAACTACCTGAGGATTATGTATTATCGGCCCGAAAGTATAAACGTTCCCCTTTCGTGAAGCTTCTACTGCCATTTTTATTGCTCTTGTAACTCCTGAACAAAATCCGCAATATTTACTTTTTACGATTTCAATATCCATATATTAGAGCACAAGTCGCAAGTTTTCACCCGTAAATACCTTTTTGCAAGGCTGAAAGCCTTGCCCTACTCCTATTCTCTTAATCTCATGCCGTTTTTGTGCCAGTGAGCTGGCATGTCCGTTTCACCCTAATCTCCCAGTCTCCCAGTTTCCTAATCTCCTATTATTGTGCTTCCCGAGACATGGTTTACACTTATCTGGCGCGCCCGGCAGGATTCGAACCTGCGGCCTCTTACTCCGGAGGCAAGCGCTCTATCCATCTGAGCTACGGGCGCCATTCCATTTGAGATTTGTTGATTGACGATTTATTGATTGATTTTATTTTCAATCTAAAATCTACAATTCTTTAAAATATTCTTCAATAATATTTATAACTTTTTCTACACCTGAAGGATTAGTCCCTCCGCCCTGCGCCATATCACATCTGCCTCCTCCGCTGCCATCTATCTCTTTTGCTGCTTCCTTCATCATCTGCTGAGCGCTATATTTATCAGTAAGATCTTTTGATATTTTTAATATTAAGGTAACTTTACTATCAGTTTTTCCTACTGCAAGGGCCGCTGTAGAATCCTTTTTAACCATGGAATCAGCCCATGTCCTCATTATAGTTATATTAATCTCATCAAATTCATGTATATAAAATGTCGCTCCGGGCAATTTTTTTGTATAACTTACCGCACCTGACGAACCAATTGCAATTTTATTTCTCAGGTTATTAATTTTCTTATCTTTATCTTTTAATTCCTGTTTTAATTTCCTTATTTTATCCAATATCCTGTTTTCCGGCGAATTTAATATTTCAGCTATGCTGCTGATAATCATTTCATTCTGTTCGGTGTATTCAACAGCAGTATTGCCTGTTACCGCTTCAATCCTTCTGACACCTGCTGCAATACCATTTTCAGAAATTATCTTAAATAATCCTATTTCACCTGTATTATGTAAATGTGTACCGCCGCATAACTCCATACTTACAGTTTTATTTTTTACAGGATCCGAGACTATTACTGCCCGCACTTCTTTTTTATATTTTTCTCCAAAAAAAGCCAGCGCCCCCTCCTTAATGGCCTCTTGTTTATCCATAACTTTAATCATAACAGGCATATTATCCATAACTCGGGAGTTAACACCCTGCTCAATATCTTTTAACTGTTCAGCAGTCAACGGTTCAGTATGAGTAAAATCAAATCTTAATTTTGAAGGTTCCACAAGTGAGCCATTCTGCTCAACATGTTTTCCCAAGATATTTCTCAGTACACTCTGCAGTAAATGAGTAGCAGTATGGTTCCTTTCAATTGCTTTCCTCAAATCCGCATTAACATTTACCTCAACTTCATCACCCTCTTTAATTGCGCCTTCAAGGGTGCCTTCATGAATAATTACATCGTCTTCCTTTACAGTATTTTCAACTTTAAATAAACCATCAGGATTTTTTATATACCCGGTATCGCCAACCTGTCCTCCTGATTGAGCATACATCGGGGATCTGTCAAGAATAATTGCTTTTCCATTGTTCAGCACTTTAACCACTCTTGCAGTTATTATGTAGCTTTCATATGCCAGACTTTCTGTCTTCGGCACATCTTTTATTTCATCCCAGTAAGAACTCACCTTTTCTTTTTCCTTCCACAGTGTAGATTTTGACCTCTCTTCCAAAAGTTGTTTAAAACCTCCCTCATCAACACCAAGAGAGTTTTCACGGAGTATATTCTTAGTAATATCAACAGGCAATCCGTATGTATCGTAGAGTTTAAAAGCCTTTTGAGCAGATAATTCACTAAGTCCGTTTTCGTTTAACTCCTTTATATAACCATCTAATATTCTCATTGCCGTACTTAGAGTATTTAAAAAACTTTCTTCTTCCATTTTACATACAGCGGCTATATGGTTTGCCCTGGCAATTATAGCAGGATAGTAATTACCCATTACATCTATAACTGTAGAAGTATATCTCCATAGCATGGGTTCTCCCCAGCCAAGTTTTCTGCCTTCTCTTGCAGCTCTCCTGATCAGTCTCCTCAAGACATATCCTCTTCCTTCGTTTGATGGTGAAATACCGTCACCAATTAAAAAAGTTATTGCTCTTACATGATCCGCTATTATTCTACCTGAGACAGGATTAAAAACTTCAGTATCTTTTTCTACTTCATCTATTATTGGCTTTAACATAGGAGTTTCAAATACACTGTCTTTGCCACCTACAATCTGGTCAAGTCGCTCCAGTCCCATGCCCGTATCTATATTCTTTTTTGGAAGTTCATTTAGTGTTCCGTCACTCTGCCTGTCAAACTGTGTAAAAACAAGATTCCATACTTCAAGATACCTGTCACAGCCGCAGCCAACCTGACAATCTTCTTTCCCGCAACCTTTTCCGGGGCCCATATCATAGATTATTTCAGAACATGGTCCACAGGGTCCTGTATCGCCCATCTTCCAGAAATTGTCTTCATCCCCAAGTTTATAGATTTTTTCCTCGGGCAAGTATTTTTTCCAGACATTGTACGCTTCATCATCATCCTTGTAAACAGTAGCATAAAGTTTTTCAACAGGAAGCTTCAATTCCTCAACAAGAAAATCCCAGCCAAATTTAATAGCATCCTCTTTAAAATAATCTCCAAAAGAAAAATTACCGTACATTTCAAAAAATGTCAGATGCCTGGATGTCATACCTACATTATCAATATCAGAAGTCCTCAGGCATTTCTGTATGGAAACCGCGCGGGTTACCCTCCCGGCTTCTCCTAATAACTGCTTTTTAAACTGCACCATTCCGGCAGTAGTAAAAAGCATTGTCGGGTCATCCTGAGGAACCAGAGATATGGAAGTATACCAGTTATGAAGTCTATCTTCAAAAAACTTTTTAAACCTCTCTCTTATTTCACCATCTTTCATGTGTAAAGAAATCCTTTATTGAGTCCTAAATGATGTATTTTTTGCGACTCAATTATTTTCATCCGTAAAATTTGTCCAATATACTATCTATAACTTCCCAGGAAAATCCTCTTCTTTTTAAAAAAGCATAGAGTCTCCTTTTTGCAACATTAACAGGAAGCTTACGATAATTTTCAAGCATTGAACTGCAAGCCTTCCATGCAAGTTCAAATTCATCTTCCTGTTTTTCAGAACTTACAATTTCAAATGCACTTTCAATAATACTATCAGTTACCCCTTTATTTTTTAATTCATATCGTAAAGCGACATCCCCTTTTGGTCTATTCTTCCGTCGGCTATTTATCCACCATATGACAAATTCCGTATCATTTATATATCCCAATTCTTCAAGGCTGTTTAAAACTCTTTCTATGATACTATCAGAATAACCTTTAAACTTCAATTTATCCAGTAATTCTTTTCTGCTTCTTTTTCTATATGAAAGCAAGAGATTGGCATAATCCACTGCGCTGGAATAATCTTCACTATTTAATTTTATCAAGGACCTTTTTAATTAATTCTTTGTGAGTTCCTTTCCAGTAAATTTTCTGACAATTCTCACACACTGAAAATTTATCCTGAGTTTCAAAAACATATTCAGGAACTCTGTCTTCTGCCATCTTTTTTTGAAAAGGTTTTAATATATCATTACATTCTGTGCATCTTGTAAA
>JAIVZN010000017.1:0-19686 GCA_048634875.1 Deltaproteobacteria bacterium | reverse complement strand
TATCAGAACAAATGCCACAAACAGACTCCTGATAACAAGCCCTATGAATGGATCTGTGGTTTGAAGCGCCATCTTTTCAAATATCGGGGTACTTCCCCAGAGCATTATAGTAATAATTAAAAGAATGAAAACCTGCGTAGACATTAATTAAATCCCATCTTTCTGTCAGGCCCCTTTGATGAAGCAATTTTGCCATGTTTGAGTTCATATTTTGCAATATTTTCATTTAACGCCATTTGCAGGCGCTTTGCATGACCGGGCGAAACAATTATCCTTGATATCACCTTTGCCTGAGTTGCTCCCGGAGGCCCCGGAGCTAAAAATATGAAATCAAATGTGAATTCTTCAGGAGTATGAGCCACCATACATAAATTTGCATACTTTCCCATTGCTGTTTCCTCATCTAACTTTATTGGAATCTGTTTTTGCTGTCTTTCTTCATTCACTTTCTCTACCTCCTTAATTTTATTAACTCTCTTTACACCTTTCCCTAAATCAGTATATATATGTTTCCCTTTTTTGAACTTTTTCATTTGTAAATAAATCCTTTATCGGGCTTGATAAATCAAGCCCTTACAGTATTGACATAGGGGTCGGATTTATCCGACCCTTTATTGAGTCCTAAATGATGCATTTTTTGCGACTTGTGACTTTTTATAGAAACTATGGCGTTTAAAACTAAAACCTGTTTGACCCAGCTCCTGCGTGCAGGCGCTGGGGAGTTTTTTAGTTTTAGGCATAGTTTCACGCGCCAAAGGCAAAAAGTCTCCGGAGCAACAAAATGCATTTTTAGGGCTCAATTATTTTCATCTCCTTTTGCGCCGGCTCTCCGGCATGTCCGTTTCATCTTACTTTCTGGAAAACAACAAAACTAACGATACTACAATTGAAAATAACTATACCTGCTAAAACTAATATCTTTGAAACTTTCATATCTATTAGTTCTTTCTGCCAAGTATTTCATGTGTAAGTTTTTTACCTAATTCCACTCCGGGCTGATCAAAAGGATTCACTCCGAACATATACCCTGTTATACAGCAAGCCATTTCAAGCTGGTAAATAAGCTCGCCTACATTATAAGCGTCAATTTCAGGAATTTCAAAACTCATATTTGGTCTTCCAACCTCTGTCAGCGCTTTTATTGTAGCCGTACTTTCTGCCTGAAAAATTTTACCTATAGATTTGTCACCAAGAAAATGTCCTTCAAAATCAAGCTGTAATTCAGGGCAGCCCTTTCTTACATTTAAAAATGTAATTACCTTATCTCTCGGACCTTCCATATATAACTGAATCTGCGAATGCTGGTCAGTAGTACCTAATGCTTTTACAGGGGTAGGACCTGTATGTTCATTTTTGCCAAGGGATTCAGCCCAGAGTTGACAGAACCAGTCCGCCATACTCTCTAACTTTTTAGAATAAGGCATAAATATACTGATATGCTTTCCTTTCTTATAAAAATAATGCTGTAATGCAGCATAGTTTACAGGAACATGTTCGTTTTCAACAGCATCAGATGCCCCCTCAAGTAATGCTAATATATCAATACCGCTCAAAGCAGCAGGGAATAAACCGACTTCGGATAGAACAGAATATCGTCCACCTACATCCTCAGGCACAGGATATGTTTTTATATTATTCTCATCGGCAAATTCCCTTAAAAAGCCTTTTTCGCCTGTTGTAAAAACAAGATGTTCTTTCCAGTTATTTGTATTTGCTTTAAGTAACTTTAAAAAATAGAAAAAGTTTGATAGAGTCTCAGCCGTAGTACCGGATTTTGTAATAACATTAAATAAAGTCTCTTTCGGATCTATAATTTCCGATAAACTCATCGTCCAATCAGGGTCAATATTATCAAGTACAAAAATGCGCGGACCACCGCGTTCATCTTTTAAATTATAATATAAATGGTTAAGCGCATTCTGCAGAGTTATATTGCCTAATGCGGATCCCCCTATTCCGAGTACAATCAGATTTTTAAACCCTTTGTAATGCTCAACTTCCTTTAAAATCCGCTCAGCTACATCAAACCTGAAAGGCAACTTCATAAACCCTAAAGGATTTTGCTTTAATTTTCCTAATATTTTAAAACCTTCTATGGATAAGAATTTTAATTTTTCTTCCGATATACCTTCTCCGCCTACATTTTTGTTTAAACAATTCTCATAATTTAATTCAATCATCCAACTAACACTCCTGCTTCTACAAAATAAGTAACTGTTCCTTCAACTAAATGTCCTGAAAGCGCAGCTCCGCCATCCTGCCCGCACACCACATGGATATGCACCTTACCTTCTTTAATTACTCCATTCCCTGTTATCTCCACCTTTCTATCAAAAAATTTCTCATAATGCTCAGGCGGACTAACTCCAGAGTCCTGCTTAATTGTAATTAACTTAAAATCTTTCAGCGCGCCTATAAGTGAAATTATCAATCCATTTTTTATGCCTGTATTACTTAATTCCTTCTCTAATGTTTCAATAACACCCTGACCCTCGTTAATTTTAAATAAGTATTGCTGCATATTATCTTCCTCCTGCTATTATTTTTCTTAAAAGAACACCTGTCATTTTTTTTCTATATTCTTTAGTTGACCTGAAGTCATCTATCGGAGAAGATTCATGTCGTATTACATCAGAAGCTTTACCCATATTTTCAGTTGTAAGCGCCTGCCCTTTAAGTATACTTTCAGCTTTCTTTGCTCTTAAACATTTTGGACCAACTGCGCCCATTGTAATATGTATATCTTCTACCCGTCCTCCATCCATAATCCATCTAACTGCAACAGAGACCTTTGATATGGTAAGAGCATTTCTTTGCCCTAATTTCATAAAACAGGAAACACTTCCTTCAATCACAGGTATTTTTATTTTAGTTATTATTTCTGAACTTGAAAGGATATTCTCACCGGGGCCAAGACAGAACTCATCTGCCGGTACCTCTCTTTTTACACTGCCTTTCTGAAGTATGAGTATTGCATCCAATGCACATAAAGGAGGAATGGTATCTCCAGCAGGATTGGAATTAGCTATATTTCCTCCTATTGTAGCAAGATTTCTAATTAAAGGAGAACCCATAAGACTACAAGCATCTATCAGTGCCTTTGCTTTTTCTTTTATAATTTCACTTACTGCAATTTCTGACATTGCAGTAAGCGAGCCGATATTTATATACTCTTCATCAAAGGATATGCCTCTCAAATCATCCAGACAGGATATATCAACCCATGGCCAGTCTTCTAACATACCGTTTTTCTTTAAAACCATAATATCAGTTCCGCCTGCTATATAGTAAGCTCTGCGGTCATATACTTTTTCTTTTATTTCTTCTATTGATTCAGGTATTATATATTCCACTTTTAACCTTCTTCCTACCCCAGTCTCATAGTCTCATCTTCCCTTTTTTCACCTTTTGTATTCTGCAGCTTTTTCTATTCCATCTATTATTTTTGTATAACCAGTGCAGCGGCAGATATTGCCTGCTATTGCCATCCTTATTTCATCCCTTGTAAGCGCAGGATTCACCTCCAGTAAACTATATGTAGAAATTATAAACCCGGGTGTGCAGAAACCACATTGCACAGCGCCTGAGGCCATAAAAGCTTTTTGTATATGCTGTATTTTTCCCTCCGTTTCAAGACCTTCAAGAGTCATAACATCTTTCCCAATGACCTGCGCTGCAGCAACCATACATGAAGTCACAGGTTTCTCATCTAAAAGAACTGTACATGTCCCGCACTCTCCCCTTCCACAACCTTCCTTAACACTCTTTATATTAAAGTCTTCCCTTAATACCCTGAGCAATGGTTTATCGGGGCTGACATCAATACTTACTTTATTATTATTTAATATAAATGAAATCTTCATCCGTAAATAAACCTTTTAATTTAATTTCCTTTTGCTGCTGCCGAGCCTTTACAAATGAACCGTGCTTTGCAAACTTCACAGCCTTTCTTTCTCAAAATAACCCCCTGTAAAAGATTTAATATCACAAAAATAATAAGCAAAATTACACTTATGAAATTAAACCCATATAAACAACCTGCTGCAATAGCTGCAATTAGAATAACCGGCAATTGTAAAATATAAGAGATAGCAAGCTTCATGCCTGTTTCAGGATTTCCTGAATCCTGTTTAAACAGTAAACAGGTCAACTTTCCCCAGCCTAAATGACACCACCTGCCATAATAATAACAGCTACTGCAATTGTGCTTTTTCAATAAAAACTGCACGATAATTAAAATAACCAGATAAAGCCATGACACCACTGGTACCTCATTATATTTAAAAGGCAATAGCAGAACAAATCCTATCCCCCAATTTAATATAAAACCAATATTTTCTAAAACTATCCACCACCGGGGAAAAAATTCTCTTCCTTCATGGAATAGCTTTGCTCTTAATTCTTCTTTCACCGTGTTTTTTCTTTTAATTCTTTTATAATATCTTCAGGCAGACAGGGAGTATGCCTGATTCTCACTCCGGTCGCATCATAAATTGCATTTAATACCGCAGCAGCAGGCCCGACCATTGGCGGTTCACCCAAACCCTTGGCGCCAAAAGGGCCTTCTTCATATGGGAATTCAACAATTATCGGTTTAACATCACATACATCCATACTTGTGGGAATTGTATATCCTGTTAATGAAGGATTTACAATCTTTCCTTCTTCCATACAGAGATTTTCATAAAGAGCATAACCTATAGCCTGAACAGTTCCACCCTGAATCTGCCCTTCTGCAGACGGCCTGTGTATTGCACTTCCAATGTCATGAGCCGCAACAAACTTTGTAACTTTCACTTTTCCTGTTTCAGTATCAACTTCCACCTCACAGGCATTTGTAGAAAAAGTATAAACAGGGTAAGGATTACCCATTCCATTATTTTTGTCAAATGTCACTCCTTCAACCCTGTACCACCCCTGATATGCAACTCTTTCCCTCCTGACATACGCTTCTTTAACTACTTCTAAATACTCTATTTCACCATTAAGTGATTTATACTTATTATCTGTTATTTTTATATCAAAAGGCTTTACACCAAGTTTATCCGCTGCTACGCACTTAAAAACTTCCCGAATCTTGCCGGCAGCATCCATTACTGCCCTGCCGCCGACCATTGTTGATCTTGAGGCTACCGTAGGCCCTGAATCAGGCACCCTTGTTGTGTCAGGTTCAAGTATTTCCACCATATCATATGGACAACCAAGTGTATCCGCACATATCCTGTTAAACACTGTTTCTGAGCCCTGCCCCATTTCAACATTCCCAATAGCGACAATCACTGTCCCGTCTTCTTTTACATGCACAAAAGCGCCTGACTTAGCAAAATATTTCCCTTCCGCGCCAAGCCCGACACCGTAAAAAGTAGTTGACACACCCATTCCCTTCTTGATTTTACCTTTATCATAACCTTTATGTGTTCTAAAATTGATTTTTTTTAGAGTCTTATCAAAAGTCTCACTTAGCCCGCAGGATTCACCTATTCTCTGACCCGTAGCAGTTAAAGAACCTGTCTTAAGCAAGTTTTTTCTTCTTAAATCTACTGAATCCATCTGGAGTTTTTCTGCAAGCTCATCAATAAGAGATTCATTGGCAAAATTAACCTGCGGCTGTCCAAACCCTCTTAACGCCCCGCACGGCACAGTATTTGTAGCTACTGCGTAGGAATCAATTTTTACATTCGGTATTTCATAAGGCCCTGTCATATGAATCAATCCGCGCCAGGCTACAATTGATGAGAGAGTAGAGTACGCCCCTCCATTTATAATATACTCACCTTCACATGCAACTATTTTCCCATCCGAAGTTGCGCCATATTTTATTCTTGTCCGGGCAGGATGCCGTTTTGACGTTGCTATAAAATCTTCTTCGCGGTCATATATTATCCTAACAGGTCTCGCAGTTTTTAAAGCAAGTAAAGCGGCGTGAGATGCAACTATTGAAGGAACATCTTCCTTTCCGCCGAACCCGCCGCCTGTTACAGACTGAATAACCCTTATTTTTGAATATGGAAGTCCTGTAACTTTAACAAGAGCGTTATGAACATAAAACGGACACTGCATTGATCCATATACAGTTATTCCTCCAAGTGGCGCCGGCACCGCAGTTATACCCTGATTCTCTAAATAACAGTGGACCTGGTGTTTGTTGTAAAATATACCCTCAACTATTACATCAGCTTCCTTAAATCCTTTGTCAATATCGCCTTTTTTTATTCTATATGTTGCATGAATATTTTCATCGCCATTAACATAAATTGATGAAGGCTCCAAAGCTTTTAAAGGATCATAAACTGCAGGGTATGCGTCACATTTCACTTCAGCGGATTTAGCTGCTCTTATTGCTTCTTCTTTTGTTTCCGCCACTACTAATGCAACTGCCTGTCCATAGAATTTTACCTCATTATCTGCCAAACACGGATAATCTTCTTTAACAAAAGGGACAACATTTTCCCCGGGAATATCCTTTCCATAGACAATTGCGCGAACTCCAGCCATTCTGCTTATTTCATCTATATTTGCTATTCCAAAAATTTTTCCATGCGTTACCGGGCTTCTGATAGTAGCGCCATGCAGTAAATTTTTAAATTCAATATCCTCAATAAACCGGCTTTTACCGGTTACCTTTCCGTAAGCATCAACCCTGATATCTTTATCTGTTACTAACATAGTTCTTTTTGATTCTTTCTTAAATAAGTTGGAGATATCGTCTGAAAGTTGTGTGAAAATGAGTCCAGAAAATGTGTTTTGAGTGACTTCAGTACTTTTAGCAAATGATATGATGTTTCCAATGGAAGAAACTCAAACTTGTTTGAGACTGACTCATAGAGTCAGGCGAGTTTTTGAGTTTCAGACATATTATTTGCGGCCGTAAGGCAAAAGTACTGCGGAACAAACAAATACATTTTTAGGACTCTAACCAACACAAAATCCAACTTAAATAAGAAAGAACCACTTCTATCTGACAATTCCTATCTTTCTTATCTGTTCTACCGTACCTCCGGCTGATTTCACCCGTATTTTCATTACATATCCACCCTTGGCTACCGGCGCTCCTTCTTTATTCTTGCCATACCATGGAAACTGGTTTACCCCCTGCTGACCTCCTCCTTTCTCGCCCTTTTTAAAATTCCATGTATACACCAGGTATCCCATCATATCATACAGGGAAATTTCTACTTCTGCATCTTCTTTAAGGACATAGGTAATCATGGTCTTTTCGCCACCCTTATCAAACCTTACAGGGTTCGGGTAATTTGCAACTTCGCTTAACACTTTATCAGGCAGCCCTGTAGCTGCTGCTGCTGAAACTTCTGACCACTCTCCCCAGTTACTTGCTTTATCTTCTGCCCTTACCCTGTAGTAGAAGAAATGACCTTTTTCTTTATTTTCAAAGAAGTAGTTATTATCATCTCCGGATATATACGCCACCCTCTTCCAGACAGGAGAAGTACCTTTTCTCTCCTGTAACTCATATCTCTGGACACCGCTTTCAACAGTACTTACATTGTCTTGTGCATGACTCCAGTTTACATTGTATGAAATTTTAACTGTTTTCTGCCTCTGCTGGTCAGGTATCGGAGCGCCCGGCACGGAAGGCGGATTAAGATCCACACGGAATTCTGCCTGGCCTGTGTTTGACCAGAGCACATTCCTGTTATCGTCTTCTGTTGCAGCCCTTGCTTCAAATTTATATACTTCTCCGTGTCTGAGCGATAATCCATGCAGGGTTGCCTCAGCGCTTGTTCCTGTGCCCGCATCTTTCCACGAACTGCCGGCAGCCGAATACATATTGTGCGTTATTCCTTTAGCTGCATTTGTATTGGACTTCCAGGAGCCGTGCACAGTTGTCGCAGAATTAATCCACTCTGTAACTGTAACTACCGGTGTAGTCGGCGCATACTCGTGCCTTATCAGCAGAACCGTAGATCCAAAGAAAGGTATGCCTCCTTCTTCTATTATTCTCTGCGACGGAGTCATATTAATATTACCGCCTTCGTTAGTCTCTATCCTTACACCTAAGAAATGCCCTACTACCGCAGTATCAGCTATATCTAAAGCAAGAAAGTAAGTCTGCGCCTGAGTGGTAATAGGCAGCGGCTCTTTGGTAATAACATTGTATGTAGAAATATCTACAACAACTGTATCAGTACCATCAAATTTATCACCTCCGGCAGAAAGTCTTATATCTTTGGACGCATCAAGTTTCCCGTCTTTGTCGTAGTCATAATACACATCTACTGCTTGGACATCGGTATAATTACCACCGGCCCCTGTCCTGGTAACCCTGATATAATTTAATGTCGGGTTGCCATCTGCTCCTTCAGGCGTACTTGAGGAGACCTTTACCATAAATTTAGCCATAGGAACTGCCTCATCTCCCTGCCTTGCTCCTGCAGGCGCTAAATCCTCTGACTTAAATGAAATCTGCATGGTTTGTATGGTACTGAGGCCGCTTTCTATCGGAAAAATATCCTTTTCATCCGGAGGATCCTGCACACCATTTGGTATTACATTATCATAAAATGTCGCCATAGTATTTGGACCTGAAATAAAGAAGAAAGCTGAAGAATTAAATTTTGCGCCTGCAGTATGCACAGGACACGCATCTACAGCAAAATCATACACAATAAAAAAGGTCTTATCAGCAGTTCCTATGGTCTGTATGTTTTCTTCACCTGCATCCTTCACGCCATTATCATTTGTATCAGTATAGAATTCAATATCAACACTATCCCCACCTGCAAAGTTATCCTTACCTGAAGAAATTAATAAATCCTTATCTAACTCTAATACACCATTCGGAAAGGCGTCATAATAAACTTTTACTGCTTTTATGTCTGACCCATCAGCATCACCAAACAGGGTTACTCTTACCCCTGTAAAATCAGCTTCAGCCTGCGGGTCACCTGATATCTCAGTTTTTGTAGTAAGTTTTAAAATATCTATTACTACATCTTTTTCTCCCTGTATAACATATGGTGGGGTTACTTTCTGCCCGCCGGGCTTGTATTGAGTCACAGTAACTGTATCAGGATATTCTATAATCTCTGCAGGGGAAGGTGGAAAAGGTAAATTATCAGACAAAACCTCATCCGAAGTTCCAAGTATCTTAAAGTCTCCAGGCCCTGTAAACTCTATCCCTATGTTTTCGCCAACTGCTGCAAGCGGCGCAATATCCAGGACTAAATAGTAATCCTGCCCCTCAGGCAGTATGGTCTGATGTGTATTAAAATTCATCTCACATACGCCATTAATAAAAATATCAGCGCCAAAACTCACCGGTTCATCTGCATCTGTGAATTCATCCGGCTTCTCTACCTGACATCCTCCCATACCATTTGTTTCTTTAAATATCTTTACAGCTATAGCGTCATTATCCGTACCGCTTCCACTGTGGTGCACATCAAGTCCTGTCCATATTACTGAATGCTGGTCAGATTCTAAATGCAGTGTAGCCATATGCACATCAGGGTCTCCCTGCGTAACTTCTCCTACAGGTATCTGCGCAGGACTAACTGTCATTTTATCCTGGGTAGCAGTAATTTCTACAAGCGAAGATTCAAATGGTATATTGTCAGGACTTACTGTATGAGGATTAGCTCTTCTAAAGTAAGATTGATGCACTACTCTTACTCCTACTTTAGCGAGCGGGGTAGCGTCAGGCGCTATATCATATACAATAAACCATGACTTAGAAGGCACGGTTACAATCTGCGTGCCGCCCTGAATAGTAAAATCTAAATCAACATTACCTTGTGTAAAGGTACCGCTTGCTACAAGTATATCTATGTGCTCTGAGAAAGCATTGTTTCCATCTGAATCTTCATATACTTTTACTGCTGAAATATCTTTATCTTTATCTTCATTTTCTCCTATCCTGTTTAACAGCAGCCCTGTCCATTCAACTTCATACCCGTCAACTTTCATCTCTAATCTCTCCATAACAACATTTTCGTCACCCTGTTGTTTAGTTCCAGGTACAGCAGGATAAGGTGTAACAGTAACTTCTCTGGGTGAAGGTTTAATCTCATGTTCATCAGTTTCAAAAGGAAAATTATCTACACCTATTTCATCAGGGTCAACAAGGAAAAAGTTTGCAGGGCCGTCTATTGCTATTTTTACAGTATGTTTAGGTGTGGCGCTATTATTAATATCCAAGGTAATAAAGTAATTTTTACGGTTTCCAATACCAGGCAATATCTCCTGTGGAATTGTTGTAGAGATATTAATTGCACATTTACCTCCTATGAAAGTATTAGTTGAAGTTACAGGATATCCGCTGATAAGTGTATCTAAATCTTTTGAGAAATCTCCATTACGATCTTCATCTAACCACAACTTCACACTATCAATATCTTCATCTAAAGCTGTGCCTAACTGAAAGATAGTTAATGCCGGATCTAAAACAGCGCCTCCTTCTACATTATCTACCCATAAGGCATAAGATAAATCAGTCATCATTCTGAGTTCAACTACAGGCAGATTCTTATCTTCCTGGCTTAACTCTCCCTCCATCAACCAACGGTCATCAATTAAATGTGTAGCGTCGGACGGCTCTACTAAAACAGTATCTGTATACGGAGTAATAGTTCTCTGGGGAGATGTTACAGGAATTTTTTCATCTGAAACTATATCAGGAAAGCCTAAATTAAAATATCCTGTAGCGGCAATTTGAAGGCCAATTTTTTTAGATTCTAAAGCAAAAGGATCTATATCCATTGTAATCAGGTAAGTCTTAAATTCTGTCCTGATATCCGTATATTCATATTTTTCTTCAGGAAAATCCATTATACAACTTGATGAAGTAAATATATCGTGGCCTTCTGAAACAAGAGTGTCACTGGATATATCAACTATGGGAGTTCCAAAAGGATCTGTAGAACCAGAGACATAGTACCACACTTTAACTGCATTAATACACTCATCAGGTAAATCTCCGAGCTTATCAACTTTTAAACCCTTCCATATAATTGAATGAGCATCAGCTTTTAATTTAAGTATTGCAAAAACCTTATTTTCATCACCCTGCGTAATACCGCCTGAAGGTATATCAGGAGAAATTTCTAATGTATCTATAGTAGGTGTAATTACATTTATTGGCGTAGTTGCAGGATAGAGAAATGGCTCTTCTGGGAGATCCTGATCTCCATTTTTATTTTTATCATGAAATGCGGCAACATAATTCTCTCCTTCAATTTCTGCTTTAATCTGCATTTCCGAACCAATTTCTATTCCAACTTTTGCATTTATCTTTGCAGAATCATCAATGGTAAGAGCTATAAAATAAGTCTGGGTGGAAATGTCAATTGTCTGCGCTTTAGGCTCATGTAAATGACCAGGAGCAGGATTTCTAAGTTCTATTTTAACTGCATTTAATATCTCGGTGCCAAATTTATCGTCACCTTTAGAAATTAATTCATCTCCTCCTACTGAAAATATTTTATTACCATCTTTATCCCTGTAAATTCTTACATTCTTTATGTCACTGTCACTATAACCATCACCTATCAGGGCAAGACGAATTTCTGTCCAGTCAATGGAATACTTTGTTGTAAACATATCCATTCTCATAAACCCTACTATTTCACCCTGCTCAACTGTTGCAGCAGTAGATAAAAGCGGAGTTGCATACATTACTATGTCACCCGGCTGCGCTCTCACGGTTGTAGTAGGAGTAATTATATTAAAATTATTTTCTGCAACCTGAGCGCCTGTAGGACTCCAGAAGCCCGCGCCGGAGAAATAAGGCTTTTCCCAGTAGAGTTTTACATTACTTGGATATCCGGGCTCCTCAGGTACAGCATATTCCCAGCAGTCTATGGTTACAAAATAATATTGAGACACATGTGTTATAACCTGCGGTGAACCGATATTGCCTGTATCATCAGTTCCTAATTCAACATAGATTTTCCCGCCTATATTTGAAAATGTGCCTGAAGCAAGCAGTATATCAGGTGACATTCCTAACTCATTATTTGGATCTCCTTCAGATGGATAATCAAATAAGCCGATATCGCCTGAATCTCCGTCTTTCCAGAGACGCACTCCAATTATATCAGTTTCATTAACCGTACCTTCAAGGTCAACACGCATTTTGTACCAGGTAGCTGTACTTCCTTCAATATTCGTACATATTTCAAACCCTTCCATCACAACATTTTGTTGATCTTGATAAATATCCCGTGGAGCCATCCGCGCATCCCTGCCTTCTTCCAAAGGATCTATAATAGGCTTGATAACTGCGCCTGTAACTTTCAAATCATCGGATTCGCCTGTTATTACGCCATCGGTAACACTTACTTTAATATAAGGAACTTCAGGAGGATCGCTGATTATTCCATCTGTTAACTGTAACTCTATCTGACCGGGCTGTCCCGCATCTAATGAATCCTGGAAATCCCAGACAGTAACAGAAACTCCGCTATGCCTTATTACAGGTTCTTTTCCCGGAGGATGGCCAACTGAAGTTGCTGTTACAGTAGCTTTGCCTGTATAATAATGCCATGTATCAGTAGAGCCGTAAGGATTATAAGGGTCAGGGTGTCCACTGGCAAAATTCCCATTGTTATCCATGGACTTAATCCAGATTGATTCAGCAATATTAACAGAAGCAATACCATCGTGAGTAATGCTGAAATATTCTGCATCAGACGGATATATCTCTACTGACTGGGAGGCTGCCTGCCAGCCTTTTGAAGGTGTCTCTCCTGCATATACATTGTGACTTCCTTGAAGGCTGTTTTTATAGAAAAATGAAGTTTTATAATTTCCTGAAGAAATAGTAATCTGGCTTATACCCCAGCCAGCAGCATCACCCGAAAAATCAGGAGTGCCGGCATCTGCCCAGAGTAACAGGTTAGTTGTCTCGCTAACATTGGAAATATTTCCAAAGTTATCTTCAGTCTGTACTCTCATAATGTAATTTGTAGAACCAAATGTAAGATAATCTGTCTCACCTACAATTAACTTTCTTGGCGGAGTATAAAACACAATCCTGGCTATTTCTGCTCCTCTTACAACAACATCCTGCAGAGCTTTAGTCCAGCCGCCTGTTGTCCTTTCTGCGCGCATTTCCCATGTGCCTGCTTTATATATTTTCAGGAAAAAATCTGCTGTAGAAGTATTTGTGTCAATATATACATGTTCTATCTTCTCCCAGACGGAGTCTGATTTTGAAAAACTACAAATTGAGGTACTTGCATCAGTAATATACAGGTCAATCCTTTCAGACGCGTCTACTTTTGCCTCATTGTTAAATCTGTCCTGTGTCTGCACCTGGATTACCCATGAAGTAGCGCCTGCTATAAGCGGTGGATTTTCTTCATCATCATACGGTTCACTGATAAATGCAAGGTGATCTATGGCAGCAGCCGTTACAGTAACATCCTGCTGGCCTGCACCCCAGCTTGCCTCAGACGGGCCTTTTACTTTTATCCATGGTGTTCCCTTTACATTATCTGTATATTTAAACTTTGTTTCGTATGTGCCTGTTGTTATGACCATTGTAGGCGCAGTAACTGTAGAGCCCAGAAGGTGCCATTTACCGCCTGAATAGGTAAAAGTCCCGTGATTGGTCATAAAACCGCACCATGAAGATTCTGATTCCAGGGTCAGGATTACATTTTCACTAACCTTCTTATCATTATAATACTCGTCCTGTGTATGAACAATCATAAATGGCGAGGTTGTGCCTGCCTGCAGTTCCACCTCTTCAGTTGTAAACCTGACCATGGAAATATGCTTAGGATCTACTCTGACAGTAAATGTATCGTCTTCACCTGTAACATCCTTAATCTCTACAGTTACAGTATGGGAACTAAGGACAATTTCATCCCATGAAGCTTTTTGTTCATAATATAAAAATTCAGCCTGCGTCTCTCCTGCAGGTATTGTTATATCCTGTTTTGAGTTAGAATTTGTATCAGTCAAATCAACACCATCCTTATCACGGAATCTATGTCTTGGTTTTACACCTGTATTTGTAGTACTTTGAGAACCTGAATTTGTAATAATATCTATAATAGTTGCATCTGTCTCTGCAAGGTTTCCATAAGGGTCATACCTGTTTATTATATAAGGTTTTTCAGTATTAGGAGGAGCTCCTGCAATAAAATTATCATTTCCTGAAACAAATTCAAGGTAATTCACAGTTCCGCCTTTAGTTGTAATTAAAGCTGACCGTCCTGTTATTGTTTTTGTATCAGCAGAAACTTCTATCTGAACACTGTCACCTGCATACTGTGAAACAGTATACTTTATACCTGAAATCGCGCCTGAAGAATCTGTAACAGCATATGTAGAATGAATTACATTTCCGGTATTTGGAGTACCTTTTGCAGTATATGTAGTAAAAGTTATATTATAAGTTGATATGGTTACACTTAGACCAACTGCTCCTGCAGTTGTTCTGTTATAGCAATCATCAGTTGCGTATGCGCTTATATATTCATCACCATTTGCAGCCTTATCTTTAGCATTAAGCGGATAAACTGTAAACTTTTTAACATCTCCCGGCGAAACTATTATTCCTGCCTGTATACCGTAAATTGAGCTATTATATTTGTCTTCAGCTCTAACCTCTCTAATTCCTGCCCTCTTTAAAGTTACGCCTGCTCCGTCCGGATTTGTAACTGTTCCTGCATCATCAGTAGTAAAATCATAATCAACAGGAAGTCCTGTACCCGGGGCTTCAGGAGTGCCGTCCCATTCAGGGTCTTCATCTGCAGAGAAAACTATTGTGCCGCAGTAACAATTATCTCCGGTTTTTCCGCGAAGTGTGCCGCCGTCAGCAACATTGCCATGTGTATCTTGTGCAGTTACAGTAACATCACTGGAATTACCTGCAATGCTGTCAGAAATATCTGTAACTGCCAGTGATTCACAATTTCCAGGATTAAGAGTAATTTCAGAGGATGTTCCTCTTTCAAGGTTGTAAGCATCTGCAAATATGTAATTATTATCCTCGCTGCCTCCGACTTTTACTGTTTTTAAATGGATAGTAAATATTTTATGCCCGTCAGTAAGGCTCTGGGCAGCAGGCAGGCCCGCGCCGGGCACTGTCAGAGGATCAGTACAGGTTATATTTACTGTAACAGTTGAAGAAACAATATTAAAGTAATCATCAGTTGAATAAACATCAAAATCAAATGGCAGGACTGCTTTCTGGTCAACAGGAATGTCAATTTTGCCTGTAGTAGAACCGGGCTCATGTAACTCGCCTGAAAGAACTATAAGCAGCCTGGTCATTGTAGTGTGCTGAACCGTAAACTCTGTTGATTCCTGCTCTGTTAAAATCCCATTTGAAGTATTGGCATCAGTTGCCGTAAGTGTCCATATGCCGGCAGTTTTACATGTAACATTTACTGTCCTTTCACCTGAAGTAAGCTTTCCTGTTGTTATATCAACTGCATACGGGTCTGATATTTCAACATGCACCATTTCAGTAGAATCTGCAACATTCCACCAGTTATCGCACGCATGAACAGTACCTATAAATGTTACACCTGCAGTCTGTATAACAGGAGTACCGCTCTTACCGGAAGTTTCCCCTAAATCAGGATTCATCCCCGGCACAAGAATCCTGAGTTTTACAGGATCATTTGCATTTACATTAATATTGTCTGAAACATGTGTGTCATACGGTGGAATTCTCTGTGGAGTAATCTCATCCCAATCATCATCAATTACAGTTAACTTTGTTTCATCATCCCTTGCTGTAACAAGTGTCACTCCTATGTCTTCAGTGCCGTTTATTAGTACCTTTGTTGAAGGCTCTAAATCATAATTATCATTTGAAGTTATAATAACTACAGGATCTTCTCCGTCAGTAACAAGGTTCCAGTTAGCATCGCAGAGATTTACTGTTACAAGAAACTCTGTACCAGCTTCCTGCGTAGTAGGTGTAGCTCCATCGTGACCATTATCCGTACCGGGTAGAGCGCTGACTCCAGGCGGCAGTATCTGGAGGTACTCAGGTTTGCCAACTTTTACTTTTATATCCATGGAAGTATCACTTACAAGCGGCATTGTAGGAGCAGTATCTGATGAAGTTACTTTATGAAAATCCGAAGAAGTTTTCATTGTTAATACAAAAGTTGTAGAACCGTTTGTCAGTGCTTTAGCAGCAGGCTCATCGTCATAAGGGTCAGTTGTTGTTATTATTACTGTATGTGTAGCAGCGGAATTTAAGTTCCACCAGGAATCCACAGCATCAACTGTTATTGTAAAAGGAGCTCCTGCAACCTGGTCTGACGGCTCACCGCTTCTTCCAAAAGGCGCAACTGCGCCGGGAGCGCCTGCATATTCTCCGGAAAGCCTGTTTACTCCTGGCGCAAGAACCCTCAACCTTGTAGGTATATTTGCCTGCACATCAAATTCCGCTGAAGTATAGTCAGCCCAATACGCTAAATGGTGCACAGCAATTGTAGATGTAACAGCAGTATACAGAGTTATGGTTTGCGTGGAAGAACCTGAAATTATTGCTATGGTACCTGGATCTATATCATATATGTCAGAAGTAGCTATACCCGGGTCTAATATTTCACTTCTATCTGTTATGTTCCAGTAAACATCTGTTATATTAACTGTAATTGTAAATTCCTCGCCCGCAGTCTGCGCTTCCGGAGAACAACCTAAAGTTTTTCCATAAGGAGTATGTGTCTTTTCTTCATCACAATGTGAATGCTCAGCATTGCCGCCCTTATTTGTTTCGCCCGGCAGGATTACCTGCAATCTGGCAGGAGCGCCTGCTCCGACATTTATAAGCGAAGTAGTAGATGAAGTATAATCACTGCCTGTAGCGCCTGTATCCTCTGCATAAATCTCCCATGTTCCGGCGCTTACCATTGTAAAACTAAAATCCCTGTATCCGTCTGCTGCAACAAGTGTCTGTGCAGTAAGATCATTAGCATAAGGATCACTTGAAGTCAGTTTTACAGATGGATTATTAGCAGGATTTGTCTTTATATTCCAGAAGGCATCTGTAAGGTGTACCCTGATAGTTATTGGAGTTCCTGCAACTTTTGCTGAAACTGTCCCGTCTTTTCCGTCAGTTGTTCCGAGATCATTCCACTCATCAGGATGAATAATTGCTGAAAGTTTTTCAGCAGCGCCGGCATCAAGCGGCACAGGTAAAGATGTATCCATCTTTAAATCAGCCCCGTCGTTTGTAGATACATAAACTTTCCAGCCTGTTAAATTCCTTGTAACCATTGCAAGTCCGTCAAACACATATTCTCCGTCAATTAATCCTGCATATATAGGTTCATATAAAGAATTATTTGGATCCTCATCATAAATACATACTGTATTTCCAGCATCCATTCTGCGGTTCCAGAACTTATCAGTTGCCCTGACTGCAACTGTAAATGGTATTCCTGCGTACTGTATATCAGGAGTTCCTTCTCTGCCAGAATTTGCAGTATCACCGGGCACAGGATCAACTCCCGGCACAAGCACCTGGAGCCTGTCCGCAGCAGCAGGAGTAACATAAATACCTGCCGAATCACCCGGATTAACAGAAGAATTCACAGGAGAGGCCGTTATGGTATGGGTATCAGAATGTACAAGGCATATATCAAATTCAGCAGTTCCGCTGATTACTGACTGCTGGGCAGGTTCATCATCATAAAGATCAGAAGTTACAATACTTACAAGAAAATCAGTGGATAGGACTATATTATATAAACTATCCACAGCATTAACTGTAATTGGAAATGTAGAACCTGCAACCTGTGCATATGGAGCCCCTTCCTTACCATCAGGAGTCCCCGGGTCAGCAGTTTCGCCAGGCACAAGAACCTGTAATCTTACAGGCGCTCCATGATTTACATAAATAGCTGTAGAAGTATATGAAATGTAATCTGCAGCGCTTGCAGTTACTGTCCATGTTGTATTTGCTGTCTTGAATGTTATATCAAATGTAGTTGTGCCGCCTGTAAGTGCATGATCCGCCTCCTTTGTTCCGTTCGGGTCGCCTATATCGGTTATACTTACTACCGGCTCAGTATCAACTATGTTCCAGTATTTATCGCACGCGTTTACAGTTACAGCAAATTCAGCGCCTGCTGTCTGGTCACTTGGCGAAGACCCATCGGTCTTTCCATAAGGCTTGTGGATACCGCTGCATTCAGGTTCATTTGCATTTCCGGGCCCGGCTGTTTCTCCTGGCGCAAGAACAAGCAGTTTAACCGGAGAATTTGGATTAACAATTATATCTGATGAATTATCGGTATTAAGCGTGCCTGTTGCAGTTATAACAAAATTACTCATTGCTGTTACAGGAGTTATTACAAAATATGTTGATCCTGAAGATAAAGTTTTAGATAAAGGTTCAATATCATAGGAGTCATTGGTTGAAATAAAAGCATCTATATCTGTAGATGTTACAACATTCCAGTTACCGTCAACAGCATTAACAGTTATTGTAAATTCTACGCCTGCTGTCTGTGTCTTTACAGTTCCGTCTTTCCCGACACCAGGGATATTTACCTGGTCAGGCGCCAGTACCTGGTATTTGACTGGATTGTCCGGATCTACCTGTATAATGGAACTTGTACTGGTTGTAAGCCCTGTCATAGTATCAATAGCTCTTATAGTATGAGTACCTGCTGTGATCATTGTAATATCAAACTCAATCTTCCCGTTACTCATCTGATCATCTGCCGGAGGAGCAATATTATTATCGCTTAACTCTATGGCTATAACGGATTCTATACTTGGTGTGGTATTATAAAAGTCATCTACCGCATACACTTCTATTGGAAAGCTTATATTTGCTTTTTGTATATCCACACAGCCGCCTTTTCCGTAAGTAGAACCTTGTACCTGATATTCTGACGGAGGAACAATAATTAAAAGTTGTGTCGGAGGAGAAGGTGAAACTGTAAAATTGGAAGATGTGCTTGTACTTAAGTAATAATTTTCGTCTGTTGCAGAAATCCATGCGTCACCCTGATGGGCTTGTTTAAATGTTACATCAAATACTGCCTGTCCTCCGCTCATGGTCTTGAACGCAATATGCTCAGCATATTCATCCGAAGTATGGAGATAAACTTTTGGTGTTGTAGCAGTGTGATGGTTGTACCAGTTATCGCATGCCCTTACAGTTACTGCAAACTCCTCGCCTGCTGTCTGGGCATCAGGAGAATCTTTCTTCCCGCCGCCGGGTATATTGCCCTGGTCATGCTTTTCACCGGGCAAAAGCACAAGGAGTTTTACAGGGTCATCATATCCAATAGTTACAGGATCAGGTGTTGTATAAGAAGTAAGTATTGGTACAGCGCGGTCATCATCAACTTTAAGTGTGTGTGTTGATGCAGTTACAAGTATAATATCTATTTCTCTTGTTCCGGCAAAAAGAGTTTTTGTTATATTAATACCCGCATGAATATCAGAAGAAGCTATTCTGACAGAAACCTGTGTTGATGCATCAATATTCCAAAATTTATCAACAGCATTTACAGTAATTGTAATTGTAGAACCTGCAACATATGAGTCAGGTTCTCCATTCTTACCTGATACTGTTCCAGGAGCCGATGTCTCACCCGGCATAAGTATCTGCAGTTTTGACGCAGGAGCAGGCCCGACATCAACTAAGGACGATGTGCTGGATTTAATTCCCGCCCAGTTGACAGGTTCAGCATAAATTTTCCATGTTCCGCTTGACACCATTGTTACATCTGTTAC
>JAIVZN010000016.1:0-19832 GCA_048634875.1 Deltaproteobacteria bacterium | reverse complement strand
TTTCTTTTCTCTTTATACTCTTCCCTTATTTCTTTTCTTTCCTCTTTATACTCTTTTCTTAATTCTTTTCTTTCCTCTTTATACTCTTTTCTTAATTCTTTTCTTTCATCTTTATACTCTTCCCTTGATATTTCTTTTTGTTTATACTTTTCCCTTAATTCTCCTCTTTTCTCTTTATACTCTTTTCTTAATTCTTTTCTTTCATCTTTATACTCTTCCCTTATTTCTTTTCTTTCCTCTTTATACTCTTCCCTTAATTCTGACCATTTCTGTCTATACCCTTTCACATCTGTATCTGCCTTTTTATGTTTATAGTTTCTCTTTGGTTTTCCCCATCCTGTTTGTTTCTCTTTATACTCTTTCCTTAATTCTTCTCTTTTCTCTTTATACTCTTCCCTTATTTCTTTTCTTTCCTGTTTAAACGTTGCCCATATCTGTTTATATGCTTCCCCTATTTTTGCCAATTCCTGTTTATACGTTGCCCATATCTGTTTATATGCTTTTTTTACTTTTGCCAATTCCTGTCTACCCACCGGCTTACCTGCTCTTCTTGCTGCATATCCTTTTTCCCTCTCTTCCCACGCTGCCTTTTGCGATGCCCTTATTGCTGCATATCCTTTTTCCCTCTCTTCCCACGCTGCCTTTTGCGATGCCCTTATTGCTGCATATCCTTTTTCCATCTTTTCCATCTCTGCCATTATTGCTGCATTTATTGCATCTACATATTCCGTTTCTGCTGCCAATGCCTGTTGATACCCGTCCTCACTTGTATCCGCCTTTTCCTGGTTAGCACTATTGACTCCTCGTGTTTGTTTATTCATATTATTTGGTTTTGTCCACCCTCTTCCTCCATTAGCCCATATAGATATAGCTCCTGGTGCTGGTGCTGTCGTAGCTCCTTGTAAACGGAAAACAGAAATGCACCTACCGCGGAAAATAAAAGTGCACCACTTTGAAGGAAAAAAGTACACTTCAATGATATGGAAATACAATATCATAAGGAGCGTACTTAAAATATGGTTAACAAAATTATGTATCAGCGAATACAGAACTTCAAAAAGCGTGGTTTCAGCAAATCGGACATTATCCGCACAACCGGTTTAAACAAGAGGACGGTAATAAAATATTTCGATATGACGGAGAAGCAATATCTCCGATATATAGAAACTGTGAGGAATCGAACCAAGATATTCGAGCCCTTCAAGACAAATATCTTAGATGTATACCGAGAAAATGATTTCCAGAAACTTGAGAAAGCCGCAGTATATGATTATCTTGAAGAGAAATGCGGGGATCTTCCTGGAACAGAAAGATGTTTCCGGAATTACATCAACTATCTGACAGATACAGGACAACTGATATTCAATGAAACTCCCC
This sequence comes from Deltaproteobacteria bacterium, assembly GCA_048634875.1. Classification (GTDB taxonomy): domain Bacteria; phylum CG03; class SLGR01; order SLGR01; family JBDRKX01; genus JAIVZN01. Next base: position 18,455 of record JAIVZN010000016.1, on the reverse strand, counting down.
GGAAATATTATCCTGTTGAAGAATTGCCCTATGGCAAGCAGATGCAGATAGATTTTGGTGAATATCTTACACGAAGTGGCTTGAAACTGTATATATTTGGAGCAGTATTATCCGCAAGCCGCTACAAATACTGCTCATTTCAAACAGAACATTTCACTGCGCTGGATCTGATAAACCATCTTCTGGATTGCTTTGAGTATATGGGAGGTATGCCGGAGGAACTGGTAATAGATCAGGATTCTGTGATGGTATTAAAAGAAAACAATGGCGACATAATATATACAAAAGATTTCCGGCATTTCAGAGAAGAAATGGATCTGAAAATGTATGTATGCAGGAAGAGCGATCCCGAGACTAAAGGCAAGATAGAGAACTTGATCAAGTTCATAAAAAGAAACTTTCTCCGGCTCCGGGATTTTGAAGATATAGATGAAACTTGTGATCGGGGTCTTAGATGGCTCAGCCGCCGGGCCAATGGCAAGATATCGCTTGCTACCCGACGGATACCCAGAGAAATGTTTGCTGAGGAGAAAAAGCATCTGAGACCTTTAAGGAATTCGATATACCGCAGCAATATCTCTGTGGGACGGGAAAAACGCAAGGTCGACACATTAGGTACTATCTCGGTAAATTCATGCAAGTATCCTGTGCCGGAAGATTACCGCAACCGGGAAGTAGAGATATACAGGACAAACGAGATGTTGTTTATCTATGATATCCGCACCAGTGAGAAAATACAGGAATACGAGATATGCCCAATTCCCGGCACAAAAGTAGTAAATCATACCCGCAGTTATCGCAAAGAAACCCAGCAGCGAGAATTGAAAGAGAAATTGCAATGTATGTTTTCATTAGAATTATGGAAGGTGTTTATAGATAAGAATTATCAGACGTACCCACGATACTTCCGTGATCAGTACAGCGATGCGATGAAGAAGTTCTCCAGCGGCATAAATACAGAATATCTAAAGCCAGCGCTCAAGCTATGTCTTGATAACCGGACATATAGCATGGCAAATCTGTATGACACATACCTGTATTGCAAGCAGGAAGCCGAACTGGATATACCGGACTGCAAACTCGGCAATAATCCGGAATTAAAGACTATCTCAGAGAAAAACCCGGTTTTTCAGGTAGAAACCCGGAATATCGAAGATTATCACAAACTGGTAACGGAGGCACGGTCATGAAAAAATATCAGCAAATGGTACACTTGCTTGAGAGTTTGAAACTTAAAGGCATAGCTAACGATCTCGATAGCGAGATATCGGAAGCTGAAGAGAAGAAAATATCATATTTGAGTTTCTTAGGCAACATATTGAAAACTGAGGTGGATTTCAGGACGGAAAGAAGACTCAGGAGAAATCTAGTCGGAGCTCATTTCCCTGTAGAAAAACAATTTGAAGATTTCATGTTTTCACGGGTAAAAGGTATTACGAAATCCGACACATCCCATCTTATGGACTTCACCTGGCTGGATAATCATGAAAACATACTGTTTTTTGGACCTCCCGGATTAGGGAAAACTCATCTTTCAATAGCTATCGGCATGAAAGCTGTGCAAGCTGGGTATACTGTCTGTTTTGAGAGGGTAAATAACTTGATCAAGCTCCTTAAGATGGCAGACATTCAGAGAAGTGCCGGATTTAGAATAAATCGTATATTAAAGTCAGATCTTACAGTAATAGATGAAATCGGCTATACGCCGATTGAAAGAAAGGAGGCAAATCTGTTTTTTAATTTGATTAGTGAATTGTATGAGAAATCATCAGTCATTATCACATCGAATAAGAAATTCGATGATTGGGCGGAAATGATGGGAGATGAAATAATGACGGTAGCAATGCTTGACCGTCTATTACATCATTCAAAGGTGTTTAATTTGAGCGGTAAATCTTTTAGAATTAAAGAAAAGGAGGAATAAACCATTACTCCTTCATTTGGTGCACTTTTATTTTCCGCGAGTGGTGCATTTCTACTTTCCGTTTACATTTGGTCGGGATGGCCGGATTTGAACCGGCGACCACTCGCCCCCCAGACGAGTGCGCTGCCAGACTGCGCTACATCCCGATAACCTTAAATACAATTTGTGCGATAAATCGCACCACTACATTTTATTTATCATTTATCTTTCTGGAGCGGGCGACGGGAATCGAACCCGCGACGTCCAGCTTGGGAAGCTGACATTCTACCGCTGAATTACACCCGCATATTAAACCCATTTATTGCAATAGACAATGGAATTCTACAAAAAATCCAAGCATTTCTACGGCGCCAAAAAGCTTGCCCATACTACTCAGTATGCTTTTCACTTTTTGGCTTGTATAAATACTTGTCTTTTTCATCTCGGTTCTTCATTCCTATTGCAACAAATGGGTTAAACCTCTTTGTTTAACTGCTCTTTAATTTTAAAAAGATCTTCTTTTGTTTTTTTTAAAATTTTGATTGCAGCACTTGAAGTAGTTAAAGGTATTTCAAGTTGGTTAGTGTATAGCTTTTTCTCTTTTGTTATCTGCTTCTTAGCACCAGCAATACTGTATTTTTCTTCATAAAGGAGTTTTTTTATTTTTTCAATAGTATGAACATCATTCTGAGTATACCGCCTCTGTCCGCTTTCCCTCTTCATTGGCCGAAGCAGACTGAACTCAGATTCCCAGTATCTAAGCGTATAAGAAGGAATATTCGTAATATTTGAAACCTCACTTATAGTTAAATACTTCTTCATGTGTAAATGCTTTTATTTCCTTATAATTCTTTATTTAATTTAGGAGCTGGGGTAAATTTTACTACTTTTTGCGGATGTATGTCAATTGTTTCACCTGTCCTTGGATTCCTTCCTATCCGCGCTTTCCTGAATTTTACATAAAAAGTTCCAAAATCCGATATTGTAACTTTTTCGCCATTTTTCAATGCTTCTTTAACAGTCTTTATGAACATTTCCACAGAGTCTTTTGCTTCTGTTTTAGCGCATGTTACATTTGCCACACTTTCTATTATATCATTTTTATTCATAAGTAAATAATTCCTTTATCGGGCTTGATAAATCAAGCCCCTACAGTTTTGCGTAGGGGTTGCAGACCTAAAATAATGGGCTCAATTATTTTCATCTACCAAAATCTTCACTTTTCAGAGGTCTCAGCATTAACTCCTTCCATGCTATATTTACAGATTTACCTTTAAAAAGCGTCTCATAAACTTTACTGCACACAGGCATCTGAACTTTAAGTTTCTTTGAAAGTTTATAACAGCTTTTTGTAGTATTAATACCTTCTACTGTTGTATCAATTCTCTGGAGCGCTTCATCAAAACTATAGCCCTGCCCTATATACCTTCCAAACCTGAAATTCCTTGAATATTCAGAAAAACAGGTGACTATTAAGTCCCCTATACCTGATAACCCGCTGAAAGTCGTTCTCTTTGCCCCGAGTTCAATACCAAGCCGGGCAATTTCTGCATTCCCTCTTGTTATTAAAGCAGCTCTTGTATTATCTCCTAACTTCAAACCGCTTGATATGCCTGAAGCTATTGCTATTATATTTTTAAGAGCTCCACCAAGTTCAACACCATTTATGTCAGAGGAAGTATAGACTCTGAAATAAAGGTTTGAAAACAGCTTTTGTAACTTTATATTTGTATTTGAATTAACTGAAGCTACAACTACTGCTGTTGGAATTTTTCTTACTACCTCTTCAGCATGACTTGGACCTGACAAAACAGCAATGTGGCTGTTACTGCCAAGATAATCCCTTAAGACCTCTGATGGCCTCTTGAGAGTTGTTCTTTCAAAACCTTTAATTGTGCTTACAATAATTGTTGAAGAATTTATGTTAAGGGCAGCAAGTTCAATTGCCAGTGATTTTATGGCAGAAGACGGAACGGAAATAACTATATAATCTGAATCAACAATTGCATCTTTAAGAGAATCTGTAATGTTTATACTCTCAGGAATCTTAAAACCTTTTAAAGAAACAAAAGTTCGGATTTTTTTTAATTTTTCTGCCTGCTGCGGGGCAAACTCCCATAGAGTAACCTTATTGTTATTTTCATAGAGCAGGTTTGCCAGTGTTATTCCCCAGCTTCCAGCGCCTAAAACTGCAATATTATATTGCTCTTTTTTCTTTTCCATGCCATAACCTTTTTAAATTTTCTTTATGTTTATAAATTATCAATGCGCCTAACACTATTGCAAGCCACAAATACTCGGTATAGCCAAGAAGATATGCAACTATTGGATATGAAAATGAAGCTAAGACTGAACCAAAAGATATAAATTTAAAAATACTTGTTACAAGAAAAAATATGATAGCAACAAGCACTGTGGGAACAGGAGCAAGTATGATAAATATTCCTGTACTTGTTGCCACACCCTTACCGCCTTTAAATCCAAGAAAAGGTGAATAGTCATGGCCAAGGACAACAGCTAATGCAACTACAACCACAAGTAAAGGATTATTAGACTGCTTGGCAAAATATACAGGTAACAATCCTTTCCCCGTATCAAGAAATAAAACCAATAACCCATACCATATATTAAGAGCCCTGACAACATTTGTCGCTCCCGGATTTCCACTGCCTATTTTTCTTATATCTTTCTTTCCGACATACCTGGTTATTATATAGGAAAATGGTATGGAACCTAAAAGAAATACTAAAACTGCATAAATTATTAAATTAATCAGTCTCATTGCTTTTTAATCCTTATCCCTTTTCCTGCTCTTCGTCCTATGTGAGGAATAAATTTTACAGTTAATGGCACACCATAATAATCAAACTCTTTATATATTGAATTTCTTACATAATTTTTCCAATGTTGGGGAATTTTGTCAAGCCTATAATGGTTAATGCGCAGTTTAAAAACAGGCGGATTTACACTTTCCTGATAGAGTTTTAAAACCCGTGGCCTGACATTTGCTGCTTTCGGTGGCGGCCGCTTGCTGATTATTTTTTTTAAGAGCAAGTCAAGTTCTTCCTGCGGTATCTCCTTAAATGAGTTTTTCATAATTTTGCCCAGTTCTTCATGAATTCTTTTTATACCCTGACCTTCTTTTGCTGAAATCATAACAAAAGACGCAAAATCCATAAAAGGCATCTGTTCAATTAAACTCAGAAAATATGATTCCTCCATTTCCTCTGTTTCCTCAATTAAATCTTTTTTGTTTCCAGCAATTATTACCGGGGTTGCTGTTTCCACTATCCAGCCTGCAATACGGCTGTCAACAAATGACAAGCCTTGCGTTAAATCAAGAAGAAATATACAGGCATCCGATCGTTCAATTTCCCTGCGCGCTGCAACCATACTGATAACATCTTCTTCATCTTTTCCTCTTTTTCTTCTGGATATTCCAGCAAGGTCAACAAGTTCCCACTCTTTTCCATTTATTTCAAGATAACATTTTGCAGGATTCCTTGTTGTGCCGGGCTCTTCATCAACAATAACTCTCTTTTCGCCAACCATTCTATTTACTAAAGTTGATTTCCCTACATTGGGTTTACCGACAACCGAAAGGGTCAGATGTCCATTTGTTTTTTTATCTTCAACACTATCAGGAAGCTTACTTATTATCTTATCAATTAAACCTGACATATTCCTCTTTAAAAGAGCAGATACAGCTATTACTTCACCAAATCCAAGCTCAAAAAACTCGTTAGAATGAATATCTCTTTCAGGCATATCCGCCTTATTTGCTACAAGTATAACAGGTTTAAAAGTTTTTCTCAGTTTTTGCGCTATGTCCACATCCATTGGTACAGGACCTTCTTTTGCATCAACAAGAAATAACAGTAAATCCGCCTGCTGGATAGCTACATCTACCTGAATATTAACTTTCTCTACAAGTGGTTTTTCTGTACCTAACATAAACCCGCCTGTATCTATCAGCAAATATTTAAGATTACCCTCCGGGTTAAAATACGAATATGTTCTGTCCCTGGTCAATCCCGGATTTGGAGATGTAAGAGCCTCTTTTCTATTAATAAGAGTATTAAACAAAGTTGATTTACCTACATTAGGTCTTCCTATTATTGCAATAGTTTTAATCATTGGAATTTATGTATTCTGGCAGTTTCACTGCTGTTCTTATAACATAATGTAACCCTGAAATAGTTGTCAATAACGCAGCAATATTAAAAATAAAATCTTTTATGTGCATATTCAGCATTACTGCAACTATTGTAACCATCTGTATGAAAGTTGTAATTTTACTTACAATGCTCGGGTTAATGGATTTTACGCCGGTAACAATATAAATTCCTAACCACCCTACAAACAATATTATATCTCTTGAGATTACAATAACTGTAAGCCAGACAGGTATCTTTCCTAAAATTGTCAGTGACACAAATGCCGACACAAGAAGCAGTTTATCAGCCATAGGGTCAATAAATCTTCCTAACGGTGTAATGGATTTTGTTTTTCTTGCAATAAATCCATCAACAGCGTCACCTGCTGCTGCTATAATAAAAATAATTAATGCTGCCGGGTAGAATTCCCCTGAAATTAATATCAGAAAAACAGGGACCATAACTAACCTGAAAATTGTTATATAATTCGCTAAATTCATCACTTTCAACCTTCCACTTTCCAGAGAAATTCAGAGATTAGGTTTTTTCATAAAACTTAATTACTTAATCTCCTAATCTCTTAGTCTCCTTTTATTACATAACTCCTGTATGCAGAAATTAAATCTCTGTTTAAATAACATTTTATGATAACATCATTCTTCACATATTTTCGTTCAATAACACATGAATTTTCATATATAGAGTTAATAATATCCTGCCTTGTCTGAGGCACCCTGAACCTGACTTCACTTATACCTTCATCCAGCTGCTTTTCTATCTGATTTTTTAATTCCTGGATTCCATCATTTTTTAATGCTGATACAAATACAGAAGGCGGATTACTTTCCTTTATTTTTGGCTGGAAGGATGTCCTGTCAATCTTATTATACACTCTTAAAATCGGCCTGTCCATAGCATTAAGTTCTATTAATACATTTTTTACAGCTTCTATCTGATGCCTGTAATTTTCAAATGAAATATCAATAACATGAAGAAGTAAATCAGCTTCTTTCACCTGTTCCAAGGTTGCCATAAAAGCCTCCACTACCTGATGCGGAAGTTTTCTGATAAAACCAACAGTATCAGTTAAAAGAACATCGTGTTTTCCGCAGTTTAACTTTCTTGTAGTTGGAGAAAGTGTAGAAAAAAGTTTATTTGCAACTTCAACACCTGCTCCTGTTAATACATTCATTACTGTAGATTTACCCGAGTTTGTATATCCAACCAAACAGATGTTTTTTTTAAAGGATTCATATCTTCGTTTTCTGCGGTCCCTTCCCTGAACAGCAGTTATCCTGAGTTTCCTTTTAATTGCAGTAATTCTATCACTGATAATTCTGCGGTCAATTTCAATTTTTTTCTCACCCGGCCCCCTTGTTCCTATACCGCCGCCAAGTTTTGAGAACTCAGTCCAGATATTTTTTAATCGGGGCAGATAATATTCCATTTGAGCTAATTCAACCTGGAGTTTTCCGACACCTGAAGAAGCATGAATTGCAAAAATATCAAGTATCAGGCGTGTTCTGTCAATTACCTTACAACCTAATTCCTCCTCAAGATTTTTTTCCTGCGTTGGAGTTAATTCGTCATCAACAATAACCAGTTGTAAACTATTGACAAGAACAAAATCCTTTAACTCTTTTAATTTACCTGTGCCAAAATAATATACAGGATGCGGATGTTCCCTTTTCTGAGTAACTTTACCTGAAACTTTAGCGCCGGCAGTTTTAGCTAATTGATGCAATTCCCGGAGGCTCTCATCTAACGGTACTTCTGAAACCGGAGAATCTATTCCAATTAGAACAGTATTTTCAATATCAGTGTTTTGTAAATCCCACAACTTTTATTTTTTCCGGTCAAGCATTCCTTTTAAATCCATAATCGTTGATTGATCAGTTACTATAACACTTATATTATCAGAAAGTTTTTCAACATAATTATATTTTATTATATCAGGGTTAGCTTTCAGTTGCTTTGCAATAATTCTCATAGCTTCAGCTTTACCTTTAGCTTCTATTATTCTTGCATCAGCTTCCTTTTCCCTCTGCTTCTTTATATATTCCCATCTTTCCATCTCCTGCTGGGCAACCTGTTTCTGTTCAATAGAAGCAGCAAATTTATCCTTAAAAATCACATCTCTTAATTTTACCCCTTCAACTAAAATATTATTGACTGTTAACTGCTCTTTTAAATCATTAAATATATTATCTTCTATCTCTTTTCTTTTCTTGGAATACACATCCATAATGGCATATTTAGATATATGATGTCTTACAGTTGACCGTACTGAAGGTCTTATTATTTTTGATTCAAATGCAGGACCAATCTCCTGATGTAACACAGAAACTTTCTGTGGATCAATTTTATACCAGACAGTAAGGTCAATTCCAACCTGCAATCCTTCTTTTGTCGGAGACCACAGACTATCAGGCGCATTTACTCTGCCTTCTCCCCTTATGCTTGACATTGTATATTCCTGCAGCCTTGCATCATATGAAGAAACTGTATTTAAGTATGGCAGTATTATATGTATTCCTTCATCAAGTTCATTTTCCAGCACCCCTTTAAAAATATTAAATACAACATACCTGTGCCCTGCGGGAACAACCACAATTCCTTTTATAACTGTGATCAATATAAGAAACGCAATAACACCAATAATTATCATATGTGCTTTTTTCTTTACCTCGCCTTTAAGATCAATAACTTTTTCCATTGAACCTTCCTCCTTTTCAGATGAGCCGAACATGGCATTAAATACCACTACAGCAATAACAATAAAAACCAACAAAAACAATGCACCCATTTTTACCTCCTATTGTAAAGCGTTAACTGTAAAACGTAAAGCAAAAAAAAATTCACTCTTTACACTTTACCCAATTTTAGTTATTATAGCAAAATATAATTAAATTTGAAAAAAAAATGGAAATTTGTTATATCAATGTTACAATTTCTTTCAAAAGCAACGCAAGCTTTGCAACTACAGTAAATTAAAATGAAGGAGGGAATTATGTCAGATAATGAAAAACCTGTAATAGATGCAGATACCTGCACAGGATGCACAATTTGTATTGATGAATGTCCAACAAATGCACTTGAAATGGAAACAGATGTTTCAATTCTTGCCCGGCCTGAAGACTGCACCGGTTGCGGGACATGCGAGGAAGTCTGCCCTGTATCAGCAATAACTATGGAATAAAATGACAATCTCCGCACTGATATTGTTCGGAGCATTTTTAGCCGCGGAATTGATATTAATATTCCGCGGTTTTTTTATATTATCACAGCTTCCTCTATTTCATCTGCCAGTATTTTTCTTCATCTTCGGAATAGAAATTTTAGCAGGTTTCCTTTTCTATAAAAATATAACCGGCATTCTTAAAAAACACAGGCTGTTTAACCTATCAGTATTATTATGTTCCATGTATACACCTTTTTTCTGCATATTGATGTCGCAGGAAAAGATTGTGTTAGGATTATCCTTTTCCAGTCCACTTCCATGGTACGCATTGACAATTTATCCGCTTTTTATTTTTCTGCCTGTTGCTTTGTCTTTTGTGATATTTTTTAATGAATTACTTACAAAAAAATTGAACATGAAATTTTTATTTTTTGGTTCTGCTCTTTACTTTTTAATTGACATTATAGTTTTATGGCGTTTTGAACTTTTATATTCTGCTTTAGTAATAACCGCTCTTGGATTTATTGTCCTTTGTTTTACAGCATATGAAACTCTGCCAAAATTTAAATATGGAATTATTGCAACCGCATTGATTTTACTGATATTCAGTTCAATACCAAAAGATATCAACTGCAGTATAAAATCATTTGTAAGAGAATTTAAAACAACCCTTATATCAAACGATATAACTTCATATGGAGAACTTTATATCCACAAAAAGAGAGATACATACATATTTTCAATAAACCATTCAAGACTTTTTAAATACCCTGATACACACAATACACAGGAAATAGTTCATACATCTTTATTACAATACCCATGGGCAGAAAGCATACTTGTAATTGGCGGCTGGAATGAAATAATTGAAGAAGTTTTAAGATATCCAAATATAAAAAATGTCTACTGGGCTAATCCTGTGCCTGATTGTTTTGAGAAAGGCTGGAAAATACTGCCGGCTAAATTTACATATCCTGAAAAACTCAGAATATTAAATAATTCAGACCCGCGAAGTTTTATAAAAAAACTGGAAAAAGGAAAAATTTTTGACATTGTAATCATAACACTTCCTGACCCTACAAATATTTTTTTTAACAGATACTACACCAATGAATTTTTCAAGGAAACCAGTTCAGTGTTATCAAATAATTCAATGATTTCAATTGCAATTAAAACAGGTGAAGAAAATTTAAGCAGAAATCGCAAGTTCCTTTCTGCAACTGCGTACAATACCCTGAAAAAAACATTTCCAAATACATTAGAATCATATGGAAAAAGAATACAGATTCTTGCCTCGCACAACCGCAATTTCACAACTTCACACAGGGCTCTCTCGGAGTTTTTGAATGCTTTAGAGGATATTCCTGATTATATATCGCCATCACTTATAAAATACAAGATAAATTCAAAAGAACAGGTAATGAAAGATTTAGATATTAATTGTGTCTCCATCAATACTGACACTAAACCTGCATCACTCAAGTTTGCCTTGCATGAGTTACTCTATACATTTGGAGTATTATCCGGTTTTTTTATAAATCTAAGTGAAAGTATTAACTCTAATTTTATTTATGTTATATTGATAGTTTTTATTTTAATCTTTTTAAAGCTGTTTTCAAAGAAAACTATTGAAACTAAATTAAAGATTACACTCCCTGCAGCAGGTTTCGTTTTTGCTGTATTTCTCTATAATACCACTGTTTCATTTCATTCAGGCACAGGACAGATATACCGGTTTATACCGCTCTTACTCGCAGGTACAGCAATTGGTTTGATATTTTCAATAATATTATTAGAAAAAAAACATCCTGCTGTATTTATTTCTGCTTTCAGAATATTCTTAACACTGTCAGTGTTATTCTTAATACTGCTTGCAGCGGTATTTGAAATAATGATTTCCCCGCCTTCATTTGTATGTACATTTATATTTACATTTATCGGGGGATTTCTTTTTGGAAGTATTCTATATTCAGGAATAAACAGTTATCTGATATTAGCAAACAGCAGCAATGAAGTACTTAAATTATATACACTTATACTTTCAGGATTTTTATTTGCATGCATTGGAGCAATAATTATGGTCCCTGTAATGGGAATTATAGATGTTTTACTTGCTATAGGGATTTTAAGTCTCGGATGTGTTACTCTTATAAGTATTTAAACCCGGATTTTGCATTAGACAATGGAATTCGACGAAAAATATGCCACATTCTACGTCACAAAAAAGCTCATCAATACTTACGAGTATTACTTCACTTTTTTGTTTGTGTATTATATAGCATCTTTATCGTCTCGGTTCTTCATTCCTAATGCAAAATCCGGGTTAAATCTTTTTTAATTTTGTCCAATCTTTCCTGAAGCACTTCCTGCTCAATTCCGGTGTCAGTTGCTATTTCATGGAGGCTTACCCCGTCTTCCATCATACTTAAAATTTCAGGAAGAGTTAAATAAGTAGCTGTTGAAATAATCAACAGTTTTAAAATCTGTTCATCTTCCAGCCCCTTTGTTCTTAAGGATTCTACAGTACTCTCGGGAATATTAAATAAAGCGCTTATAACTCCATTTTCAGTTGCCAGATTTTTCTTCTGCATTGATGTACACCCCAAGAAACCAAACAAGAATATCAGTAATATTAATTTCATACCATTCATTCTTTCACTCCTCCTGGTTTAATCCAGCGTTCTTACTCATTATTATTTTATTCCCATTTCTTTTTCATTAAATACTTCTGCCTGAAAAGTATAGAGTTCAGTAATTCCATCCTTCCATGCATCCCGAGGAAGACCAGCCTTTGAATAACAGAGACTGCTTAAAAACTCCTCCTTACTCCATCCTGTCTCAGTTGCCACCTGCGGCAGATATACCCCCTGGCGGTATCCTTTTTTAACAATGACCCCGTCTCTTCCCATAACAATATCATCAGCACTCTTAACTTTCCGTGGAACAGTAAGCACGGATATCTCTATCTCAATATCATCTAATTCATTCTCTTTCACAGGTGAAAACCTGGGATCTTTTGTTGAAGAGGAGATAGCCATATCCTGAACAGCAAGATACAGTTTGTTTACAGGCATTATATTTCCAATACATCCCCTGAGACGCTCATCCTTATGGAGAGTTACAAAAACACCCCTTTCTTCTTTAAGTTCTTCATCTTTGACATCAATCTCTATCCTTCTACCTTCACGGACATAAGTTTCCATGGTCTTTCTTGCAATTTCAAGAAGTTTAATCTTCTGTTCTCTATTATATCCCACTTTTTTACCTCCCTTACATACAGCAAATGCCCCATAACCGACAACCCTGAAATTATCTCCTGAAACCATACCTGAATGTGAATAATGAAGCTTTATAATTTCATCAATGCCTAACTCGTTTAAAGTTAACAGGCCAAGCATTACTGCGCCTGCGCCGCACAGTTCTCCGCTCTTTGTCATTAAGAGATTTTCTATTTTTTTAAAATCCTTATTTATAAGTGCCTCAGTAATTTTCTTATCCATTTCTTCAGCAATGGAAGCTCTGTAATAATGAGACATATCTGTTGACATAACAAAAAGAATATCTTTTTTATTTTTTAAAATCCGTGCAAGTTTTTCTGCATAAGGCTTGATTTTTTCAATTCTATACTCATTTATAAGTACAGGAAGAATCTTAAACTCCCCTTTTAATGCCCTCTGAAGAAAAGGCAACTCAACTTCTAAACTATGCTCTGGTATAAATATGTTATTATTTATATTTATTTCTATTTTTTTAATATCATTTAAAAGCTTATAATCTACTTTAATATTGCCAAGTGGTGTTGACCACTCTTTAAACTCACATGAACAGGGTTTTTCTAAAAAACTATGGTGGCTCGGGCCAATAAGTATAACCGTAGAAAAACTCTTCCCTTTTACAGCGCTGAAACCATAGCCTGCTGTTAACCCAGAATATACATACCCTGCATGCGGCACAATTATTCCTGAAATCTCTTTTCCTTTAAGATTAACAGGAACACTTATAAACTTATCAACCATTCTCTTCAAATCATAAGAGCCCGCAGGATAAAACTGCCCCTTTACAACCGGTTTTCTCACATTAACTGTATCAGAAGTTCCGCATGCAATTAGAGACATAAAAACAACAAAAACTGCTAAATACTGTTTCATGGTCTCAATTATCTTCATCCTCTTTCATCTATAACTGCTTCCGTTATCTAAAGACACTCCTTTAACCCAGAAATTTTTAAAATCAATATATACACCTTCTTCATGAACAGCCCTTACACCTACCATGTAGCGCCCCATTCTATAACAAGGCTTTCCTCTGACTCTTATATTAAATGGAATTTCTTTTGTTTCCTTCACATTCAAAACATTAATTAATTTTACATTATTTAATATTTCTATTCCACTTAACCGGGGAAAATTAATATTTATATTATTTAAACTGTTATCTGTAAGATTTTCTAACTTCAAACTGGCTTTAATTATTTCATCTGTTTTTATTACATCAGGTATATCTATATTAATTTTTATTCTGTTTTCTTTTTTTGACAATTTAGTAAATCCCCTTGCGCCTCCAATGAGCCACTCCATTGAAGTATACGGACCAAGCCTTCCACGCATTGCCCTGGCAAAATCATGAATAAAAAGACCTCTTAAATTTCCTGTCTCATCTATATATTCTATGCTTTTTTCCATTCTCCTTGCATACTCCGCAGGTCCTGACGGATAAACTGAATACTGATGTAAAATCCAGTCTAACTGATTTCCTATTACAATATTAACATTAAAATCTTTTAAATACTCCTTCCATTCACTTATAATATGGTCAAACCTCGGGCCATCTGTCTCATATATCATAACTGCAATAAGGTCTATTCCCGCATCTTGAAACATAATAGGATCCTGGCCATGCTGGTGCCCCATTTCCCAGCTCAACACAAATGTCCAGAGAGGCTTTTTTAAATTACCTTTTTCTTTTAATAAATTTATAATCTTTGATATCCTCTGCGCTCTCCACCAGTTCCATTTATCTATTAGAGGAACATTTCTGTTACTTGAGCGGGTAACAATCCTGCCTAACCATTCCATTCTCCGGGTTTTAGAAAACTCATTCCAGCTATCAGGCACTTCAACTGCCATTGCTTCAACAAACTCATCAACAAGGTCAAGCCCTCCGCCTGCGGGCCTTATGTAATCCAGGCCTATATAATCAACTGATTCCATATCATTAAGCGTTTTAGCAAGTTTTATTATGTCGTCAACTCTTTTGTGGTCAAGAATAGATATTCCATTTGTTTCTACAACTTTACCTTTTGATAATTTATAACTGTAATTATACCAGTCGGGTTTCAAACTGCTCTTCCCAAATACCCTAAAACAGCTTATCCACGCTCCAAAATTTATATTTTCACTTTTTGCTTTTTCGGCAAATTCCTTTAATGTTTTAAGGTTATCTTTGACCCAGGGACGATCTTCCTGTAAATCATTTTTCTTATAAGAAGCTGTCTGGCCTGCTATATACCATAGAGTGTTGCCTCCGATATACTTTATCCAGTCAAAGATTCCGGTATAACCAACCCTTTCCCCTGATGGATTCTTAACTTTAAAACTTTTTAACCTCTTCATGCTTTCAAGGTCTAAAATTTTTAATGGACTGTTAAATTTCACATGCGGAATCCTGGTCTTAATATAAAATACTTGTTCCCAATCTATTAATTTATTATCCTGCAGTAACCTTATGGTATAAATCCCGTCTTCAGCGCCCCACGGTACAGGAAATTTCCCTTCCCACAATTTGCTCTCATGATTATACTTAAATTTAATACAATCCTGCGCACCGACAGTAGTCACTTTTTCGCCATTTTTATACACACATGCTACTGTATCTTTTAAGAAATCAGGGCTGCCTTTTACAGAAACTTTAATGAAATTGTAATGAAGGTAAGCCAGCTTATCCGGCTTTATGAAAATTTTAGGAAGCAGAATACCATGAAGAAGAGTACCGATTAAGAGTACCCCTAAAAAAAACTTTCCTATTTTCACTATTTTAGTCTCCTAATCTCCCAATCTCATTTTCTTTCAACTTTTTACAATAAATGTAACAGGCCCATCATTTACAAGTTCTACTTCCATTTCTTTCCCAAACAATCCTGTCTCAACCCTCACGCCTTCAGCCTTTAATCCATTAACATAAACATCAAAAAAGTCTTTACCCTTAACTCTATCCGCACAACTTTCAAAACCGGGCCTCCGCCCTTTGCGGCAATCTCCATATAAAGTAAACTGAGGTACTGCAAGAATATCTCCCCCGATATCCCTGACTGACAAATTCAGCTTTCCTGCGGAATCGGAAAATATCCTTAAATTTACAGTCTTATCTACCATGTAATTAACATCTTTAATCTCATCGTCTTTCGCAACTCCTACAAGGACAAGCAGCCCTTCAGCTATCATAGCAGAATAATCTCCACTGGTAACAGAAGCTTTCTTTACTCTTTGAATTACTACTTTCAAGTTTCTTTAATTACCTGGATTGCTTCTTCTACTGACTCTACCATTTCCACACCAGGCACTTCTTCCCAGGTAAACAACCCTATCACCCTCTTTCCAACTGCTTTTGCAAGCGCAATCTCTGAAAGAGTACCGTATCTTCCGTCTATGGCTACAAGGATATCAGCAGTCCTGACAATTATTGCATTTCTTGCGTGGCTCATTGCAGTAACAACAGGAATTGTAACATATGGATTTGCAGATTCTCTGTCGGTTCCAGGGAGTATTCCTACAGTTATCCCGCCGGCTTCTATTGCACCCATGCAGGCAGCACGCATTACTCCGCCAAGTCCTCCGCAGACAAGGATATATCCGTTTTTTGCAATTTCTCTGCCTAAGTTTCTAGCAATTTCAAGTATTTCTCTGTCAGCCTGAGCCCCGCCTATAACACCTACAATTTTTTTAGGCGGTTTTGCTGATGACAAATCTTTAAGTCTTAACTGGAAATTTTTCTCTCTCATGATTAAATAATATCCAAACTTACTTTAAAAAGCAAGTAAAAGAATATTTAAAGTGTATTACTGCGGAGGGACTAATTCTTCTAATTTAATATGCGGGTTTTTATAGCGTCTTCGTTTTTTTGTCAGAAATAACCACTGTATGGCGCCTTCAGGGCATAAATGAATACACCTGACACACTGCTCGCACAGGTTATCCCATACAGGCCTGTTATTATCATCAAATTTAATATTTGAAGCAGGGCATGCTTTAACACAAATACCGCACCCCTTACATTTTTCATCTGCATAGAAATTACTGCCCATTCTGTCTGAAAATTTTACAAACAGTAGGTAGATTATTTTCATTGGAAAACGAAGTAATATAAAACCTCTTTTTATCTTATTTCTTTTGCCATGAAAAATTTCATCAGATATAATTTTTAATTCTTGTATGGCTTTATCAACTCTTTTTACTGAGGTCTTTAATTTCGGTGGGTTGTAAAGGTTTATGTAATTTGCAGGCATTCTTACCCCGTTAGAGTATTTTACATTATAGCCTTTCTTTTTCAAAAGATTAGCTGTTATAGAATAGGTATTTACTGATAAAAGTCCATAATTTAAAATTAAGTAAACATTAAATTCCCCTCTCACCTGAAGGGGTAATTTTTCTATAAACTTGTTTATAATCTTAGGCGGGCCATATGCATATACAGGAAACATAAGTATAAAATCATAATCTATATTACTTATCTCATCTTTAATGGATTCAATATTAACAATGGATGTATCCATACCTTTATTTTTCAGCTCATCAGCTATTATTTTTGCTGTAAATAAAGTATTGCCTGTTCCTGAAAAATAATAAATTTTCATTTTTTAATTAAAAACCCTGGTTCAGATGAGCTTCTGAACCAGGGTTATAAGGAAGGTTAATTTGTGTCTTTAATACTTTAAAGTAGCTGTAACCTGTCCGGCAAGTGTTTCAGGAATACCACTTGCAAGAAAACCGCCTGTAAAGAGAAGCTGCTGTCTTACCAGAGCGTCTATTACCAGGTTTTTAAGTGGCTTTATTCCGACACCAATTGTAACTACGGCTGCACCAACAAGATCGTTGACATCCTCATTAGAGGCATCGCCATAATCTTCTACCCAGGCTGTTCCAGCTGCATTTAATATGTAATCAGGATCATCTATGGTGACAGTGCGTTTGTTCATGATATTCTTTGCAACACCTAATCTTGCTGTAACTGCTTTTGATATCACATGTTCAACTGCAAGGTTCAGAGGAAGCGTAGTTCTTATTTGTTCCCAATTATATGCTTCATATACACCAACAATGTTTGCTATGTTTTTATTCTCTTCCTCTGCATTAACAATAGTTTTTGTCCGGTTATAACTGAGGGCACAGATCAGCAATGTTTCTTTTGAGATGTTCTTGTTCATGGCTGCACCGATTGATAAAGTTGTATTTTTTTCTTCCCTGGTCTGTATTCTATCAGTATCAACTACACCAACAAGAGTTCCATCAAGATCACCATCTATCTGCGTTGTAAATTTATTTGAAACATCCTGTGAAAAGTAATTTAAGACCAGTATCTTCTTTGCATCTTCTTTTTCAATAACTGCCCTTGCACCAATATTTAAATTCATTCCATTATCTAATTCAAATTTATTATCTATACTATTCCTGGCTGTAGTTACCGCTCCGACTAAAACATACTGATTTCTGTCTTCAGTATTTTCAGCATTGAGCATATTCATAGAAACAACAACATCCAAAGATGAGATAGGGCCGATATCATTTTTCCTTGCGCCGATGGCTATTCCCATATCAGACGACTTGAGTTCTTCCGTATCTTCAAGTGTACCGGCAGGAATCGGGCCAGTTACTGCACCTGAATTCAATGGGAGATTTTTGTCATTCTGTGAAAAGGATGCATATGTGAGCGCTGCGCCAATATCTGCGATGTCAGCAGAGTATGACAATAAGACATCATATTTCCCAACCGGAGCCAATGCAAAAAGATTAGTAGCAAGGAATGTAGTAGCGCCAATACCAGTAACATCAGAAAACCACGGGTCATTGTTACCGGCATTAAAACCAAGACCGCCGATTGATGTTAGCGCGCCTGTATACCCACGGCCAACAAAAAGAGATGCAGTTAGATTATCTATAATGTCTAACTTCTTTGAAATACCGCCCCATGCATTATTCAATATAGTAGCATTTCCACCAAC
>JAIVZN010000015.1:0-21226 GCA_048634875.1 Deltaproteobacteria bacterium | reverse complement strand
ATTGAACTTCTGAAGAAGTTAACTCCTAAGATAATAAAAAGTGTAGCTATAATTACCGCTGCAACATTTTCTGACCTTCCATGGCCGAAAGGATGCTCTTCATCGGCACTGGAGCCGGATATCCAGAAACCTGCTAATACAATTATTGAAGTTGTTAAATCCGATAAAGTATGCCATGCATCCGCCAGCATGGCCAGAGAGCCGGAAGTAATACCTGCCCAGAATTTTAAACAGAACAAGACAATATTTATTGCAATAGAAAGCCAGCCTTCCAAGTACCCCAGATTAATTTTACGCATCTTTTACTTTGCGTCCTCTACTCCGGGTCCGGTCATTGGAACAAACCTCACAGGAGCAATTTTTTCTTTAATAATTTTACCTTTAATTTTTTTAATTAAATATAGTTCCTGCCACATCCATTGAGGACCAACAGGAATAATCATCCTGCCGCCTTCTGCAAGCTGTTCTAAAAGCGGAGGAGGGACTTTTTCAGGAGCAGCAGTAACTATTATCCCGTTAAAGGGCGCATGCTCTTCCCAGCCCTGGAATCCGTCTCCGTGTCTTACTTTAATATTTTCATAACCCATACTTTTCAATCTCATTTCTGCCGAATTAGCAAGGGATTCAATAATTTCAATTGTATATACCTCTTTACAGAGCTCTGCTAATACTGCAGCCTGGTATCCTGAGCCTGTTCCAATTTCCAGTATTCGGTCATTTTTTTCAGGTTCTATTAATTCAGTCATCAGAGCAACAATATAAGGTTGTGATATAGTTTGCTCTTCACCTATTGGTAAAGGACGATCAATATAAGATAAATTGCGGAGACTTTCATGCACGAAAAGATGGCGAGGCACAGTTCTCATTGCTTTTAAAACTCTTTTATTCTTTATACCTCTTGATTCAATTTGCTCAACAACCATGAGGTTGCGTAATTTTTTGTATTTATCTGATTCATTGGAATTTTCAATACAGGCTTGCGCGAAACAAAAAATCAAAATGCAAAATGTTATTTTATTTTTCATACTTAAATAAGCCTTCTACTACTTTTCACTTTTCATTGGATGTCCTACGGGAAAAAGATACAGAGGTTCTTCATTTTCCGGCAGCCGGAGTACTTTTTTAACTTCAGCATCATCAAATGCGCCTACTGCTACAGTACCTAATCCCCGGGCAGTAGCCATAAGATAGATATTTTCTCCTGAATGCCCGCTGTCCATATGTACATATCTTTCTCCCCTTTTTCCGTATGGTTCTGTTGTTCTTGAATAAACAGCAGTAATTACTATAGTTGCAGGTGCATATTTAATCATAGACTGACCATATGATGCAAGAGCAAGGGTTTCTCTTAAATCACCTTTTAAAACTGTTTTCAGCGCATGTTTTTCCTGTAAATAGTGGTATACACCGGGAGAAATACCCTCAACTTCTCCTGCTACTAAATAAAATTCAAGAGGATAGCATGCTCCGGCAGACGGATATGTTTTTGATGCTCCTGAAACCATATCAACTTTTTTACCAGCAGCTCCCCACAATAACTGTGATATATCAATTACCATTAGTTTCTTATCTTTATATTTTCTTATGGAATGTCTTAAATTAATAGTTTCTTCTAAAGAAATTTTTCCTTTAATAACAGGTTCTATAAGTTTTATCATCTTTTTATCACCTCCATCCATATTAAAATTTCTACCACATAATATACATACAAAGGTAAGCGAAAATATAATAATAAGAAATAAAATTATTCTCCTGTTTATATCTAATCTCCAAGTCTAAGTTATAAATTACGAGTTATAATTAAAGTTATAAGTTACAAATTATAAATTATAAGTTAAACACTCATAACTTATCACTCATCACTTATAACTTAATTCATTTCGTCTCCCAGTCTCAATTATATTAATATACCGGTCGCCTTCCTGTTTTTTTCCTCTTTTATAACATCCATTAGCATAAATTTTACATTTTCTTTCTAATTCTTCAAATGCCCGGCTTGTTTTTTCCTCATCTAAATTTCCCGTATCCATTAATTTACATATGGATTTTATCCTGAACCTGTCCATACCCCGGTATTTTCCTGATAGCTGTCCTGCGTGCCCGCCTTCTTTTAATGTTAATGTTTTGTCAATTAAATAAACAGGGTATTTAACTGAAACTCTTAACCAGAAATCGTAATCTTCGCATACAGGCATATTTTCATCAAAAACACCTATTGTCTTAAATAGTTCTCTTTTAACTACTGCTGTAGATATACTTACTTTGCAGAGTTTGAGACATCCATCAAATATATATCCGTTTTGTTTAAAGTGTTTTTTCATATGATTCAGGTGTTTGCCATTTCTAAACCATTTTTCCTGTGTGTGGTATACAAAATACCCTGGATGTTCTTTCGTGGCATTTTCAATTTCTTCAAGTTTTTCCGGAACCCATCTGTCATCAGAATCTAAAAAAGCTATATATTCACCTGTTGATTCGGATATACCGCGGTTGCGGGCAGAACTTACTCCAAGATTATCCTGGTAAATATATTTCAATCTGCTATCTTTATATGTATGTATTAATTTATCAGTACCATCTTTTGAACCGTCATCAATAACTGTTAACTGGAAGTTGTTGTAGGTCTGTCGCAAAACTGAATCTATGGCTGTTTTTAAAAAATTAAATCTATTGTATGTAGGTATTATTACGCTGTATCTGACCATAATTTTATTATATAGGAATTTTTAAAAAATGCAATAAGGCAGGGGTTTAATATTCCATCTGGAATTTCAAGCCAACGGAAAACCCAGAGTAGTTATATGGCAAGTATCTTTCAAACTTCATATTTGAGGATTGTTTCTGTAAGGTGAAAAACAACATACTTGAAGAACTTTCACCAATTTGATTTCTAAAACCTATTGTATAGATTCCTAACACTCTGCTTTGTTTTTTATTGAGGAAATTGCCGTATTTATCTCTTATTGCCCTTTTTAAATAATTTTTATAACTTATTTCAGGACTGAAGAGAAATGACCATTTTCGGCTCAGTGCTAATGTAACAGGCACGCCAATAATTATGTCTGTATAATCATTATAATCAGGATGAAATGATACAGGCGCTGTTGAAGTTACTTCAGCAAAATGCTGATAATTCTGGTTTGAATTTTTATAAATAAAGGTTAACCCTGGATTTATGACTGTTTTCTTTGACAGGGTTTGTTCTCTTGACGCAGCTAAATTTACAGTCATATCTTTCTGTTTCTCACTGCTATAATAAGAGCCGTCACCCTGTACTGTATCCACTGCTACTTTTTGTTTTGTATATAACTGCTGTGTTATATTTAATGCTGCTGTATTATTTTTGTAAATACCTTTTGCGCCTAATGTGATAATATGGTTGTTCTGTTTTCCTTCCGAAGCGCTCGGGTCAGCGCCTGAGCGTAATTCTGCAAGCATATCGGTATAATTCGGGAAGGTCATAAAATGGTATCCAAAAGAACCTCTCCAATCAATTTCCCATAATTTTTTGCTTAAAGAAGTACTGCCTCCGTAACGGTTAAAATTATATAAACCGCTTTCCCATGTTTCATTTGTTCCTGCTCTTCTTCCTTCAATTAATACATCAAACTGTGATTTTACAACAATACCTTTAATATTACAGTGGTGTCTTCCTACGAAAAGATGGTCAAGATACCGTTCTGAAAAATCTCTTCCTTCCTGCCGTTTAAGACCCGGACCCTGGTATTTAAGTGAATAAAAACCTATAAAACTGTGGTTTGGAAAAGGCTTGATTATCATTCCAATATCATTGGACAAATTAATAAGGAAACCCATGTCTCCTTCAGGAGATACAGAAATACCTTCTGCAAACCGGTAGTTATAATAAGGCGCAAACTCAATCTGCGCCAGTGCAGTTCCTGAAACAAATAAAGCAATTGATATTAATATAATTAATTTATTTTTCATCATTTTAAAAATTCCAGTGCCAACCCATGAAAGGGTGTATTACTAACAATCCTTCAGGGTATATGTTAAACCCGATTTCAAGATGGTCATAGTGCCATGCAAACCTTGAAAATAATTTCTTATAACTAAATCCATAACCGACATAAGCAATTATTCGCTTGTTTTTTTTCATTACATTTGTTATGCCTGTAACTAAAATATAATCTTTTCTGTTAATATTTAATTCAGATAAAGAAGTTTCATCAGTAATTTCTAACGGTTCAGGAAATTCAAAATTTATGGAAATAACTGAATATTGAAAACCTGCATACATCCGTGTCTCCCTTGATACAGCTTTAGTTAAAAGTATTCCAAGACTATAATCTTTCATTGTTGGAGGTTTAAATGTGTCATCATCTTCAGAATCGCTGCTTATAAATTTTGATGCAATATCAAGCGCTAATATTCTGCCGTAACTTCCAAGTATGTCAACCTGCGGTATCCAGTTATAGTAACTTTCGTCTGAAAGCGCTTTTACCTTAAGGTTCAGGTTTCCCCATGTAAAAGGGAGAAATGTAGTAAGAAAATTTGTTCTTAAAGTAGCAGGTTCTGTTTCTAAAACAGGTGTGTAATCTACATTATCTAAATGAAAATTATAAAAAACATCGTCAGGATTATTTATAAACTTTAGTGCTGCATCTACGACCCAGCCCGGAAGTGAAGTGAGATCAATACCTCCGTCATCGTCACCATTATTATCTTCTGCGAATACACGCAGGCTAAAGCCTGCGGCTACAAGAACTATAATAAATAATAAAGTTAATTTCAGTTTTCTCAATTTCTGTCCAAATTTACATAGAAGATGCTGCGCCTTTTGCTATCTCTTCAAGTACAGGTATTATAAAATCAGGAGTTGTAACATGGTCAAAGTTCCTTGAAAAGAAATCTGTCCCATTATTATAATCTCTAAGAATTGACTCATACTCCCAATCTTCCAATTCTCTATCTTCATGTGGATTATTAGGATCTTTATAAAGAGCAAGGTCATTTAAAAGAAAGCTATTGCTAAAATCATATCTGCAGACTGCAGATGATTCAAAAGCAATATTCCTTATTATATTAAACGGGTTGCCATCTTTTACTGTATTTAAATCTAATATCTTTCCGTCATTGTCAATTATCCATGCTTCCATGCCCAGTCTTACTAAGCCATTTTCATTAAATAATGTATCTCCAACATTATATGCGCCACTTAAATTGGTATCTCGATATAACCTGATATTAGGTGATATCATCCATGTTTCAAATCTGTCCTCTTTGCTGTTCCAGAAGGCTCCTTCACCCATTTGTTCTTCAGATAATTTAAGTGAATTGCTTTCATCATAGTCAGTTGTATCAACAAGCCATACACCTTCTTTGCCGCTTTCGAATTTCACTACAGGAGTTTTCAAGTTGTCTTCTACATCATCCCAGGTTGAAGTAACAATTATACTATCACTTTGGTTTGATGTTTTTATTTCAACACGCAGAGGATGAAAATCCAGGTCCTTTTCATCTACATCCTTAAAGAATCCGAACCAGTCAGATATCTTTTCAGGCATTTCCATATTAAATGTAGCTTTAGCTTCAAAACTATCCAGCCTTGCGCCGCAGGATGCTACATTCATTCTTCCGCCATATTTATAATTACTGCGTTTTGTTATATTAATAAATTGTATTGTATCCGGTTTTGGTCGGACAACATACTGTTCAATCCTTACAAGGTTTCCGTGAACATCCCTTAATGACCTGCCTGTAGAAGAATCTGTTTCTTTTGTATCT
Organism: Deltaproteobacteria bacterium; assembly: GCA_048634875.1. Lineage (GTDB taxonomy): Bacteria > CG03 > SLGR01 > SLGR01 > JBDRKX01 > JAIVZN01. Next base: position 15,478 of record JAIVZN010000015.1, on the reverse strand, counting down.
TCAACAATATTACGGGCAGTTTCCATATCAACCCTTATATCATTAACAGCTTCTCTCATTTCTTCCCTTAAATCTTCCTTAATAGATATTTTATCTTCTTCCTCAGGTGGTTCCGGTTCTTCTTCCTCGGGTGGCATCGGATCGTCTTCATCTTGAGGACAAGTTTTGGAGCTGAAAATACTTGCTGTTTTTTCAAGATTTTCTATGTCATCCGGTTCTGTAGGTGCTGTATTTTCTTTAATAATAACATACTTTCCTGCAGGCACAATAACTTCTGCTCCTGTAATTATTTCTTTAGCCAAAACACTGCCCACATACACACTAACTAAAGTTTTCCCATTGTTCTCATCAATAGTAACTTTAAACTCCGTGCCTCTTACCGAAGCAACAGACTGTGATGTTTTTACCTCATAACCTTCAGCTTTGGAAAGTTTTTTTACTTTGGAAAATAATTCTCCTTTAAACAGTTCTAAAGATGTCTTTATTTCCAGTTGATTAATTATCATAAAACTGTTTGAGCCTAATTTTGCCTGATGTCCTGCTCTAAAACTTATTTCTACCCATGAATTATCTTTACTTCCTATTTTATCGCCATTTTCAAGTATTGTCCCAATAGAAGCAGGTTGCCACTCGGTAGCTCCTTTTTTCACATAATTTACATCTCCTTCCATCTCGGTAATATTTGCTGTAGAAGTAAATGCACATACCGTACTTACTAAAATTGAAGCTACAACCACTAAAATAATTTTACTTAAATTTTTCATATTGCACCTCCTATTAATATTTTTTACTCTTCTACATCTATATTAATAGGTTTTTATAAATATGTCTGTGACTTTTGTCACAATACTAACTTTACTAACTTTATTATAAATAATAAATATTTAAAAGTCAAATTTTGCTTTAACCTGCCATATTAAGTAAAATTTATTGAGATATGTTATCTTTTGCATTATTTCTTATAGGTTTTACTGCTTTAAGCGCACAGATTATACTCCTTAGGGAACTTCTTATAGTTTTTTACGGGAACGAAGTAACCATTGGATTGATTCTTGGCCTGTGGTTTTTAATCGGCGGTTTGGGAAGTTTTTTTGCAGGAAAAATACTGCTTAAAAAATTTAAGAACTACCTTAACCTGTTTAACATTATCCAGCTTCTTATAGCTGTATATCTTCCTTTGTGTATATATATAGTGAGGGTTTTGCCTAAAATTCTTAATTTGTTTCCGGGCGAGATTGCAGGTGAAATCCCTGTGATATTATCAACCATCCCTCTTATACTTCCTTTAAACGGCCTGCTCGGAGCGCTCTTTGCTACAGGATGCGAGGTTTACAAAAAGAAACCAGGAATAATTCCGGTAGGATATACTTATATACTTGAATCCATAGGCGCATTTGCTGGCGGCATATTTACTATTTTTGTTTTACTTCCGAATTTTAATTCATTTCAGAGCCATATTATTCTTTCTGCTTTTAATCTTGTATCAATTATGTTTTTAAATCCTTTTCTTATCATAAAACTAATTGCTCTCTTAATTATTTTTTTATATACCATGCTGTTTTTCAGAACACCGCAGCTCAGTGAAAAACTTATAACTAAAATTTATCCCGGTTACAAAGTTTGCTTTTTTAAAAATACACATTACCAGAATCTCCTTGTTCTAAAAAGAGAAGATGCCCTGAGTTTATATACAAGTGGGATATATAACTTTACTGTCCCTGACCCTGCAACTTCTGAAATGGCTGCTCACTTACCTTTAACCCAGCATAAAAATCCAAAGAGAATCCTTATTATAGGCGGCGGCTTATCTGAAGTTACTAAAGAAATACTTAAACATCCTGTAAATAAAGTTGTTTACCTTGAACTTGACCCAATGGTTATTGAAAATCTCAAAGACCTTTTTCCGCCGCCGGATGACGAACGATTTAAAATAATAATTTGCGATGCGCGGTACTGGTTCAGAAAAAATCAGGACAAATTTGATGTTATAATTCTTAACCTGCCCCCTCCGCATACTGTGCTTATCAACCGTTATTATACACAGGAATTTTTCGCGGAAGTTTATACACATTTAAATCAAGGCGGGCTCCTTTCTTTCTCTTTACCATCACAGCCTAATTACCTTTCCGAAGAGCAGATAATGTTTTTTATCTCTTTAAAAAAAACCTTAAAAAAAGTATTTCCTGAAGTTCTGATTACTCCGGGTGAAACTGCGTTTTTCCTTGCTGCGAGGAATAAAGGAACCCTGACTTCTGACTGGGAGATAATGCTTAAAAGGTTACAGAAACGCAGTATAATGACACAATTCTTCAGGGAATATTATTTTTTCAGCGAATTTTCACATTTTCGTTTTCAGGATATGGATACACAGTTGAAAGTAAAGGTTAAAGCTTCAATCAACCGTGACTTCTATCCAATATCGTATTTCTATAACACAATACTCTTCTCCACCCAGTTTAAATACAATTTTAAGGGATTTTTAAAAAAATTAAATTTTACAAATATCTTTTTTGTATTTTTTATTTTGTATATAATTTTTCTTTTTCCAATTTATACCCGGGTTCAGGCATATACCTACAGGCTTATTGCTGTAATTGCATCAACAGGTTTTGCAGAAATTTCTTTTCAAATTATAACTCTTTTAAGTTTTCAGATATTCTATGGTTCCGTATTCTGGAAGATGAGTTTAATCTTTACATCTTTTATGTCAGGATTAATTTTTGGAAGCTTATGGATAACAAAGCTAATGGAAAGGAAATTGCCTGAGTATAACTGGCTTGTCAGTACTCAAATTGCAATTTTATTATATCCATTATTATTGCTTGTTCCGCTGATTTATAATTTTGGAGAATTAATTTTTCTTTTTTTACCTTTTATTCCCGGCTTTATCGGTGGAATACAGTTCCCTCTTATATGCGGGCTCTACTGGCGCAAAAAAAAGAACGCCAGCGGTGAGATTGGAGGCGTCTTTTATGGTTTTGACCTGATGGGCTCTTTTATCGGTTCAATTGTACTGAGCCTTATAGTTATTCCTGTACTTGGAATAATACCGGCAATTCTTATGGTTTTCTTACTGAATCTTGGCGGACTATTACTGCTTGCAGTCAGATAACCCTTAATAACAAAATAATGCCTTCCATCCTTTTTTCTGATGTTTTCATCCGCCGAACCTTATATTTGAACTTGGGTGCCCCCCCTTGCATTTTGATAAAATAAAAATATAATACTTTAAAGAAAATTAGTATAAACTATTATGGCAACTGCAATAGTAATTTTTAATAGGTTACTAAATGTTTAATAAGGAAAAAACATGAAAATACCAGATTTAATAATTGGAAATTTAAAGATAAGCCCACCTATTATACAAGGCGGGATGGGTGTTGGTGTATCTTTAGCAGGTTTAAGCTCGGCAGTCGCAAATGAAGGCGGGGTTGGAGTTATTTCTGCTACGGGGATCGGTATGCATGAACCTGATTTTGAGGCGGATTTTATGGGTGCAAATAAAAGAGTTCTTAAAGCAGAGATAGAAAAAGCCAAAGAAATGACTAACGGAATTATCGGTGTAAACCTGATGGTGGCTCTTTCAGACTACTATGACCTTTTTCAGGTTGCATTTGATATGGAAGTAGACCTGGTTTTCCTTGGTGCCGGGCTGCCTTTGAAGATTCCTAAAACATTATCAGTAGATAGATTAAAAAGTGGTATAACCAAATGCGTTCCGATTGTATCTTCCGCAAGAGCCGCAAAAATTATATTCAAGTCTTGGGCAAGGAACTATAATCATGTACCGGATGCCGTAGTTGTTGAAGGGCCGTTGGCAGGCGGTCATCTTGGATTTAAGAATGAACAAATTGATGACCCTGAATATACATTAGAGATGATACTGCCAGAAGTGATTAAAGTAATTAAATTTTATGAGCAACAGTTTAGTAAAAGTATTCCGGTGATTGCTGCCGGAGGGATATTTACAGGTGCCGACATTTATAAATTTATTCAGATGGGAGCTCATGGGGTGCAGATGGGAACAAGGTTCGTCGCAACTAACGAGTGTGATGCTTCAATAAAATTTAAGGAAGAATATATAAAATGTAAAAAAGATGATCTTATAATAATTAAAAGTCCGGTCGGACTTCCCGGAAGAGCTATTCAAAATAAATTTCTTGAAGATGTTGCTGCAGGGATTAAACAGGAGTTTATATGTCCATGTAAATGCCTTCATACTTGTGATTTTAAAAATGCCCCATACTGCATTGCTCTTGCATTGACTAATGCAAAGATGGGAATCCTTGAAAAAGGATTTGTATTTGCCGGTACTAACGCATATAGGGTAGATAAAATTATTTCGGTGAAGGAACTTATGAAGACTTTACTGGATGAATATACAAAGACGGCAACAGTGTAAATTGCTTCTAATTCTTCCTAATTTACTAATTGATTTTTAATTTTTGAGATATTAAATTCAATAAAAATTTTGCCTCTAAATGTTTTGAGTCAAAAGATAATGCTTTTTTAACATTTTCTAAAGCTTTATTATAATTTCTTTTTTTATAATAACATACTGCTTTATTATAATGTATTTCCGGCAGAGTAAAATCAATTTGTTCCGCCTTTAATAAAAACTGTAAAGCCTTGTCATACAGTCGGTTTTTTTCGTAAATTACCCCTAAATGAATGTATGGATATATATTATCGGGTCTTATCATTAAATTTAAATGGTTTATTTGCTCTGCTTCTTTCCATAACTCTTTTCTTAAAAAAATAAAACTTAGTCGAGATAAAGAATCAGAATAAGCATTTTGCGCAAGCGAATTAGTAATTAATCTTTTAATATTATCAAGTATTTCTTTCCTGTTTTCAAACTGTGTTGCTTTTTTATAATACTGTATCGCTAACAATTCTTGGTTGGTGTGAGTATAAATAAGACTCATTAGGAAATTACAAAACCTATGACTTTTGCCCAAAATAATGGTTCTTTTTGCCTCACGTATTGCTTTTTCATATTGTGTTGTTACAAAATATGCATGTGCTAATCTCTTGTGAATATATGCATCATTAGTGATATCGTAGACAAAAATCGAATATCCTATTTTATCAGCAGGCTTCTTATTCTTGAGCCAATAAAATATATCATGACCAACTTTGCCTAAATAAACACCCTGCAAATTTGTTGCACTAATTGCTAAAATTTCTTTTTTGGGATTTAGAGAATTTATGTATTCTTTTTTGTTTACAATACCAAAGGAAAATAAATCTTGAAAATCAAAATTAATATAATCTGATAAGCATCCACCATAATAAGAAAGTACTACATCAGATATGTTGTTCTTTTGCACATATTCTTTTAAACCTTTTAAATCTTGACCCCAATCCATATTAGAATCAACTAAATATTTGTATCCATTGTTTGGGCCTTCTGCCAATTCATTAAAATAAGCCAAATAATGAGGATGAATCTTAATGCCCCCTGCTATATACCAGAACAAGAGAAGAGCAACACCTGTCTTTATTATCTTTTTATGTATCAGAATAATTTGACTGGCAAAAATAAATAAAAATGGATAAATTGGAAGGATATGTCTATGACCAATATGCATAGGTGACATTGAAGCTATTATTAAAAGTATTAATGGAACTGATAAAAGAAAAATATTTGTCTTACAATTGACCTTTCCGTTAATAATATTTTTAAAAAACACCACCACTAAAAAAATTAAAAAAGCCAAAGGTGTTTTTAGCAGAAAAGTGTAGATAAAATACCATCAGAAACCCGATTTAGAATATTGACCGGATAGAAAAGCTACTTGTGCATTTTTTATGTATTTAGCTGCAAATTTCATTCCCAAAAAGTATTCTTTTATTGAAACAAATTTGTAGAACACTAACAATATCAGACAGGCTACCCCTAAAATTATTAAAGAGTTTTTTATGGTTTGAACAACTTTTTGTTTATTATATTTTTTATATAGTTCAAATATTCCATACATTACCACAGTAGGTATAAGTATAACTGCGGTGTATTTAGTATTTAAAGCAAATCCCATACTTATTCCTGTTAAAATTACATATTTTCTATTTTCTGTTTTATAGTATTTCCAGTAAAAATAGATACACAAAAATATAAAACAACTTAAAACTAAGTCCTCTGTTGCCAGTCCTGAATGTGCTATTATATTTGGAGAATTGGTATAGAATATTAAACTAAGTATACCAGCCGTGTTTCCAAAAAGCTCGCATCCCCATCGAAAAACAAAGATTCCTAAAATCAGGGATATTAATAAGATTGGAATTCTCGCATAATATATAATTTTATCTGCTGATATTGAATTTTGATATAGAAATTTGTAATTAAATAGACTGGCATGGTGCATTTCATCTGAAAGAGCCCACCTTTCCAAATTAGCAATATTTTTTGTGTCACCTTTGATCCAATTTTCATCGTCAGTAGAAAATTTTAAATCAAAAAATAATAGTGGTATACCAGAAAGGATTGGCACTAAATTGGTTTTATCTTTCCTGAATCGAAAATCACCTGTCTTTAATAGAGAATATCCATATCCTATATAATAATGTTCATCATAAGTTGGCGATTTAGTGCCTATATAATTAAATGTGCGAATGAAAAAAACTATTAATAACACACAAGCAATAACATATGTATAATAATTTTTATTCCTCATTTTCTTGAATTATAACATAACCCTTTCCAACATTCAATTCTTACATCACACATCTAAAATTCCGATATATGCGATATCACCTTCCTGTATAGACGACAAGTTTCTCCATGATATTCTGAAATATTTTAACCCCAAAAAGGCGAAAAAAAAGTTTTTCATTTTGCGGCTGATTTTGACATTTGCTGCTACATGGCTTGACAAGTTGATTTTAATAAATAAAATAGCAATTTATGAGTGTAAAGATAAGATTAAAAAGAACCGGGAGACATAAAGACCCGCACTACAGAATTGTAGCTGTTGATTCCAGAAAGAAAAGAGATGGTAGGGTTCTGGAATACATTGGACATTATCATCCCCAGAATGAATTTCCCAATGCAGTAATTGATTTTGAAAAAGTTGAAGACTGGATAAAAAAGGGCGCACAGATGACTGATACGGTTAAGTCGCTTATATCAAAATTAAGAAAGAGTTCTATTAAGGAAAAGAGTTCTAATAAGGATTAGTGAACGACCGAATAACTTGAACGGCTGAATGTTGAAAAGTTTGCGAGTGCGTGGCAGTGAGTGGCTGAATGGAGGTATGCAATGAAAGACTTAGTAAATCAAATTGTAAAAAAATTGGTAGAGAATCCGGATGAAGTAAGTGTTAGAGAAGTGCAGGGTGAGCAAACAACAATTATTGAAATAACTACAAATCCAAAAGATGTTGGCAAGGTAATTGGGAAACAGGGAAGAACTATAAAAGCTATCAGAACACTGGTTAATGCAGCTTCCATAAGGGATGGAAATCGCGTTACAGTTGAAATCGTAGAGCCACAAAGATAAATTTAAAACTATATCCTGACTCTTAGGAGTTTGGATAAAGGTCATTGAAAACAACAACAATAAATATTCTTACTATATTTCCTGAACAGGTAGAGTGTTATTTCAAAGTAGGAATATTAAACCGGGCAAGAAATAAAGGTTTTTTTAAATATAATGTTGTTGATATAAGAGATTTCTCAGATAATAAGCATAAAAAAGTAGATGATATGCCATATGGAGGAGGACCCGGTATGGTAATGATGGTGCCTGTTGTTGTGAAAGCTCTGGAAAGTGTTAGCGGGTCGGCGATTAAAATATTGTTATCTCCTTCGGGTGAAAAGTTTAGTCAGGAGACTGCAGGAGAGCTTTCCGGAAAAAATTTAACATTGATTTGCGGAAGGTATACAGGTATTGATTACAGGGTGATGAATTTTGTGGATAGGGTAATATCTGTTGGAGACTTTATTGTGTCAGGCGGCGAGTTGCCTGCTTTAGTGATAACCGAAGCAGTTGTAAGGTTAGTGCCTGGTGTGCTTGGAGATGTTGAGTCTATCCAGGAAGATATGGGATATCCTGTATATACCCGGCCAAGAGAGTTTAGAGGATTAAAAGTACCCGAAGTATTGATTTCGGGAGACCATAGGAAAATAAGAAATTACAGGGACCACGAGGCCCGATATGATAAAAATAATAAAAAGCCAGATAAAAAAGAATATTCCTGATTTTAAGGCAGGGGATGAAGTCAGAATAGAGATGGAGATAGGGAAAGATAAAAAGCGGGTACAGGCTTTTGAGGGTTTAGTTATTGCCATCAAAGGTGAAGGAATAAATAAAACTTTTACAGTAAGAAAATATTCCTTTGGTATAGGTGTGGAAAAAGTTTATCCACTTCATTCCCCGTTGATAACCGGTATAATAGTGTTGAAAAGGGGTAAGGTCAGGAGAGCTAAACTTTACTATATGCGCCAGCGTTACGGCAAAAAAGCCCGAATAAAGGAAATTAGACAATATTAAGAAATATAACTTTGCAAAAGGAAGAATTGCAGAGCAAAAAGCTAAAGTTTTTCTTATAAGCAAAAAATATAAAATAGTTTATACCAACTGGCGGTGCAAATCAGGAGAAATAGATATTATTGCAAGAGATGGTTCCTGCCTGTGTTTTGTAGAAGTGAAATATAGAAAAAGTGATTCTTTTGGATTGCCCAGGGAAGCTGTAAACTACCACAAAAAACAAAAACTTATAAAACTTGCCCGGTTTTATATTGCCCGGGAAGAAAGAGAAGAAGGAAATTTCAGATTTGATGTTGTTGAAGTATTGAAAGATAAGGTAAATTTAATTAAGAATGCCTTTATTGTTGACAGTTGACACACCAATTTGATATATTATTTTAGAAAATGAATAAGGAGAGTTAATTATGAAGATAGAAGTAAATGACGGAAATTTTAGGCAGGAAGTGTTAGAGTCGGATATACCGGTGCTTGTTGATTTTTGGGCCGAGTGGTGCATGCCTTGTAAAATGGTTGAGCCCATAGTTGATGAAATTAATAAAGAATATGATGGGAAATTAAAGGTATGCAGTCTTAATGTTGATGAGGGAAGAAAAATTGCGGGTGATTACAATATTATGAGTATTCCTACTCTTGCAATATTCAAGGACGGTAAACTTGTAGATAAATCAATAGGGGCATTACATAAAGATGCGATTGTGGAAAAAATAATAAGCCCCTATATTAACTGATAACTCCCCGGTAAGATGGAAGATAAGATTAATAAAATGTTAAACAGCCAGAGCTATGCTGTGGCTGGTTCTTTCCGTAGCAAGTCAAAATATGCCTACCGGATACTTTTGGATTTATTAAAGAGTGAAAAGAAAGTATATCCGGTAAACCCGCGCGGCAGTCAGGTTGAAGGTTTAAAGTGTTATCCGTCTGTACTGGATATACCTGAAATTGTTGATGTAGTAAGTATTGTTACCCCGCCTTTAATAACAGAAAATATTGTTTTTCAGTGCAGGAAAAAAGGCATAAAAAATGTCTGGATGCAGCCTGGAGCTGAAAGTAAAAAAGCAATTGATTTTTGTTTAAAGAACAATATTAATGTTATTTATAATGCCTGTCTTTTTAAAGGAAAGAAAATTTAGAGAAGGTGTGAAGAATAAAGCAGGACCGGCCGGGCTGAAAGATAAGGTTCTTTCGTATTTAATGTGCATTGTCAGGGTCCGAAAAATGAATTTGTTCGTTCCATAGTACTTTTGCCACTGGCACATAAAAGCCAGTCCTAAAGCTCAAAAACTCAACCGACTTATCGTCGGTCTCAAACAATTTGAGCTTTTTCTAAAGAACCAGACTGGCTTTTACTAAAAGTACTAAAGTCACTCAAAATACATTTTACGGACCCATTTGGACACAACTTTCAGACGATATTTGCACAATATTTAAGAAAGAACCAAAGATAAAGAGGAGGAGCTATGAGATTAACAAGCAGTGCGTTTGCAGATGAAGGAAGAGTTCCTGTAAAGTATACCGGTGATGGAGAAGATATTTCTCCTCCTCTCAGGATTGAAGGTGTGCCGGAAGAGGCAAAGTCTCTATCTTTAGTTGTAGATGATCCTGACGCTCCGGTTGGAACATGGGATCACTGGGTAGTCTGGAATATAACACCGGATACAGGAGAAATTAAAGAAGGTATAACTCCTGAAGGTGTATCAGGCAGAAATGATTGGGGGAGACTTGGCTATGGCGGACCTGCGCCGCTATCAGGCACACATAGATATTTCTTTAAACTCTATGCTTTAGATACAATGCTTGATATACAGGAAGGGTCCACAAAAGAAAAACTTGAAGATGCAATGAAAGGGCACATTCTAAAAAAAGCTGTTTTAATGGGCAAATATTCAAGATAAAAGGCAGAATGCAGCGATTTAAATATCTTAAAAAACTTACCATTTTGGTGTAAAATTTTACCATGAAAAATGTCAGGGTTTTGCGCCGAATTTCACAATTTTTTTTCTTTAGCATATTTGTAATATGGACAAAATTATTTTTTGCCTTTGACCCGCTGATTGCAGTCGGGGTGTCAATTGCAGACAGGGTATTCCTGAAGATTTTAATTCCTTCTGCATTACTGATTTTAGCAACAGTTGTTTTAGGGAGATTTTTTTGCGGTTGGATTTGTCCATTAGGTTCTATGATAGATTTTGCAGGATTAATAAGAAACAAGTTTACTAAAAAAGAATTATCCTGTGTGTGGATGCGGTACTTTAAATTTATTATCCTTGGTATTTTAATTGTATTTGCTATTCTTGGAATTCAGGTAGTGTGGTGGCTGGATCCTGTTACAATTGCAAGTAGATTTATAGGGATTCTTATAGGCATGGTTCAATCAAAGTATTTTTCCAATACATTATGGATTTCGGGAATATGGTTTTGTGCTATTTTTCTTACTGTGCTGTCAAGAAGATTCTGGTGTAGAAATATATGTCCTCTTGGAGCTTTTCTGGCACTGGCAGTAAAAATTTCACCTTTTAAAAGAAAAAAATTTCAAATTTGTGCAGGCTGCGAAAAATGTGTTATTAATTGTAGAATGAGCGCAATTAAGTATAATAAAGAAGAATGTATTCTGTGTATGGATTGTGTATATGATTGTCCTGTAATGGCAACGCATGAATAATCTCAGAAGAAGTTTTGTTAAGTTAATTGGAATGTCTTTATTATTTTTGCTTACAGGCGCAAAACACAAAAAAAGAATAGAATCTGAAGGAATAATCAGGCCGCCTGGCGCGCTTAAAGAAAAAGATTTTGTAAATAGATGTATAAGATGCGGAAATTGCATGAGGGTTTGTGTGACTAATGGGTTACAGCCTGTAATGTTTGAGTCAGGACTTGAAGGTATATTGACCCCGAGGTTGGTTCCTGAAATAGGACATTGTGAATATCAATGTACATTATGCGGACAGGTGTGCCCTACAGGCGCTATTCCTAATTTAAAGATTAGTGAAAAAAAGAAAATCAGGTTAGGTACAGCAGGAGTTCATAGGGGTAGATGCCTCTCATGGAGAGGTGAAGAAAACTGTCTTTTGTGTGAAGAACATTGTCCTGTTGAAGAAAAAGCAATTAAGGTAATGGCATCAAAGCCGGTTGTTGACAGAGGTCTTTGTGTAGGATGCGGAGCCTGCCAGAATGTTTGCCCTGCAGGAGCTATAACAGTAAATCCTGCTACTGCCATTAGGACATAGAAGTTGAAAGTAACCGCAAATTTTAGAGAATGATTGAAATTACTTCAATAGTTAGTAAGAGCCCGATTTTATCTATTGGGATAGCATATATTGCAGGAGTTGCAACAAGTCTGACTCCATGCATATATCCCCTGATTCCTGTAACAGTTGGAGTTATTGGCGCCCGGGCAACAAAAAAATTAAAAAGTTTTACTTTGTCGTTACTGTATGTATTTGGATTATCCGTTACTTATACAGTGCTTGGCGTAATTGCAACTATAGGAGGAAAAGTCTTTGGTTTAACAGCATATAATCCATGGATTAATTTTTTTCTTGGAGTAGTTCTTTTAATCTTTGGATTAGGTATGCTTGGTGTAATTAATATTCCTTTTTTCGGGTACGACACATCAAAATATAAAGGCACTAAAAGTATATTTTTTATGGGTATGGTATCCGGTTTAGTAGCTGCTCCGTGTACCACTCCTGTACTGGGAAGTATATTATCTTTTGTTACTGTAAGTAAAAATATATTCATGGGAGGTGTCCTGCTTTTTGCTTATGGTTTCGGGTGCGGAACTCTGTTAATTATTGTAGGAACTTTTGCAGGTTTAGCTGCCGGTCTTCCTAAAAGCGGGAAATGGATGGTAGCGGTAAAAAAAGTTTTTGGTGGAATTATAATTTCAGGAGCCGTTTATTTCTTCTACAGGGCAATTTCAGCATTATAAGTTAAAAAATCATTTCAGACAATAAATTTAGTTTGCATTTTACATAAATTTTACATTCCTTTCCAATATATTTCACAAAAAGTTCGTATACTATTACTGAAAAGAAAATGAAAAGAATAGTTACCTTATTATTAATGGTGTGTTGTGTAATGACAGGGAGCAGTATGGCCAAGGTAGACCCTTACTCGTTTTATCCATCAAAAAGATACAAACCTAAAGGGGAAATTTTCAGGCCGTCTAAAAAATTAATTGACAGGAATCCGCGTACACCCCTCGTAATAAAAAATAAAAACGGAAATGTTATGTATACAATCTCGGATGGAAAAGTTATGGTAGAAGTTGATACTCACGGGAATAAGACATTTTTATTGAAGGGGAGGAAAACTCACAAAATGAATAAATTAATACAGATGTTTGAAATATGATAAAAAAAGGAGAGATACAATGATAAAGAAATTTATTGCACAATTCTCTAATAAAAGGAATTTAGTGATATTCAGAAAAAGTGTATCGCTATTTACAGTATTTACATTCTTTTTCACACAGGTAAGCTGGGGCTGGTTTTACCTGGATGATTATGATAAAGATAAAGGTAAGATAGGCGAATCTTACCATCAGGAATGGGCTGCGCCTACAATACAAGAAGAAGCCTCTGATGCTTCTGAGGAACAGGATGCCTCTGCTGATTCTGATGTACAAGAGACATCTGATGCTTCTGAGGAACAGGATGCCTCTGCTGATTCTAAGGCACAAGAAGCATCTGATGTTTCTGAGGCGCAGGAAGCATTTGCTACTACTGGAGTGGGAAGAGCAATAATAAATACAGTTGATAGAGGAATAAGAGCAGTAATAAATACAGTTGCTGGAGTAGGGAAAGCAGTAATAAGTTCTATTACAGGGAGAGATAGCTCAGTAGTAAGCGATACATCTGAGGAACAAGAAGCTTCTGATGTACAAGAGACATCTGATGCTTCTGAGGAACAGGATGCCTCTGCTGATTCTGAGGAACAAGAGGAATCAGTTGAGCAAAAAAAAGCAGAAATAGAAAAAACTGAGACAATAGAAAAAGAAGAAGTAGAACAAGCTGAGCAGGATACTGAAACAGAAGTTAAACAAAATGTTACGGACTGGCTTAATGAGTATGTGGATGCGGACTCGGAAAGACAGCGCGAGATGCTTGCAGAACTTGGTTTAAATCCTGATGATGTAGTAATAGAACTCACCCGAACAAACATTGATGCAGTAATTACATTATTTAATGCGACAGGAGATGTTGTAAATTGCGCTACAAAAGCATTAGGCAACCTGCTTGAACAATTAGGAATAAAGCATTCCGAGGCAGACATTGCTACCAATGCTATTCTTGTAGATATGCTTACAGGTTCAGTTAATCAAGAGACACTTTCAAGTGGCGAACCGTTACAGACATCTATGTTTGCCATACAGAAGGTGGCCAAGAAGAAATATGGAGTAGAATTAGCAGGCTATAATTTAGTAGAGCAGGGGGTTGAGGGATTAAGTGAATTGGTAAAAGAAGAAGGGGTAATAGTCCATCTTAATAAAGGAGATACAGAAGGTCATTTTGTTGTGGTGACTAAAATAGAAGATGGTCAGGTACATTATATAGACAGAGATAACAAAGAGTATAACATATCAATAGAAGAATTTAATGAATTATGGTCGGGGAATGTTTTTTCGCAATCCACAAGCCTTTCGTCAAAAATTACAAGTTTATCAAAAGAAGAGATGCAGGAGATTAAAGGAGCAGGAAGGGGGGATCTTGGTGGTGGCCCGAAAGCGACAGTAACTCTTGGCAGCGGCGGCGGTGGCGGCGCTAAGTCGGCAGTAACTCTTGGTGGTGGCCCGAAAGCGACAGTAACTCTTGGCAGCGGCGGTGGCGGCGGCGGTGGCGGCGCTAAGCCCGCAGGTTTTGCGAAACCAGCAGCGAGACCGGCAGCGAAACCGGCAGCGGCGGCAACTCCATCCTGGCTCCCGTCCCCCGTAGCAGCACCAGCAGCAGGCGGTGGTGGCGGCGGTGCTGGCGGCGGCGGTGGTGCTGGCGGCGGCGCAGCAGCTCCGGCAGGTTTTGCGAAGCCGGCGGTGAAACCGGCAGCGACCCCGGCAGCAGCGGCAACTCCAGACTGGCTCCCGTCCCCCTATGTAGCAGCTCCAGCAGCAGCAGCTCCTGTCGGTGTCGGCGGTGTACAGGGATATGCTGGCAGTGATATGGGTGGTTTTGCGAAACCGGATGTGAAGCCGGCAGCGACCCCGGCAGCAGCGGCAACTCCAGACTGGCTCCCGTCCCCCTATGTAGCAGCTCCAGCAGCAACGCCTGAGGATACCGGCGAAAGTGTTGTTATGAGAGCATCACCTGTGGGTATTGATGGCGATGAGAAAGAATCGTCTGTTGTGGAAATTGGCGAAATCGACATGGCGGCGCAGATACAGGCGGAGATAGATCAGACGAATGCGGAGATAAGGGCGAATTTCTCCGATGGTGGTGTGAATAATGCGCCGCTTGGTTCTTGGATGGATGAAAGTGATCAGAATTTCCATGCTATGAGAAGGTGCTTGGATTACGCCGACAACCACGTCTTCCGTGGTGATGGTAGCGATCCACTCTATGAAGAACTGCACCAACAGTATAAGGGTGAGTATGCAGCAGCAGCAGCGGTTAAAGAGGCTGACTGGAACAAGAGAAGAGGGGAGTATTGGGGACCGGAAGAAGCAGCAGCTCCACCGGTGGTGGTGGATAAGGCGGCTCCAGCAGCGGAACTGGCAGCAGCTCCGATGGACTGGTCATCCGATGCAACAATCGGTTTGCTTGTCAAACCAGTATTAGGAGTAGAAAATGTAGTTATACGAACAGTACACGAATTGCAAGAGGATCCTGCAGCGGAACCGACAGCGGAATCGTCATTACTCGAAAGGGGCTGGTCACGTTACATAAGAAAAGCGGAATTGGTAGCGAAACCGGCAGCAGAGTCAACGGTGGTGGTGGATAAGTCGGTGCCTGCGGTGATGTCGGCGATGATGTTGTCTGCGGTGAAGCCGTTGGT
>JAIVZN010000014.1:0-21368 GCA_048634875.1 Deltaproteobacteria bacterium | reverse complement strand
GCATTTAAAAACTAAAACTTGTTTGACCCAGCTCTTGCTTGCAAGGGCTGGGGAGTTTTTTAGTTTTAGGCATAGTTTCATGTGCCAAAGGCAAAAAGTCTCCGGAGCAACAAAATGCATTTTTAGGTCTCAATCATTTTCATACTCTTTTGTGGGCGAATTTATCTGTAAATTCCTACATTTCACCACTTAATCGGACTCTTCCAGCACTCTTTAATACTCGAGATACTATCCTCGTAGACCACTGTATCTTTTGACTCTTTAATACGGACTACCTTCTCATTCAATGTATGACCTATTCTATAAAAAGGAACACCCTGCATAAACTCTTCAAAACTTTTTTCGTTTTTATTATCCACTTCAACTAAAAATCTGGAATTACTTTCTGAAAAAAGTTTAACTATAATATCACTATTATTCATTTTAGACAAATCAATTTCTGCGCCAACTCCTGAAAAACACATCTCTATCAATCCTGAAGATAAACCTCCGTCACTTAAATCATGACAACTCTTCATAAATCCTTTTTTAATTGCTCCCTGAACTTTTATTAATGTTTTTAATGATATATCTTTGCGCAACCGTGGAACTACGCCATCTTTTATTCCAAGCACCTCTGAAACTATAGAACCGCCTGTTTCATCATAAGTTTCTCCTATAAGATAAATAATATTTTCCGGTTTTTTAAAATCACTTCCTGTCGCTTTTTCTATATCAGTGTGAGGGGCAACGCATGTAATTAAAAGTGTGCCTGGAATATTTACCTTTTTGTCTTTTAAATAATAACAATTATTTAAACTGTCTTTTCCTGAAACAAAAGGAATATTTAAAATCTTTGCTGCATCATAACATCCTCTTGATGCCATGACTAACTCTCCAAGAATTTTTTCATCGGCGATGTCACCCCAGCAGAAATTATCCATAAAAGCAGCTTTAGTTATCTCCCCGCCACAAGTTACTACATTTCTTGCTGCCTCTTCACAATTACTCGTTGCCATGCAGTACGAATCTATCTTCCCGTATAAAGAATTTATACCAAGTCCTACTGCAATACCGCTCATACTATCAAGTATAGGCCTTGTAACACATCCATCCTGCGGCACATCCTGGGTTATCCCGCATAAAGGTTTACTGACAGAACCGCCTTGAACTTCATGGTCATACTGCCTGATAACTGCTTCTTTAGAAGCAACATTCGGATGTGACATTACCTTCCTTATTAAAACTTTTAAATCTTTATCTTTAATTTCCAATTTTCCATTTTCCACTTTCTTAACCCAGACAGCTTTTCTCACTATCTTAGGGACCCCGTTATGAAGAAAATCCATATCTAAATCTGCTTCTTTCCCATCCTGATAAAAAATCTTCAGTTTTTTAGTATCAGTAAACTCACCTAAAACTGCTGATTCCACATCTTCTTTTTCAAGCATTTCTTTTAACTTCCGCATATTTTTAACAGGGACACTCAGGACCATTCTCTCCTGTGATTCAGAGAGAAAAATCTCCCATGGTTTTAATCCTTTATACTTAAGAGGCGCTTTATCAAGAAATACCTCTGCGCCTGTATCCCTGCCCATCTCGCTAATAGCAGAAGAAAAGCCACCTGCGCCACAATCCGTAATTGCGCTGTAAAGCTGCAAATCACGCAATTTTAATAAAACATCAGTGAATTTTTTCTCTGTTATAGGGTCCCCAATCTGCACACAACCTGCATCAACTTCCTTATCAAGGCCGGTAGAAGAAAAAGTAGCCCCGTGTATCCCGTCCCTTCCGGTTCTCCCGCCAATTACAACAATTAAATCCCCAGGGGAGACCTTTTTATAAATAAACTTTTTAGGTATAACACCGATTGTGCCGCAGTAAATCAAAGGATTAAAGATATAATCATTATCAAAAACTATAGCGCCGCTTGATGTCGGAATACCCATTCTGTTGCCATAGTCCCTCACTCCTTTTACCACTCCTCTGAAAATTCTCTTTGGATGTAATACGCCCTGCGGTATATCTCTCCCGTGGGTATCCAGATGACCAAAACAAAAAACATCTATATTTAATACAGGTTTCGCGCCCTGTCCGCATCCTAAAATGTCCCTTATAACTCCGCCGATTCCGGTAGCTGCGCCGCCATAGGGTTCTATTGCTGAAGGATGGTTATGCGTTTCTACCTTCATTGCTATACCGTATTCTTCATTTAACTCAATTATTCCGGCATTATCCTTAAAAACAGAAAGACAATAATTCTTATCAAGTTCTTCAGTTGACCGGAAAATTGTTTCTTTTAACAAATTATTAATAATTTCTTTGTTCCATTTTCCATCTTCTGTCTTCCACCTGAATTCTATTACTCCTGTCATAGTTTTGTGAATACAGTGCTCGCTCCATACTTGAGCAATAATCTCAAGCTCCGTAAGAGAAGGTTCTCTCTTTAAGGTTACAAAGTATTTTTGAATTGCTTTCATCTCTTCCAAATTAAGAGAAAGTAACATTTTTGAAGAAAGTTCAAGCAGCTCTTTATCTTTTAAATTAGAAATTTTTAGTTTATCCATTTTTTACAGGCTTGATAAATCAAGCCACTACATTACACTTCTTTTATTTCTGCTTCTTCTATAACTTTATTATAAAGTAATTTTTCAGAAAAGTTCCTGCAGGCATCAACCGACAACTGCGCCGCACTCCTGATAATATAACATCTAACTGTTTTTACACTTATTATTCCTTCAATCCCCATAATCTTTAATGCTTCTAAAACTCTCTTACTTTCTAAATCAAGCACACCCGGCTTAAAAAAAACAGTAATTCTTATCCCCTTTTCCCTCCGCTCTCCAATAGTAAATTTTTCGTGAACAGGATCTGTTAAAAGCTCTTTAGCAATTCTCTCTATATCTTTATTAGCTAAACTTCCCTGTAAAATATAAACTTTACTTGTTAATACTTCCTGTATATCTTCAATGCCCAGGTCATGCAAATCCTGAAGAACTTCTTCGCCCTTGAAGTCTTTCGTTACAGGAAATATTTCAAGATAGTATTCTTTTGGCGAGTTCATTATAGCGTTTTTTTACTTCCTTTATTATTCCATCAGGCAAAGGTTTTGTTAAATCCCAGTTAGTCTCCTTTAGAAATTTCCTCAAAAATTCTTTATCAAGATGAGAACCATCCTCATCTAAAAACCGTGAAGAATCAGGAGTTAATACCTCATCAATTAAAATTACCTTATCATTTAATATCCCGAATTCAAATTTACTGTCTAACAATGTAATACCCTTTTGACTTAAAAGCCTTGCACCTTTTCTGAAAACCGCTATTGACTTCTTCTTTAATTCTTCAGCAAGATTACTGTCAATTAAACTTTTAAGCTCCTCATAATCTATGTTCTCATCATGCCCTTCATCTTTTTTTATTGACGGTGTGAAAATTTCATTCTCAAGTTTCTTCCATTCATCATTCAGCCGGACATATTTTCTCACAATACATTCTATTCTTACAGGTTCTGCTTTCTTTACAAGCATACTTCTTCCTTTGAATTCTTCATTTTGAAAATCTGAAGGAAAATCCTTATATACATCAGTTATAAAATGATTTTCTATATTGTCAAGATATTTAAACCAGAAAACAGAAATACTGTTTAAATATTTGCCCTTATCGGGTATCTCTGACTTTAAAATAACATCAAAACAGGAAACCCTGTCTGACGATACCATCATTAAATTTTCTCCTGTTTCATATATATCCCTTACTTTTCCTCTTCTCATTTTTTTCTCCTCCATTACTCCCATTCAATAGTTCCCGGCGGTTTATTTGTTATATCATAAACAACCCTGTTTATACCTTTAATCTCATTAACTATTCTGGTGGAAATTTCACTTAAAACCCTGTGAGGAATCCTTGCCCAGTTAGCTGTCATAGCATCCTTTGATTCCACCAGACGAAGCGCTATTACATTCTCATGCGTCCTCATATCTCCCATAACCCCTACAGTCTTAACAGGAAGAAACACAGCAAATGCCTGCCACAGTTTATAATAAATCCCTGCTTTTTTCAGTTCTTCTTCAATTATAACATCTGCTGTTCTTACAATATTAATTTTTTTCTTATTTATTGTTCCAATAATCCGGACTGCCAAGCCGGGCCCTGGAAAAGGATGCTGGTTAATTATTTCATCTGGTACGCCAAGTTGCTTTCCAATTATTCTCACCTCATCTTTATAAAGCAACCGGAATGGTTCTATCAGTTTTAATTTTAAAGATTCAGGTAAGCCGCCTACATTGTGGTGTGTCTTAATTACAGAGCTCTTTGCAGATTCAATGACATCAGGATACAATGTGCCCTGTGCAAGATGTGTAATTCCTGAAATTTTATCTGCCTCTTCCATAAAAACCTTAACGAATTCTCTTCCGATTATTTTTCTTTTCTTTTCAGGATCTTTAATTCCCTTCAATGCTTTTAAAAACCTTTCTTCACAATCAACAATTTTTACTTTTAAACCCATTTTTTTTATCAGAATTTCTCTGATTCTTTTTTTGTCTTTCAAGCGGGTCAATCCATGCTCTACAAAAATCGGATAAAAATGCTCTCCTGCTGCTTCTTTAATAAGCACTGAGGCTATACTTGAATCCACCCCTCCGGAAAGAGCCATAATAACTTTACCCCTGCCGACTTCCTTTCTTATCTCATCAATTTTATAATCTATCCACTTTTTCAGATTCCAGTCTTTTTTTGCCTTACAGATTTTAAAAAGAAAATTAGAAAAAACTTCATTTCCCATCCGGGTATGGAACACTTCAGGATGAAACTGTATCCCGTATAAATTCCTTTTTTTATCTCCCATTGCTGCAACGGGTATGCTTTTTGTATGCGCTAAAACCGTAAATCTTTCGGGTAATTTTTCCACCCTGTCATAATGGCTCATCCACACTTTAATTGAAGAAGGAAACCCTGAAAAAAGATCATTTTTTTCAAGGATTTTTAATTTTGTTTCCCCGTATTCCCTGTTATCACATCCTGTAACTTTTCCGCCTAACATCTCAGCCATTACCTGCATACCATAACAGATTCCTAAAACAGGAACATTTAAACTGAATATTTTTTTATCGGGCTGAAGGGAATCTATATCTGCAATAGAAGA
Organism: Deltaproteobacteria bacterium; assembly: GCA_048634875.1. GTDB lineage: Bacteria > CG03 > SLGR01 > SLGR01 > JBDRKX01 > JAIVZN01. Next base: position 16,246 of record JAIVZN010000014.1, on the reverse strand, counting down.
AAAAGAACCTGAAAGGATTATTCCCTGTATATTATCTTTTAAATGTACAGGTTTGCTATAAGGGTATATTTCAGCCTTTACGCCGTGCTCTCTCACACGGCGGCATATTAAATGAGTATACTGTGAACCAAAATCTATAATTATTATCATGGGAAATGCAATTAAATTTTAGGTAGAGTTATACCTTTTTGCCCCTGATACTTACCATATTTATCAGCATAGGATATTTCACAGATATCATCACTTTGAAAAAATATGACCTGCGCAATACCTTCATTAGCATATATCTTTGCAGGGAGAGGCGTGGTATTGGATATTTCCAAAGTAACATGCCCTTCCCATTCAGGTTCAAAAGGTGTTACATTTACAATAATCCCACAGCGCGCATAGGTTGATTTTCCAAGGCAGATAGAAATAACATCGCGTGGAATTCTGAAATATTCTACAGTCCTTGCAAGTGCAAAGGAATTTGGAGGAATTAAAATGCTTTCATCTGCCTTTAGATGCACAAAAGAATTGGTGTCAAAATTTTTTGGGTCAACAATAGCAGAATTTATATCTGTAAAAATCTTAAACTCATTTCCTACCCTGATATCATAGCCGTACGAAGACAAACCATAAGATATGACTCCATCCGAAACCCGGGATTCAACAAACGGCTCAATCATTTTTTTTTCCATAGCCATTTTTCTTATCCACTTATCGGATTTAATCATTTGCTCATTCCTAATTTCTGCGCCCTCTGGTAAATTTTTCCTTCTTTCTGTATCTCAGGAGCAATTATTAACTTGCTCTTTTGATGAAACTCTTTTATATTCTCTGCGCCGCAGCAACTCATAGACAATTTAATTGCACCAACAAGGTTCTGCGTACCGTCATCAGTTTTGGCAGGCCCAAAAAGAATTTCTTCCAATCCACCCATTATACCTACCCTGATTCTGGTTCCTCGCGGCAGATATGGATGAGGCAGAGCCATTCCCCAGTGATAACCTCTTCCGGGCGCTTCTTTTGCTTTGGCAAATGTATTTCCTAACATTACTAAATCAGCGCCGCTCGCAAATGCTTTACAGATATCTGCTCCCTGCGTCATACCGCCGTCAGTTATAATGGACACATATTTTTTATATTCCTTAAAATAATCATCCCTTGCGCGGGCACAATCCTGTGTAGCCGTGACCTGTGGAACACCGATTCCAAGCACACCTCTTGTAGTACACGCTGCGCCGGGTCCAACTCCGACCAAGACTGCGCTTGCGCCAGCTTTCATTAAATCCTGCGCTACATCATAAGTCACACAATTCCCTAAAATTACAGGAATCTCTAACTTTTTTATAAATTCTCTTAGGTTTAAAGATGTGTATTTCTCTGAATTATGTTTAGTTGTGAGGACTGTTGCCTGTAAACAAAAGATATCTGCGCCTGCCGAACGGCTTATTTTACCAAGCCATTCGGCCTGAAGCGGAGTTGACGAAACACAAGCCTTAACTCCCTTGTCCTTAATTTTTTCTATAACTTTTTTAACTAATCCTTCTTTTATAGGTTCCTTATATATTTTCTGCAAGAGCGGTGTAACTTCCTCAGACGGAACAGAAATTATTTCCTCTAAAATTTCAGAAGGTTCTTCGTATCTCGTATTAATTCCTTCTAAATTTAATACAGCAAGCCCGCCTAATTTTCCCATAGATACAGCAAACTTGGGATTAACCACTCCATCCATAGCACTGGCAAGAAAAGGAATATTTAATTCTATACCACCAATTTCTACCCTGACATCAACACCTTCAGGGTCCAGTGTTTCCCTGCCTGGAACAATAGCTACTTCATCAAATCCATATGCTCTTTCCATCTTTTGTCGCTCCTCTCAGACTCTCACATCTACTTTTTGCACATATTCAGATACAATATCTGCCATTTTATTTATTTTATCCTGACTGTAAGGTTTTATATTACTAAATTTCTTATCAAGAGTATTCCCAGCCCTGAAATTTTGAAGAATATACATTTTTGCGCCGGCAATATCCCGACCAATCTTTACGATATCTTCTTCATCTACGAGACCGGGAACCACAGTTGTCCTGAATTCATAATCAATATGAGATTTCATTATAATTTTTATACTTTCTTTTATTAAATCAACATCTGTTTCAATCCCTGTAGATTCACTGTATTTTCCATTTAGCGCAGTTTTTATATCTACAGCTATGTAATCAATAAGATTTTGCCGGATAATCTCTCTTAATTTTAAAGGATTATATCCATTTGTATCTAACTTGATAAGAACATTTCTTTTCTTAAATTCTTTTAAAAAATCCATTATACCCTTCTGAATCAGCGGTTCTCCGCCTGTAATACATATCCCGTCAATCCAGCTTTTATGTTCTTCAAAATAATTTTTTAAATATTCAATTGTAACTTCATTACTGACATTATCAAAAACCAGTTCGGGATTATGACACCATGGACATCTGAAATTACACCCGCCTGTAAACAGAGTAATTACAATTTTTCCAGGCCAATCAATTAATGAAGACTTCTTAATCCCGCTTATTTTCACTCGCTCTTTTATCCAAACAATGCCAATTGTCCGTCCTCTATATATTGGATTTTCACAGGTTTTTCCTTCTTCTCTATAGGTAACTTATATGTCTTTCTTTCTTTATATTCCTGCTTTTTTCCCTCATTCCAGTTGCTCACAGGACGATAATAACCAACTACACGGCTATAAACTTCCATATCATTATTACATACAGGACACTTAAAATGCTCACCGCTTATAAATCCATGGTCAGGACATATACTGAAAGTAGGACTGATTGTAAAATAAGGAAGTGTAGAATTGTAAGCTATTTTTTTTACTAAATTCTTGCAGGACTCGGTTGTAATATTTGATTCACCTACAAAAGTATGTAAAACAGTACCTCCGGTATATTTTGCTTGTAAACTCTGCTGGTGGTTTATAGCAAAAAATATATCATCTGTATATGAAACAGGAAGCTGTGAAGAATTAGTATAATAAGGAACTTCTTCTCCGGCAGTAATTATATCAGGATACTTTTTCTTATCAATCCGGGCAAGACGATAGGCAGTTCCTTCAGCAGGCGTAGCTTCAAGATTATATATATGTGAAGTTTCTTCCTGATACTCCGCTAAATTTTTTCTCATAAAATCCATCACTTCTAAAGAAAACTTTTTTCCTTCCTGTGAGGCAATGCTTTTCCCTAAAAAGTTAAGGCACATTTCATCCATTCCTACAAGCCCTATAGTCGAGAAATGGTGATCCAGGTTTCCGAGGTATCTCTTTGACCAGGGAAGGAGACCATCCGCCATATTTTTATTGACATCCTTCCTCTTTATTTCCAAAGACTCTTTTGCTAAATACATTAATTCATCAAGTTTTTCAAAGAATTCTTCTTTAGTATTAGAAAGATATCCCAGCCTTGGCAGGTTTACGGTAATAACACCAATACTACCTGTCTTTTCTCCTGAGCCAAATAAACCGCCTGTTTTTTTCTTTAATTCTTTTACATTCAACTGCAGCCTGCAGCACATGCTCCTTACATCTTCAGGATTTAAATCACTGTTAATAAAATTCTGAAAATAAGGTATTCCGTATTTAGCTGTCATTTCAAACAAAAGTTCGGATATTTCGCTATCCCAGTCAAAATCTTTTGTGATATTGTATGTGGGAATCGGAAAAGTAAAAATCCTTCCTTTCATATCCCCTTCCAACATTACTTCAATAAATGCCTTATTTATCATGTCCATTTCTTTTTGAAAATCTTTATATTTTTCTTCTACGAGTATTTCTCCTCCATAGATAACAGGGGATTCCTTTAAATCCTCTGAAGGAGTTAAATCCATTGTAATGTTAGTAAAAGGAACCTGATTCCCCCATCGGCTGGTGGCATTTATAGCAAAGACAAATTCCTGAATGGACTGTTTTACCTGTTTATAATTTAAATTATTCTTAGCTACTAAAGGAGCAAGATATGTATCAAATGAACTAAAAGCCTGCGCTCCTGCCCATTCATTTTGAAGAGTTCCTAAAAAATTTACTATCTGTCCTAATGCTGCATTAAAATGTTTAGCAGGTTTAGCTGATATCCGTCCCTGAACACCATTAAACCCTTCAAAAAGCAGCTGACTTAAAGACCATCCTGCACAATAACCTGCAAATACACCAACAGATAAATCATGAATATGAAAATCACCGCTGCGATGTGCATCAGCAATTTCAGATGGATAACTGTTCATTAAAGAATACTGGGCTATTACTGCTCCGGAAATATATTCCTGCATGGCTGAAATAGAATATGAGACATTACTGTTCTCATTAACTCTCCAATCCTCACGGGTAATATATGAATCTATTAAGCCTCCTATCTTATTTAAAAACGCATTTTCCTGTCTTATCTCACTTCTTCTGTGCCTGTAAAGTATGTAAGCTTTAGCTATATCAGCATGTCCTGCTTCCATTAATTTTGCCTCTACAACATCCTGAACTTCCTCTACAGAAGGTGTCTTATAACCAAATTTTTTCTTAAGGTGATGCAGAACACCATCTGTTATTTTATGGGCAATCTTCTGGTCATCTATATCAGCTTCTTCCATTGCCTTAGCAACTACCTGGGTTATCTTTTCAGGTATAAATTCCACAACATTGCCATTTCGTTTTATTACTGATTGTAAAAATTTTTTTGCCATTTCTTATCTTTTCTCCTATAGTACAAATTCCGACTAATAAAAATGGATTTTATAATCTATGGCAAAATCTGTCAAGTTACACTGTTTTATCCTCTAAAAACATAATACTGTAAAAGTTTAAACGATTAATCTAAACCGCAATTTACGACGATAAAATTTGCAGGGGTTTACATTATAAAAATTAATTGCTACATTATAAGACTAAGTTATATAGTTCCAAGTTTTACGGGGTTTATACCCCTTTTTTTATAAGATAATCAGGAGGAAAAGTATGGCAAAAAAAATAATAATGAAAGCAGACGAACTCAAACGGAAGATAGAAAGACTTGCCTCGGAAATTATAGATGACGCACAGGGCGAAGAAAACCTTGTTTTAATAGGCATCCGTTCAAAGGGAGTCTATTTAGCTAAAAGACTGCAGATGGAAATAAAAAAATCCACAGGAAAAGATATTCCTATGGGCATTCTTGATATTACTTTATATCGTGATGACTTTTCCCGCCGCCCTACTCAAACTAAAATTAAAGAAACCATAATAAATTTTGATCTCACTGACAAGCATATTGTACTTGTAGATGATGTTATCTGGTCAGGGAGAACCATACGGGCAGCACTTGATCAGATAATTGATTTTGGCAGGCCTGACAAAGTCCGTTTATGCGTGTTGCTTGACAGAGGCGGCAGAGAATTACCCATTGAACCTGATTTCACAGGAAAAAAAATAACTATCAAAAAAAATGAGTTAATTGAATTACACTCCAGGGAAGTAGAGGGAAAAGACGAAGTCATTGTACTTAAAAAAAGTGATAAGTTATAAGTGATGAGTGTTTAACTTATAATTTATAATTTGTAATTCATAACTTTTATAGGAGGCTAACATTGATGGAGCTTAAAAGGAAAGATTTATTAGGATTACAAGATCTGGAGAAAGCAGAAATAGAGTTAATTCTTGAAACCGCAAAGCCAATGAAAGATCTGTTTACCCGCACAGTAAAAAAGACTCCTCCATTACGGGGAAAAACTGTTGTAACCCTTTTTTACGAACCTTCAACCCGCACCAGAATTTCTTTTGAATTAGCGGCAAAACGTCTGAGCGCCGATACAATAAATATCAGCGCCAGCTCATCTTCAGTGGTAAAAGGTGAAAGCCTGATAGATACTGCAAAAACCATAGAATCATTGGGCGCTGATGTTGTTATTATGCGGCATCCTTATTCGGGTGCGCCGCACCTTATCAGCAGACATATATCTTCAGCAGTTATAAATGCGGGAGACGGCACGCATGAACATCCGACACAAGGCCTTCTTGACCTTTTTACCATAAAAGAAAAAAAAGGTAAAATAAAAGGGTTAAAAGTCGGAATTGTCGGTGATATTCTCCACTCAAGGGTAGCGCGTTCCAATATCTGGGGATTAAATAAATTAGGAGCCGAAGTCTTTGTTATTGCTCCGGCTACTCTCATACCCCGCGACATTGAAAGTATGGGTGTAAAAGTCTTTTATCACATTGAAAAAATTATTAAAGAATTAGATGTTATTAATATCCTGAGAATCCAAAAAGAAAGGCAAAAAGAGCTTCTTTTACCCAGTTTAGGGGAATATAGAGCTGTTTTTGGAATAAACAAAGAAAAACTAAATAAAGCTAAAAAAGATCTTTTAATTATGCATCCGGGCCCGATGAACCGGGGCGTGGAAATTTCTTCTACTGTAGCTGATTCACCGAATTCTGTTATAAACGAACAGGTGACAAATGGAGTAGCAGTAAGAATGGCAGTACTTTATCTTCTTTGTGGAGGCGAGAATGAAAATATTACTTAAAGGCGGAAGAATTATTGACCCTGAATCAAAAAGAAATGAAATTGCCGATGTATTAATTGAATCAAAAAAAATTAAAAAAATAGGAAAAAATTTAAAAACCAAATCCAAAGTAATTAACGTGAAAGGTAAAATTGTTGCTCCCGGATTTATTGATCTGCATACTCATCTTAGGGAGCCCGGGAATGAATCAGAAGAAACAATTACAAGCGGAACTATGGCAGCAGCTAAAGGCGGCTATACAACCGTATGTTCTATGCCCAACACCGATCCCCCTGTTGATTCCGTTTCAGGAGTAAAATATATTTTAACCACATGCGCACAGGAAGGCAATATCCGGGTTCTGCCAATAGGCGCAATCACTAAAGAAAGAAAAGGCGTAGAACTAACTGAAATCGGGAAAATGACAAAAGCAGGAATAGTAGCAATCTCTGATGATGGCACTTCAGTGATGAATGCTTTAGTAATGCGGCGGGCAATGGAGTACTCAAAAATGTTTAACATAATTATTATTTCCCACTCGGAAGATTTGAATTTAAGCAAAAACGGGATGATGAATGAAGGGAGAGTCTCTACTATAATGGGCTTAAAAGGTATTCCTGCTCAGGCTGAAGAAGTGATGGTTGCAAGAGATATTTCACTTGCAGAACTAACCGGATGTCACCTGCATTTAGCCCATATTACAACTAACCGTTCAGTTTCTCTGATAAAGGAAGCCAAAAAAAGAAAAATAAAAGTAACTGCGGAAGTTACGCCACATCACCTGACACTTACAGATATTGATGTACAGGGATATAATACAAATTGTAAGGTCAATCCTCCACTAAGGACAGAGAAAGACCGTAAATCCCTGATAAAAGGATTAAAAGACTCTACTATTGACTGTATTGCAACAGACCACGCTCCACATCTTGAACAGGAGAAAAACAAAGAATTTGATTTAGCGCCATTTGGTATAACAGGTCTGGAAACAGCACTTCCTTTACTTTTAAGTGAATTGGTTGAAAAAAAATATTTAACCCTGATGGAACTGATAGAAAAAATGAGCATAAACCCGGCTAAAATATTAAAAAATGAAGCGATAGGAAGATTAAAAGAAGGGACTAATGCTGATATTACAGTTATTGATTTAGAGATTCAAAAAACAATTTCAGATGAATTTTTCCTTTCTAAAAGCAAAAATTCACCTTTTATAGGAAAAAAACTGAAAGGTTTCCCTGTTTTAACTATTTATAACGGAAAAATTGTATGGCGCGATGAAGAAACTTATTCATGAAAAAATAGAGATTATTTCAAAGGAAGAAGTTGGTTCAGAAATATTTCTTCTTAAACTTAAAAATTCCGGAATAGCTGAGAGGTGTGCGCCGGGCCAATTTCTTCACATAAAAATAAACGGCAAAAGCCTGCGCCGTCCAATAAGTATCTCTTCTAAAGAAAAAAATCACATTAATATCATCTTTAAGATAAAGGGAACCGGAACTACAATATTAAGTAAAAAAAAGAAAGGAGAATATATTGATGTTTTAGGTCCTTTAGGAAACTCATTTCCATTGGTAGAAGGGAAAAGACCATTGTTCGTTGCAGGCGGGTTGGGCGCTGCGCCATTAAATTTTCTTGCAAGCATTATAAAATCAAAAGGGATATTTATATATGGAACAGCGAAAGAAGAAGATTTTTTTCCATTGAATCATCACCATAAATTAATTAAAATATCCGAGGCCAAAGACAAAAAATTAGTTACAGATTTACTTCCGTTATATATAAAAGATGCTGATATAATTTATGCCGCAGGCCCCAGAGAGATGCTAAAAATAATCGCACAAATCTGCCGCAAGGAAGAAAAAGACGGATATATTTCATGGGAAGAGAGGATGGGTTGTGGTATTGGCCTGTGTCAGGCTTGCGCTGTAAAAACAATCCATGGATACAAAAGAACATGTGTGGAAGGACCTGTTTTTAATTTAAAAGAAATCAATTGGAATGAGTATTAATTTTGCCGGCTTAAAATTAAACAATCCATATATAGCTGCAAGCGGCTGCTGGGGTTATGGATGGGAAGGAGAAATTTATTTCCCTGGTTTGAAATGGGGGGCAGTAACAAGTAAGACAATCACTATAAAAAAAAGAGAAGGAAATCCTCCGCCAAGAATTTTTGAAGTTAATGGAGGTATAATAAACAGCATTGGCCTTCAGAATTGTGGACTGAATTATTTTCTAAAAAATGATTTTCCTGAAATTAAACAACTTCCATATCCTGTAATTATCAGTATTTTTGGCGAAAATTTAGAAGATTGGAAAAAACTAACAATTCGTTTAACAAAAGAAAGAGTAAAAGCGCTTGAGTTAAATCTTTCATGTCCAAATATAAAGGGAGCAAACACAAAAAGCAAAACATCAGTGAGCGACCGAATGACCCAAAACATAAACAAATGTTGTAAATTAGTAAAAATATTAAAGGATATTACTTCTATCCCTTTAATTGCCAAAATAAATGCACTGGACAATCCGGTTGAATTAAGCAGGGCTTTAAAAAATGCAGGTATTAATGGAATTGTTTGTTCTAATACTTTTCCTTCTGCAATTGTCCATGATAATAAAATTTATGAAGGAGGCTTGTCTGGAGCTGCTATTAAACCGCTTACATTAAAAATAATTAATGAAATAAATAAAAATGTAGACATAGATATAGCTGCTTGCGGCGGGATAATATCTCCGGAAGATATCAAAGACTATAAACTTGCAGGAGCAAAAGTTTTTGTACTCGGATCAATACTGTTCGTCAAACCCGAGATAGTTAATGATTTACTGTAGTTTGCCGATTTAGACCAATAATATAGGAATTATATAGATGGCTGAAATAATTTTTGCTCTTGATTTTGATGATTTAAACCAGGCAGCAGAATTAGTAAAAGAGCTTAAAGGTGAAATAAATTTTTTTAAAATAGGCTTAGAGCTTTTCATACGGTATGGTCCGAAAGCAGTAGAAATGGTAAAAAATGAAGGCAAAAGTGTTTTTTTAGATTTAAAATTTCATGATATTCCTGTGACCTGTGCAAAAGCAACAAAATCTGCGGCATGCATGGGATGTTATTCAATTACCATTCATATATCTTCCGGCGAAGAGGCACTAAAACAGGCAAAAATGGGTCAGGTTAACGGGTACCCGCATATCTGGGGGGTTACTGTTCTCTCCAGCATAAAAGAAGGAGACAGTATTGAAAAGGCTTGCTTAGCAAACAATCAGAATATTGAAGGTGTAATAGTTTCCGGAAAAGATGTGCAAAAAGTAAAAAATAGATTTCCTGATCTTGAAATTGTCGTGCCTGGAATCAGGCCCGTGGATTACAGTAAAAAAGATGACCAGAAAAGAATTCTAACACCCGAAGAAGCAGTAAAATTAGGAGCTGATTTTTTAGTGATAGGCAGACCAATAAGGAATTCGCAGGACCCGTTAAAAACCGTGCAGAACATAAAAAAAAGCGTAAAGGTATGATAGAAGAATTACTTAATAAAACAGGGGCAATAAAGAAAGGGCATTTTCTCTTAGCAAGCGGATTTCATTCCCAATATTATTTCCAGGCACAGAGTTTATTACAGTATCCGCAATATGCCTCAATAGCAGGAGAAGAAATTGCAAAGTTATGGACAGGCAGAGAAATTGATATTATAGTTTCATTAGCTATTGGCGGAATTGTCTTAGGCCAGGAAGTAGCCAGGCATTTAGGTGTACGGCATGTTTTCTTAGAAAGAAAAAATAAAAAACTCTCTCTTGAAAGAGGCTTTAAAATACATAAGGGAGAAAAAATTCTTTTAGTTGAAGATGTAATTACTACCGGCGGCAGCCTCAAGGAAGCAATTCCTCTGTTAAAAAAATACCCGGCAAAAATTACTGGAATAACTTCTATGGTTCTACGGGGAGAAGTAGAATTTTCCTGCCCTTTAAAGTATTTAGTTAAAATTAACTGGCAAAAATACTCTCCAGAATTCTGCCCTTTATGTAAACAGGGAATTCCCCTTTACACACCGGGAACAAAACAAAGTTAACTTTTTTTATATATAACCCTTTTTCTGCCCGCGCTAATGCTTTTTTATCTATGTCTGTCCCGAGTATTTCAATATTCCATAAATTCAAATCATCAAGGGTTTCTAAAATACTCATTGCAATTGAATACGGCTCTTCTCCTGTAGAACATCCTGCGCTCCATATTTTTATACTTTTGTCAGTTTTTTTTCTATTAACTCAGGAATTACAAAATTTTTAAATACTTTAAACTGTTCAGGGTTCCTGAAAAATGAAGTTTCATTTATAGTAAGGAGAGTTATAAGTTCCTTAAATTATTCATTACCCAATCTCAATGCAGGACCCATTCTATTCTCCTAACATCTTCTTTATCAGTTTCAGCATTTCCTGTTTTTTATATGGCTTGTATGTGAAAACTGAATATCCTGACGGTTTATAGATATGATACAGTTCACGATCTCTTAATAAAGACGAGTAAAATATGACTGGTATATTTTTTAAAAATGAAACTTCTCTTATTTTCTTTATAGCTTTCCACCCGCCTAAACCAGGCATTACAACATCAGTTATTATAAGGTCCGGCTCCACTACTTTAGCTTTTTTCACTAACGATACTCCATCTTTCGCTTCTATTACCTTGTAGTCAGCACTCAGTAAAACTTTTAATAATTCCCTTGCTTCTATATCATCATCAGCAACTAATATTGTTTTTTTTTGACTATACATTTATTTTAATATCGGAGAATCTCTATTATCTCCTCAGCAATTAAATCTAATGGAACAACTTTATCAACAGCACCTATTTTTATTGCTGCTTTTGGCATGCCATTTATTAAGCAACTTTCTTTATCCTGAGCAATTGTCTTTCCACCTGAACTTTTTATAACCTTTAACCCTTTGGCTCCATCACGCCCCATTCCTGTTAATATCACCCCAACTGCATTTTTTCCATAATATTCTGCCACTGAATAAAACAATATATCGGCAGCAGGTCTGAGGCTACTAATTGGCGGCTCATTATTTAATCCAATTCTCCCATCTTCTTTTACCACCATATGAGAATCACAAGGAGCCACATAAGCAACTCCCCGGTTTACTTTTTCCCCGTCGCAAGCTATCTTAACATCAATTTCACATTTAGTATTTAACCACCCGGTTAAACCTTTAACAAAGCCCTCTGTTATATGCTGCACAATAAGTACTCCTGCAGGAAAATCTTGAGGAAACTTACTGAGAACTTTTAAAAGCGCTTTTGGACCTCCTGTAGATGAAGCAATTGCAACTACCTTTGACAAATGTTCTTTACCTGCTGGTACTTTGCGCTCACTTTCCGGCGTTTTTTTCCTTCCTCTAATGTGTGTAATCACAGGGATTTTTGCCATTGATTTTATTTCTTTTATCAACTTCATCCCTATTTTAGGGAATGACTTCCACTCATTAGGGTTTGGTTTTTCCAGTACCTCAAGAGCACCTAATTCTAAAGCATTAAAAATAAATTTATCTCCCTGATCAAAAACAGATTGAGCAACTACTATTATTGGTGTAGGGGAGTATGCCATTATATATTTAATTGCTTCAAGTCCATTCATAACAGGCATTTTGATATCCATAGTAATCAAATCAGGTTTTAATCTATCAGTTAACTCTATTGCCTCTTTACCATTTCTTGCTTCACCAATAACTTTCACTCCATGATCGCTCTCTAAAATCCCTATTATTATCTCCCTCGCAGTTATAGAATCATCTACTACTAATATTTTTATTTGCTCTGACATTTCAATAGACTTTGAATTGTATCTAACAATTGCGTTTGGTCAAAACTGGCCTTTGCAAAATATGCATTTGCTCCTGCTTCCAGCCCTGTTTTCTTATCTTCCTCTGAGCCCAACGCCGTAATAAAAACAACAGGTATATCTTTGTACTTTTCATCCTGCCTCAAATATTTCACCATTTGTAAACCATCCATTACCGGCATTTGAATATCTGAAACAATTAAATCATAATTCTTTGTCTTTATCTTATTTAATGCATCACTGCCATCTGAAGCGCTATCAGTCTTATATCCTGCTGTTTCTAAAACTTGAATTTCCAGTTCTTTAGCTGAAACTGCATCTTCAACAACTAATATAAAATATATCTTTTCTCTATATTCAGTCGTTTTCTCCTCGTTCACTCCTTCATCCTGCAAACTTGTTTTCTTCTCAAGAATTTCTTTAACCTCTGAGCTTTTTTTTACTAAATCAACAAGATAAGGAATATGCAGCATAAGCACCACTTCTCCCCCGGGTAAAATAGTAGCACCTGATAAACACCTTATTTTTTTTAAATATTCCCCTATGTCCTTAATTACAATTTCCCGGCACCCGATAAACTCGTCTACAATAAAGGCGATTCTCTGTTCAGCATATCTTATTACCGCTACCCGTATCTTTTCACCAGAGGAGGTATCTTTCTTCATCTGTAAAATCTCTTTTAACTTGAACAGCGGAATAACCTTTTTATCTGCTACAATAACTCTTTTATTCTTTATTTCCTTAATTTCATAAGGAGCAATTTCAACTGTAGCCTCAATTAAAGATGAAGGTACGGCAAAAATCTGGTTGTTTAAAGTAAACAACAAAGCATTTGAAATGATAAGTGTAATTGGAAGTTGTAAAATAATTTTAGTTCCTTTTCCCTTTGAAGATTCAACTTTAATTGAACCGCCCAACCTCTCTATGTTTCTTTTTACAACATCCATCCCAACGCCCCTGCCGGATATTCCACTAACATTATCTGCGGTACTAAACCCTGGTTTGAAAATAAAAAAATTTATTTCTTCTTCACTTAAATCTTCTGCTTCTTTGTTTAGAAAACCTAACTCTATAGCTTTCTCTTTTATCCTCCCAGGATTAATCCCCCTTCCGTCATCAATTACTTCAATATAAACAGACCCACCATGCTGATATGCATTTAAACTTATTTTTCCCTCTTGAGGTTTCTTAAGCTCTAACCTCTGCTGGATAGATTCAATACCATGAGCAACTGCATTGCGAATAATATGAAGAAGTGGATCTTTAATTCCATCTATAATTTTTTTATCTAACTTTGTCGTTTCGCCCGAAATTTCCAACTTTACTTCTTTCCCGTATTCCATTGCCAACTGCTGGATTGCATACGGGAATATGCTAAAAACAATAGCTACAGGAAGCATTCTTAACTCCATGGACAAAGAATGAAGCTCGCATGAATAAGCAGACATTTGAACAACATCATTACTATAATTTTGAGCAAAATTTACAATACTTTTATCTATTTGCTTACTAATATTCTCATAGACAGCCCATTTTTTACTGGTGTCATACTTTTCAAGAGTTTCTTTGATTCCTGCCCACTCTTCTAACTTTCTATTAATCATTTTACTTATCCTGGTAAATTTTTTTTCTCTTTCTTCAAATCTCACCCTGTTTATCTCTATTTCACCTGTAAGACTTATTAAATCATCAAGTTTCTCGACACTAACCCGGACAGTATCTGAAATTTCAGGCATAGCATACGGTTTTCTTCTATCTTCTTTTTTTCTTCTGTCTTTAATCTCATGCACTTTTTCTTCAAGTGTATTTTTTACTTCTTCTATTTTATTGCAAATTGCTTTTACATCAACTCCTTCATCATTTTTATCTATCAATACCCACGCAGATTCCAAACCTTCAAATATAACATCTTTTAAAGAACTGCTAAAATTAATTTTCCCTTCTTTTAACATTTCCAGTAAATCTTCTATCTTATGTGAAATGTCACTCATATTAGAAAAGCCCATCATTTTAGATGACCCTTTCAAAGTATGGACTTCCCTGCAGAGGTCATCAATAATCTCTTTGTTCCCGGGATCATCTTTTAGCGACAGAAATCCTTTGGTCATATTTAAAATATGTTCATTTGTTTCATTCCTGAATATATTTAATAATTTCTTATCTTTTATTGGTTCGGCACACATTAAAATTTAAATCTATTAATTACTTTTTTAAGTTCTGCTGATAATTCTGTTTGCTTTCCTGCTGTAGTTGCAGTTAACTCTGCCACATCAGCTGCCTGCTTAGAACCACTTGCCATTTCCCTTATTGTAACAGCAACTTGTTCAGATGCAGTTTTTTGCTGCTGAGTGGAATGGCGAATTTGTTTTGCATAATCTGCTGTTTCCTCCACTGACCTCAGTATGCCCTCTAAGGATTCAGCAACTTCTTTTGAAAGGAACAAACCATTATCTACTGTTTTCTCCATCTTTTCTGAAGATAATACAGAGATATTTATTGAAGATTGAATCTCTCTAATAATATCCTTCACTTCTCTTAAAGACTCTGCTGAGTTTTCAGATAACCTTCTTATTTCCCCTGCTACCACTGAAAAGCCCTTTCCTGCTTCCCCTGCTCTTGTTGCCTCAATAGAAGCATTTAAAGCTAACAGTTTTGTTTGCTCAAATATCTGGTTTATTATTTCTATAATATCACTAATCTTCTGAGATTTTTGTCCCAATACTGTTATTCTGGAAGCGCTCTCCCTTGTTGATGTTTTTATTGCCTCCATCCCTTTAGCTGACTTAGAAACAGCTGATTTTCCTGTGTGAGCATTAGTAAGACTACCTTCAGCCACTCTAGTAACTAAATCCACATTAACTGATATTTGTTTTGCAGTAATAGTCAATTCTCCAATTGCGGCAGAAACTTCAGATGTTAAGCTTGCTAACTGCGTTGCACCGCTGGATTGCTCTTCTGCAGTAGAAAGAAGTTCATTAGAATAAATATCTAATTTTGAACTTGTATCATTTATTTGTCTGATTAGGGATCTTAAATTTTCACTCATTACATTAAAAGAAGCAGCTAACTCCCCTCCAAATCCAAGATCTTCCGTTAAATCGCCACTTGCTATGGTTTTTGCCTGTTCTGACAGGGACAACAGCTCAACCTGCATTTCCTTAAATGCGGCAGCTAATTCTCCAAACTCATTTTTTGTTTTTATCTTTATTTCACTCTTTAACTCACCCCGTCCAATTGCCTGTACTGCAGACAACAACTGATAAATTGCATGTACGAATAGTTTCTTCACAAGTAAATTTGTAAGAAAAACACTCATAATTACAATACTTAAAGTTAAAAGAACTGTTGTTTTTTTATTTTTCTCAATCATCTGGTTTATATTCTTATGCGACATTCCAATCCGCGCGATATTCTTTTGACAATTAATAGAGAATACTGAAAAAACTACTGCTACAATTATTACTATACCAGCTACTAAACTAATAGCTTTTGCTTGGAGCCCGAAACGAATATTTCCTTTTTTCTTCATTTTATTTATCCTCTTCTTCAAAAATTCTATCGAGGATTCAGTAACTCCTCAGAAAACATTATTTTTTCTATATCAAGTATACTCAATAATTTATCATCAAATAAAACTTCGCCCTCAAAGTAATCAACTTTTATTTTCCCTGCTGTTGTATGTATGGGTTGAATTTGAGTTATGGGGATATAAATAATATCAATGACAAACTCAACCAATAAACCTAACTTGTTCTTATTTCCAACTGCAATAATACGGGTATGATTACTAATACTGGTCCGTGATATACCTAAAAATAGTTTAAGATCGATAACAGGAAGTATCTTTCCTTTTAAATTAATTACACCTCTAATATGATCAGGCGCAGTAGGAACGCTAAATATTTCACCGGGT
>JAIVZN010000013.1:0-22488 GCA_048634875.1 Deltaproteobacteria bacterium | reverse complement strand
CGGTCTGAATTTCACGCTCAGGCAGGTAGCCATTACGGGTAACTCTCATACGCCCCTGATCATCTTTAAGATCGGCATACTGAGATAAAAAGCCTGCTATTTCTGCCTCTAATGCCTCAGCTAACAATTAATTTTTTCAGGATATTCAGATTCTCCGTTATCCTTAATTAATGATTTTGATGTTTTGGTTCATACAACAATATTTCCTGACTCATTGCCTAATGTAATTTTAGAAGGAATGCTGTGTAAAAAGCCTGTTATAGCATCAGATGTAGGTGGCGTAAGAGAAATTATAACAAGTAATGAACAAGGGATACTTTATAAAAATGGTGATGTGAAGGCCTTGGTAAAGGCTATGTTATTTTTGTTTGATAACCCGAACGAAAGAAGGCTAATTGCCCTAAAAGGTTATGAAAGGGTAAACAGTGTATTTAACTATGAGGATTATGTTTCAAGAATGGAGCAAACATTGAAAAATGAGTTTCAGTAAAATTGCACTTGTTCACGATTGGTTAACAGGTATGAGGGGCGGGGAAAAAGTTTTGGAAAAAATATGTGAAATATATTCCGATGCGCCGTTATATACAATGATACATATTTCTGGAACTGTTTCTTCTGCAATTGAATCAAGGCCAATTTACAAATCTTTACTTCAATATATACCTTGTGGTATTAAATTTTACAGGCATTTTCTGCCTATTATGCCTTTATTAGCTAAAGGTATTAATCTGAAAAAATACGATATGATAATATCTACATCTCATTGTGTAGCTAAAAATATAAAGCCTTCTAAAAGTGGGATACATATATGTTACTGCCATACCCCTATGAGATATATATGGGATATGTTTGATGATTATTTCAGCCCGAAAAAATCGCTGCCGGTATATCTACTGATGCAATTTTTAAGGCCGTACCTGAGATATATTGATGTATTGACATCAAAGAATGTAACATATTTTATAGCTAACTCAAAAACAACAGCAGAAAGAATAAGAAAATATTATAATAGAGAAGCTGAAGTTATATATCCGCCTGTAGATACCGGGTATTATACTGTATCAAATATAGAGCGTGAAGAATTTTATTTAATTGTAAGTTCGTTAGTGCCATATAAGAAAGTTGAATTAGCGATAAATGCTTTTAATGCTAATGGAAAGAAACTAAAGATTATTGGTTTCGGGCCGGAATTAAAATATTTAAAAAGAGTTGCTAAATCAAACATTGAATTTCTTGAAAAAGTTTCAAATGATGAAATAAGGGATAATTACAGAAGATGTAAGGCTCTTATTTTCCCCGGCAAAGAAGATTTTGGTATAGTTCCTGTTGAGGCAATGGCATGCGGAGCGCCGGTTATAGCCTATGGTGAAGGCGGAGCTACTGAAACTGTAATAGACGGTAAAACCGGTGTGTATTTTATGCATCAAACGGTTGATTATTTGAATGAAGCAATAAATAGGTTTGAAGCTATGAAATTTGATGAGAAAATTATTAGAAATCATTCAGAAAAATTTTCAGAAAAAATATTTCCTGAAAAAATCAAGAATTTTATTGAGGACAAGATTAAATGTTATCAATTATAATACCTGCATATAATGAAGAAAAAACGATAAAAAGAATATTAGAAAGAGTTTTTGCTGTAGATATAAATAAAGAAGTGTTAGTTATAAATGATTGTTCGAAAGATTCAACTTTAAGTATTCTAAAATCTATAAAGAATCCTGATTTGAAAATATTCAGTATGCCTGAAAATAAAGGTAAAGGAGCAGCGGTAAGATATGGTATTAAAAAGACAATAGGTGATTACATAATTATTCAGGATGCTGACTTAGAATATGATCCGGATGATTATAAGAAATTAGTAGTTCCTCTAATAAATGGAGAAGCAGATGCTGTGTATGGCAACAGATTCCCTTTGGGAGGGAAGAATATGTTTTTTAAGCAAAGGCTGGCTAATAAGTTTTTGACTTTTCTTACAAATTTATTGTTTAATGGAAAAATTTCAGATATGGAGACATGTTATAAAGTTATACCTGCAGAGCTGCTTAAGTCTTTGAAATTAAAAGAGAATAATTTTGATATAGAAGCAGAAATTTCCGCAAAATTACTTAAAAGGAAAATAAAAGTAAAAAATGTTTCTATAAACTACATAGGCCGGTCATATTTAGAAGGTAAGAAAATATGTTTTAAAGATTTCATATCTGCAATACGAATTCTTTTAAAGTACAGATTTTTTGAATATATGTAAAAATTTTATACAATATAAACCTGATGAAAAGAAAATTTAATTTAATTTTAATGTTATTAAAAGTTTTTGCTGACGCATTAGCAGTGTATTTCTCTTTTATTTTTGCATACTTGCTGAGATTTAATTTTAGTATTATTCCTGTAACAAAAGGTATTCCGTCTATAAGTGTTTATATTCAGACTATGCCTGCGGTAATTATAGTTTTTCTTGCAGTGTTTAAGTGGGGTAAATTTTATGAAGAGCATAAAATTATATACAAGACCGATGAATTTTTAAATATTGTAAGAGCAGTTACTGTTGCTATAATAATTACTATTGCTTTAACTTTTGTTTATAGGGAATATTCATATTCCCGTGTTGTAATCGGCTATTCATATATTTTAAATATTATATTTATTTATCTCCTTCACCGGATTTTGAGGTTGTTAAGAATTAAATTGTTGGTTCCGTTTTCAGGAAAGTTTGGAATACTTGTAATTGGCGGTCAAAAAGTAAAAAGGACCCTGCTTAAAAATATTTCTAAGCACCATGGAGAGTTTAATGTTTATTTTATGCCTGATATTGAAATCCCCCGGGTCCGAGAATTTATAAGTCATATGGGAGTTCAGGAAGTGGTTATTGCTGATTCCAGTCTTAACAGGGAAAAAATAATGAAATTAATTAATCTCTGCGAGAAGATGGATATAGAATTTAAAATGGTCCCTGATATGCTTGAGCTTAAAATGGGAGAAATGAGTTTTGATAAGTATTTTGGAGTGCCTGTTCTTGAGTTAAAACATCCGCTTTTTGAACCTTCAAATTATTACTTTAAAAGGACATATGATATTCTTTTATCAATGATTATACTTACAATATTATCTCCGTTTTTAACATTAGTTATGATTGGCATAAAACTTGATAGTTTAGGTCCAATAATTTATTCTCATTTAAGAAAGGGTTATAAAGGTAGGTCCTTTTTCTTTTTTAAATTCCGGTCAATGGTAAATGATGCTGATATGAGATTAAAAGATATAATTAAACACAGTGAGCGCATAGGTCCTGTATTTAAAATGAGAAAAGATCCGCGGGTTACAAGAGCAGGAAAATTTTTAAGGAAATATTCAATTGATGAAATACCGCAATTGTTTAATGTATTAAAAGGGGATATGTCGCTTGTTGGCCCAAGGCCGCAGGTTTTATGGGAGACTGCCGTGTATAATGAAGAAGCAAAGAGGCGGCTGAATATTCTGCCGGGAATTACAGGATTGTGGCAGATATCAGGGAGGTCGGATTTGTCCTATGAAGAAATGATAAGACTTGATTTATATTACCTTGAAAACTGGACACCCGGGTTTGATATTAAAATCCTTATTAAAACACTCCCTGTAGTTTTATTAAGAAAAGGAGCGTATTAATGAATATTTTAGTGACAGGAGGGGCTGGGTTTATTGGTTCGCATATTGTTGATAATCTGATATTACATGGTCATTGTGTTTTAGTAGTAGATAATTTATCTACCGGGAAAAGAGAAAACCTGAATCCTGCGGCAGATTTTTATGAACTTGATATAAGGGATGATAAGTTGGCAGAAATTTTTAAGGATAAAAATATAGATACGGTTTTTCATCTTGCTGCGCAGATGGATGTAAGAAAGTCAGTTGAGGATCCGTTGTTTGATGCTGATGTCAACATAATTGGGGGACTCAAATTGATTGAAAACTGCGTGAAAGCAAAAGTAAAACATTTTATATTTATATCTTCAGGAGGAGTGATGTATGGCGAATGCGGCAGTGACAGACCGGCTGAAGATAAATACCCTTGTCCGCTCTGCCCGTATGGAAGTTCAAAACTTTCTTTTGAGTTTTATCTGAGTTTTTATCAGGAAAATTACGGGATTAAATGCGCAGTGCTCAGGTTAGGTAATGTTTACGGGCCAAGGCAGGACCCTTATGGTGAAGCAGGGGTGGTTGCAATATTTTCTCAGGCTATGTTAAAAAATAAAGAGGTTAAAATATTTGGTGATGGCAGGCAGCTCCGTGATTATGTTTATGTTGAAGATGTAGTCAGGGCAAATCTATCAGCAATGGAAAAAGGCAGAGGTATTTATAATGTAGGGACAGGAGTGTCAGAATCAGTTAATGAGCTTTTTGATATTTTAAAGAGCAGGATAGATTATAAGAAGGAGTCTGTTTATATGCCGCGGAGGGAAGGAGAGTTAAATATCTCAAGGCTTAGTGTCTTAAAAGCCGAGCAGGAGCTCTTCTGGAAAGCTGAAGTAAGTTTTGAGGAAGGATTAAAGAAAACAGTTGAATACTTTAAAAATAAAGAAAATCCCCCCTATCCCCCTTTTTTAAAGGGGGAATTAAAGGGGGATTTATAGATGAAATGAGAAGGAGCAGGATAAAATGAGAAAGAACGGGGTTAATTTCGGGACAGATGGCTGGAGGGGGATAATAGGCGAGGATTTTACTTTTGAAAATCTTGGAAGACTTGCTCTCCGTATTTCTGCAAAGTATAAAAGTGTCTGTATAGGTTATGATAACAGGTTTATGTCACCTGAATATGCAGGATTTTTCAGTGCTGTGCTTCAGAAGGAAGGTGTAAATGTTGACCTCTCCATGAGAGCTGTAACTACTCCCTTAGTGTCTCACAGGGTAAATAAAAAGAAATATGATTTAGGGATTATGATTTCTGCATCTCATAACCCTTCATATTACAATGGAATTAAAATCAAGGAAAATTACGGAGGTTCCGCAAGAGAAGAAATTGTAAATTCCATTGTAGAGAATTTAAATAATACTGATTATAACGGGCCAACTTGGGAGTTAACTTTTGATGGAGAAAAAAATAACTGGGAATTAGAATATTTAAAGGAGTTTGAAGGTCTGCTTCCGCGAGGTCAATTAAATGTTATATGTGATTATATGCATGGCACGGCATATCCTTTTTTCAGTAAACTTTTAGAGGGAAAAGGGTATAAGGTTTCTACGCTCCGGGCTGAAAGGGACCCGCTTTTTGGGGGGATTAATCCTGAGCCAAAACCTGCGACACTTAAGAATCTTATACAGAAAGTTAAGGAAGGAAATGCGGATATTGGTTTTGCATTTGATGGTGATGGAGACCGCATTGCAGTTATAGATGAAAAAGGGAGGCTGCTGTCATCTCAGATAATACTTGCTGTGCTGGCCTGGGATTTACTGAGGCTTGGTAAAAAAGGAACAATTGTTAAGACAGTTGCAGGTACCTATTTAGTAGATCGTTTAGCAGAGAAGTACGGTGTTAATTATAAGGTTGTTCCAATTGGATTTAAGAATATATGTCCTGAAATTCTAAAAGGTAATGTTATTGTTGCAGGTGAAGAAAGCGGCGGTATAGGATTTGGTGATTATCTGCCTGAAAGGGATGCTATTTACACTGCAGTGAGAATATTAGAAATGATTAACAGGCGCGGCAAACTTTTAGGTTCATTATGGGATGAGGTAAAAAAAGATTTTGGCAACAGTGTTTATTTAAGAGAGGATTTTCAATTGAAATCTAACTATAACCCTGAAAATATACTGAAAAAAATAAAGGACAAAATTCCTTTTAAAATAAAGAGTATTCTTAGGATAGATGGAATTAGAATAAACATGGAAGATGAAAGGTGGTTGTTACTGCGGGCTTCAGGAACTGAACCTGTAGTAAGGGTATATGCGGAGGCAGAAAGTAATGGGGAGAGTAGAAAACTAATTGATGCAGGAAAGGAGCTTATTTATGAAAGATAAAAATTTTACTTTTACTTCAGAATCTGTAACAGAAGGTCATCCTGATAAGGTGTCCGATCAGATTTCTGACGGAATTTTAGATGAGATTTTAAGGTTTGATGTTGAAAATGGATTGGAGCCGTACAGATTAAAGGAAACTGACAGGAGAGGTTCAAGAGTTGCATGCGAGACTTTTGTGAGCACCGGCCTTGTGCTTGTAGGCGGAGAAATTACCACTGAAACATTTATTGATTTTCAGGGCCTGGTGAGGAATATTGTAAGGGATATCGGGTATACTGATCCTGAGCTTGGTTTTGAATATAAATCGCTTTGTCTTTTAAATGCAATAAATGAACAGTCTCCGGATATAGCCTTAGGAGTAGATACAGGCGGAGCAGGTGACCAGGGTTTGATGATCGGGTATGCTTCGGATGAGACAGATTGCCTTATGCCTCTTCCTATAACTCTCTCTCACAATATGGCAATGCGTTTGGCAGAAGTCAGAAAAAAAGGAATTTTAGAATTCCTTAAGCCTGACGGAAAAACACAGGTGACAATAAACTATATTGAAGGTAAACCTGAAAGTGTTGATACTGTTGTAGTTTCTGCCCAGCACGACAGTTCTATTTTAGATTCATCAGGAGATAATATAACTGAAGAAGTAAAAAGTAAAATAATTGAAGAAGTCATTAAGCCTGTGATTCCTGAGAAGTTTTTAAGTAAATCTACAAGATACCTCATAAATCCTACAGGCAGATTTGTTGTTGGAGGACCTCAATCAGATACTGGAGTAACAGGAAGAAAGATTATTGTTGACACATATGGAGGTATAGCGGCACATGGCGGCGGCGCATTTTCAGGAAAAGACCCGACAAAAGTTGACCGCTCTGCAAGTTATGCAGCAAGATATATAGCAAAAAATATTGTAGCTGCCGGACTTGCCTCCAGATGTACAATTCACATTGCATATGCCATAGGAGTTAAAGAACCCATAAACATTATGGTTTATACAGAAGGGACATCGGTTATTCCTGATGAAGAAATAGAGAAAATTATATCCCGGCCGGGTATATTTGACCTTACTCCCATTGGTATTGTCCGGATGCTTGACCTTTGGAGACCTATGTATAAAGAAACTGCTTCTTACGGTCATTTCGGCAGGGATATATTTTCATGGGAAAAAACTGACCGCGCAGATATTCTAAAGGAAAAAGCAGGCAGATTAGGCGCATAAGTGTCAAATAAAACAGGAACAGTAAGAGATGTAATACATAATTATATATACTTCACTATTCCATTTAGTAAAGGAGAGGTATCCGAGGAAGATATAATTAATTCCGAATGGGTTCAGCGCCTGCGGCAGATTTTTCAGTTACAGTCTGCCTGGTTGATATACCCTAATGCTGTACATGTGAGGTTCCAGCATTCCCTTGGCGTGATGCAGCTTGCAGGTGATATGGCGTATCAGTTGTATCCAATGTTCCGGGAAGTTTTTCCTGATGAGCCTATACCTGAAAGAAACTATGTTGAGGAAATATTCCGTCTGGCGGGTTTGCTCCACGATATAGGGCATGGCCCATTCGGCCATCTTTTAGATGATGTCTATACTACAAAAAAGTACAATAAAACTCACGAAGATATTTCATCTGCAATTATTGTAAATGAGCTTTCAGATTTAATAAGCAGGGTTGAAAGGTCACCGCATGGAACATTTCATACTCCCATTTCTGCTTTATCTGTAACTAAGTTTATAAAGATTCCTGTAGATTTTAAAAGCTACTCTCTGTGGGAGCAGGTATTTGCAAAGGTTATGTTAGGAGTATACTCAGCAGATGCAATAGATTTTCTACTGCGGGATCAGTATTTCTGCGGCACAAGTGAATTTGGAAAGATAAATTACCGCAATCTCATAGATAATACTATAATTACAAAAAATGGTTTAACATTAAAAAAGAATGCGCTGCCGGCATTCAGGACATTTTTGCAGACAAGGTTTAATATGTTCAGGCATGTGTATCTGTACGAAAAGAATGAGTTATATGATCTGGCATTCGGGAAACTTCTGCCGGAGGTCTTGAAACAACTGAAATTAGGTAATCCATATAAGAATCTTTCAAGGTTTAAAAAGATTACAGATTTTGGACTTCACTATATAGTTCCTAACTGGAGTTATGAAAAAGGTGTTAAGGGAAAAATCGGAAAAGAGTGGAGAGGAATGCTTCTGCGAAGAGAGATGCCTTTTATTAAAGTTATGGACAAGGAAAATTTTTACCATACTGTGGGCGAAGTAAGCCAGATAGTTGATAAAAACATACTGAGAAAAGAAATCCGTAATAAATTTAGTAGTTATCCTGATGTCAAAATTGTTATTCTTAGAAACGATGTGCGGTTGCAGCAACAGTTTATGGAATTTGAAAATAAAGAAGTTTTCAGGGATAATGATAATATAAAGGCATTAAGTATAATTGATCCTTCTAATGGTAAGTTTTGTTCAGATGTCGGTAATGCCTATATAAAGGATATTCCCTTAAAGTATGAAGTTATAAGAGTCTATATTCCGGAAAAATACAAGAAAAATATAAAGAGATACGATGAGGAGGTGTATCAGGGAGAGTTATTTGCCGAACAGGATGTTGTTGGTGATGAGAGCAGAATGCGGGAAGATAAGACAAGCATGTAAAGAAATATGAACAGAAAAAAAGAGCGAATAAGTATGGTTGAAACTCAGATTGCTGCGAGAGGTATTACTGATAGAAAAATCCTGAAAGCTTTTAAAGAGATTCCAAGACATTTATTTGTTCCTGATAAATATTCTGAAGACGCCTATTGTGATTGTCCACTTCCAATAGGTGAAGGCCAGACAATTTCACAGCCTCTCATTGTTGCAGAGATGACTCAACTGTTAAATATTAAGCATGGAGATAAAGTTCTTGAAATTGGGACCGGTTCAGGCTACCAGTCAGCAATACTTGCTTATTTAGGCGCTCAAGTATATACTATGGAAAGAATAAAAACTTTAATGGAAACAGCCAAAAAGACATTAGATAAATTGATAGAGACTGAGTCTCTATCAATGGAGCTTGATGTGCATTTTATAGAAGGTGATGGAACTATTGGATGCAGAGAGTATGCTCCGTATAATGGTATAGTAGTAACAGCAGCAGCTCCAGAAATGCCTGAGACTCTGTTAGAACAACTTGGATGGAATGGGAGGTTAGTTATTCCTGTAGGTTCAAGAATAAGTCAGATTTTAAAGGTTTATGAAAAAGTAGATGATGGTATTAAGGAATACAGTTATGGCGGGTGTATGTTTGTTCCTCTAATAGGAAAATACGGATGGCAAAAAAAGGAATGAAACAGACATGCCGGTGAGCCGGCACAAAAGTGGATGAAAATAATTGAGCCCTAAAAAGTCACAAGTCGCAAAAAATGCATTTTTAGGACTCTAAATTATGGATTTATTTATGAGTGAAGAAAATGATAGAGGCAAGGATATTAATAAAAGGAAGTGTGCAGATGGTCGGTTTCAGGTACTATGTAATAAGGTATGCCAGGCATCTTGAAATTAGTGGTTATGTCCGCAATCTTCCATCTGGTGGTGTTGAAGTTATAGCTAAGGGCCCTACAGGTTTAATGAAAGAATTTATTGATGTACTTAGAAAAGGGCCACCATCAGCAGTAGTAAAAGAGGTGATTATAGATTACAATCCGGGAGAGCTTGAAAAATTTACGGACTTCAGTGTCAGATACTAAGTAAATGCAAAAATCAAAAATCAAAATGCAAAATGACAGAGCAAAATTTAAAAAGGAATTTAAAACAAGAGTCTATGAGTTTATCTTGCAACTGATAAAGTTTATAGATAGTTTACCAGGAGATAGAACCTGTGATGTTAAAAGTCAGCTAATGAAAGTAAATTTTGGTTAACACTTTTGAGAGATGCAAGAAAAGCTGACAAAGATGTAATAAATAAATTACTGAGTGAATTGAATGAAATTGCAAATATTTTAGCAAGCAGTGTTATAACATTAAAAGGTAAAAGATAAAAATTTTAGATTTTGATTTGTCATTTTGCATTTTGATTTTTGCATTTTGTATTTTTATGGTGTGTGGTTGCACATATATTGGTCCTGGTATATATCATAGAGTTTCTGAAGGTGAAACAATCTGGGATATATCCACTGCATATGGCAGCGATATTAAGGAGATTGTCAGGGCAAATAGATTGTTGAAGAATTCTAATACAATAAAAGCAGGCGAGATGATATATGTGCCAGGCGCAAAGTATACAAAAAAAGTTCCTAAAAGTTCTTTAAATTTCATATGGCCTGTAAAGGGAAAGATAATACAAAAATTTGGCAGATGTGGAAATAAAAGGTATTTAGGTATAGGAATAAAATCAAAAGAGGGTACGCCTGTAGTAGCGGTAGGAGACGGAAGAGTTATATTTGTCAGTGAAGACTTTCGTTCATATGGAAAAACAATTATAATTGAACATAATAAAGACTATACAACGGTTTATGCTCATAACAAGATTAACTTTGTTAGCGAAGATCAGGATGTAAAAAAAGGAGAAAAGATAGCAGAAGTGGGTATGACAGGATGGGCAGGGAAGCCCAATCTCTATTTTGAAATAAGGTACAGAGAAAAACCCAAAAACCCGCTTTTCATATTACCGTAATGTCGCCGCAATTAGATTCAATAAAATTATATCTGAAGGAAATATCAAAAATTTCTTTAATAACTGATGAGGAGATGGAAAAACTCAAGCCTAAGTTAAAGAAGAAAAATAAGAAAGCAAGGGAAAGGATGATAAAAGGAAATTTAAGGCTTGTGGTGAGTGTAGCTAAAAGGTACTGGCGCGCAGGAGTTGATTTGTGTGATCTCATTGAGGCAGGAAACATTGGACTTATAGCAGCAGTTAACCGTTTTGATCCTGATAGGGGTACAAAATTTTCTACTTATGCTTATGATTGGATTAAAGAATATATTCACCGCGCAGTTTTAAATCATACTAAACCCATTCATATCCCTCAGCATGTGTACCTGAAATTCCAGAAAATCCTTAAAGCCTGGGATAAAATTTTTAAGGAAAAAGGCAGAGCAGCTACATCGGAAGAACTTGCCAAGACAACCGGTTTTAAATATAAGGAAGTAAGGATATTATTAGACCATATAAAAGTATTTAATGAGATACCTTCTTTAGATGATGCTATATCCAAGGATATAGATGTACCTTTAAAAGCAATGATAGGAGATGAACTGACTCCTGAAGATGCTATGGGTGTAATTGCAGTGCACCAGCAGATAGAAGAACTTCTTATCAGTATAACTGACAGGGAGAAAGAAGTAATCATGTTAAGGTTTGGTATGAACGCTTCACATCCCCATACGCTGCAGGCTGTTGGTGAAAAACTACATATTTCAAGGGAAAGAGTCAGGCAGATACAGAAGAAAGCGTTAGATAAGTTAAAGGCAGCAGCGATAAGAATAAAAAAAGGAAATGAGAAAAAGAACAACTTCAATGGAGGCAAGAATGAATTTAAAAGAAATAATCCGCAATGTTCCTGATTTTCCGAAAGCAGGAATCCAGTTTAAAGATATTTCCACTTTAATACAGAATCCGGGGGCTTTTAAAGAAGCAATTGACTGGATGTCTTCGTTATATAAAAACAAACAGGTGGATAAGGTCATAGCAGTTGAGTCCCGTGGATTTATATTTGGAGCGCCTTTAGCTATAACGCTTAATGCAGGTATGGTCATGGTAAGGAAGAAAGGAAAACTACCTGCGCAAACGCTAAATGTGAAATATGATTTAGAGTATGGCGAGGATGAACTTCAGATGCACGCTGATGCAGTGCAGCCCGATGAAAATGTTATAATTGTAGATGATTTATTAGCTACAGGTGGAACTATTAGGGCAACCATAGAACTTATTAATAATGTTTCAGCAGAGATAGTGGGAATATGTTTTCTTATTGAACTAGTGGAATTAAAGGGAAGGGATAAGTTAAATCCATATCATGTAGAATCCATGATAAAATTTTAATAATTTTGAGTAAGCTTGACAAAGTGTAAGAATTACATTATAAATAATTATAAAAATATTAGAGCGGTGTATGATGATGATGTGTAAGTTTTTATATAAAGCTTAAGTGCTGGTGCAGGAGGTGTTTCTATGGTAGAACAGGAAAGTATAAAATTACAGTATGTAGTAACCCAGTTAGCAGAAGAGGAATATGGTATTCCAATTATTTTTGTTGAAAGTCTCACTCTTGTTCCTGAGATAACTAAGGTTCCTGATATGCCTGAATTTGTAGAAGGGATAATAAACTTAAGAGGAAAGATTATCCCGATAATTGATTTAAGAAAGAGATTTGGTCTTCCGGAAAAGACATGGGATGAGAACACAAGGGTTGTTGTGGCTGTAATAGAAGGACAGAGCATAGGTATGTTAGTTGATGGTGTTTCTGATGTGACTCTTTTCACTTCTGACCAGATTGATCCTATTCCTCCGGCAATTTCTCAGGTTGGAAGGGAATATCTTACAGGAGTAGGAAAAATTGACGAAGATAAAAGGTTGATACTCTTACTGGATATAGAAAAGGTTTTAACTCATTTAGAAAAAGTATCTTTAAAAAAGGGTATACCCGAGGAAGCTGTTGAAGACAAAGATGCCTTTTTGAAAAAAGATGAAGTTGCCGAAGAGGAAAAAAAAGAAGTTGGTGAGGAGAGCCCGCAGGAAGAAACTGTTAAAGAGGAAGCGCCTTTAAAGGAAGAAGAAACATCCGAAAAAGTGGATCTGTAGTTGCCTGATTTATCAGGTCATGTATTAAAGAAGTGGAAGGTTGAAAGATTGAAAAAAAATGTAGTGGCAGAGTTTGCGACCCTGCTGAAGATGGAAGGAGGTAAGGATGAGAGGTAGAGTTTGTTTATTGTTGGCAGGATTATTTTTGGTTTCTGTAACACATTTGAGAGCAGAAGTGAAGGTATCAGGTGATTGCTTTTTTGTCCCGAGGTATGAATTGGAAACATATAAGGATAATACCACTGGAGCTGCTACAACTGAAAAGGTGAACACTAATATGAGGCTTATATACCGTGCGCGTCTGAATGTGAGCGCAAAATTAGCAGATGGTTTTGGAGCAGGTATAAGATTTGCATCTGATAGTGATTACAATGCTATTACAATGCCTGACATTAAAGGAGTTTTTATAGATAGAGCATATATTACTTACACTGGCATGGATAATTTAAAGGTATCAGGAGGAAGGACGCCTCTTAAAGGAAATCTTATTTTAGATACAAATTACTATCCTGATGATCCTGTTAACAATCCATGGTCGAAAAACAGACGCGATACAATGCCAGGGTTAACTGTAGATTATAAATTGTCGGATGACGCAAGTGTTAAAGGAATATTTATTGTAGAAAGCAATGAAGATAACACAAAGTATACAACTACTGCAGCTACTGTTGATGATAATTCAAAAGGCCAGAGCACTGCAGGATTAATGGTTAATATAAAGGCAGCGGATTTAACAATTGCCCCTTGTGTACTAATGACTATGGCCGGCGGTGATTATGTTGGTGGAAAAAATGAAGTAGTGCCTGGTGCAATGTCATACGGCGCAAGTTTAAAGTATAAAGTAAGTGATGTTAAACTTAATGCAGGTGTTGCAATGACAGCATGTGATGTTGATGAAAAAGCTGATGCTGAGAATAATGCAGTATTTAAAAATTACAACACAATGTCTTATAAGGTAGGACTTGGTTTTAAAAGTTTTGGTATAGGCGCTGCTATGGCTACATATACTAAAAAAGCTAATGCTGCTGCTGATGAAGATGAATGTGCTTTAATGTGTGTTACAGCATATTACAAATTAAAACCAGCAAAAGGTGTTGTAATTAAACCACTTGTAAAATTTGTGACAAAGAAATGGGCTGCTGCTGGCGTTGTTGGTTTTTTTGATGAATACAGCTATATCAGGCCAGAAATAGTTATGCTTGCTAAGTTTTAAGAATAGGAGACTATGAGACTGGGAATGGTAGTGGCCCAGCTTACTCGGCTGAAAAATCCCCAAAGAAGTATTTACGAATATAGTTATAGAAAAAGGAGGTGATTATAGATAGAAAAATGACAAAAGAGAGAAGTGGTATTAAAAAATAATATGGAGGATTTAGTTATGAAAACAATTGGCAAAATAATTTTAAGTATTTGCTTAATTGGAATTGGGCTGGCACCGTTGGCTCAAGCAGAAGTTGGTGTTACAGGTAGCGAGATTTTGATTGGGTCATCTCTTCCCGAAACAGGACATATGGTACATTTGGGTCAGCAGACAAAAACAGGGTTAATGGCTTATATCAACAAGATTAATAATGAAGGCGGAGTGAATGGACGAAATATAAAGGTGATTTTTTATGACGATAAATATGAGCCTATTCCATGTGTGAGGAATACACAGAAATTAATTAACCAGGACAAAGTCTTTGCGCTTACTTGTTATGTTGGAACAGCATCAATATTAAAAGCGCAACCTGTATGGACAAGAGCTAAGGTTCCTATAGTAGGTCTTTTTTCAGGCGCAATAGAATTGCGCAAACCATTCAAACACTACACTATTAACATAAGGCCGTCATTTCATGCAGAGGAAAAAATAGTTGTTGATGGTTTAGTTAATCAATTAGGTATAAAAAAGATTGCTATCTTTTATGAGTTTGATGCTTTTGGTAATTCTGTTAAAAAAGCTGCAGAGGAAGCTTTAAGAAGCCATGGTCTAACTCCGGTTGCGTTTGGAAGTTTTCCAAGAGGTACAGTTGATATCGCTGCAGGTTTGGAAAAAATTAAAGCAGCTAATCCGGGAGCAGTTATAATGGGTGGAACTGCTGATGCTTTAAGTAAATTTGTAATAGAAGCAAAAAAAGCAGGTATGACTAAAGTATACTTCCAGACACCATCTACTACAGGATCAGAGATGTTCGTAGAAGAACTTGATGCATCTAATGCTACAGATAGAGTTATTATTACTCATGCTGTACCCCCGCATTGTACCTCTAATTTAGCTGTTGTTGATGAATACATTATTGATATGGGAAAGTCTTTTCCTAATGATGACCCAAGTTGTTGTGGTTTTGAAGCATATGCCAATGCTCATGTTTTAGTTGAAGGAATAAAAAGAGCAGGTAAAAATTTAACCCGTGAAAGATTAATTAGCGCTATTGAGACTATTAAACCGGGAGAATTAGGTTCAGGACTTAATTTTGAATATGGACCAAATGATCATGAAGGAATATCAGGGGTTTATCTTACGCGGATTAAAAAAGGCGCAAGTTTTGAGTTTAACAACTGGGATATTGTGAAATAAAAGAGAATTAGAATAAGAGACTATGAGACTGGGAGACTAGGAAATTAGGAGATTCTCTTAAAAAATGGTAGTTGCCTGATTTATCAGGCTTTGTTAGGTAAGAAAGTAAGAATTGAGAATTGTAGTGGCTGAGCTTGCTTGGCTGAATGAAAAGCAAAGCAAGCTTTGCAACTACTATATAGAAGAGATTAGGAGAAATTATGAAAATTAAAATGAAAAGATTTGCAGGGATATCTGTACTATTATTAGCACTGACATTTGGGGTTAGTTTTATAAATGGTTGTGCTAAAAGCGGAATCAGTGCATCAGCGCATCCTCAGATAATTTTAAAGATTGCTCCAAAAGATGCATATTCTTTGATCCAACTGAATGAAGGAAATGAAAGTTTTGTGCAGATTGATGTGAGACCTGACCATTTGTATTCAGCAGGACACATAAAAGATGCTATAAACATATCTTTCTTTGAAGATAATTTTGATGATGAGATTGGTAAACTTGACAGATATAAAACATATCTTATTAATTGTAAAACAGGTAAATGCAGTGGTAAGACTACAGCTCTGATGAAAAAGCTTGGTTTTAAAGAAGTTTTTGATGTAGGAGGGATTATTAATTGGAAAGTTGAAGGATTGCCTGTTGTGAAGTAGAAGAGATTAGGAGACTGGGAGATTAGGGAATTGGGAATCTCCCAGAGCTCTAAACAAACTCAAATATGTAGTTGCTCAATTTATTGAGCCTGATAAATCAGGCAACTACAAATAAAGCAAAACTTGGGTTTGTTTAGAGTTGAATTAGGAAAAATCCCCCTATTTCCCACTTTAGTAAAGGGGGATTAAGGGGGGATTGTGGAACAAGACAAAAAGAAGTGAATGTAGGGCTGTAAAGATTTTAGATTGAGGATTGTAGATTGAAAATAAGAGCAATCATTAAATCAGCAATCAGCAAATCTAAAATGTAATGAAGGAGGATTAACATGGAAACAGGAAAATCCAGTGTAAAACAAAAAATTATTGCGTATTTCCTGACAATTATGCTTATTGTGAGTTTTTTAATTATTTATGTTACAGTATCTAAAGGAGGTCAGGGGCTCAAGGAAGCACAGTTAAACAAGGCAAAGATTGTAAGCGCAAACTTAGCAATTGCTGTCAGGGATCCGGTAATGCTTGGAGAATTTGAGGCACTTAATAGCATGATTGCGAATCTAAAGGATATTGATAAAGAAGTTGATTATATAATTATGGTTGGTGTAGATGGCAGGTGTATGTCAGCAACGGATGAACAATTACAGAATACATTTCTTGATAGAACTGATTTTGAAAAGGTGTCACTCCGGGTAAAAGAACTTAAAATGTTTAAGCATCCGGAAAAGAAAGATGTTTTTGAGATAGCAGTTCCTGTAATGCTTGAAAAAGAAAAAGTAGGTGTTTTAAGAATAGGATATACAAATAAATACATTGCAGCAACTGTAAATAGTGTTATTTTTATTTCTACTTTGATTGGAATTATAGCGCTGGTCATTGGAAGTTTTATATATTACTATATGATACAGAAAAGTATTGTTAATCCATTAAAACAAGCTATAACTTTAGCGCAGAAAGTTGCTGAAGGAGATTTAACACAGACGGAGGAAGTAAAAGTAAAAGCAAAAAATGAAGTCGGGCAACTTATAGTGACATTTGGAAAATTAACTGAAAATTTAAGAAGTTTAATATCGGATATAAGCGGTTCATCCACACAGACAGCTACTTCATCTAATAATCTTGCCCAGATATCACAGCAGTCCAACCAGACAATGTCTCAGTTAGCTGATACAATTTCTCAGATAACTTCTTCAACTGCTTCTGTTGCGCAGATTTCAAAAGAAGCTACAACAGCTGCGGGTCAGGCTGGAGAATCTTCAAGTAAAGGAACAAAAGCAATTGAGACTTTAGTGGAAAAGATGAATGTTGTTCAAACTTCTGTTGAAGGAGCAAGAACAAGTATGGAAGAGTTAGCTAAAAGGTCGCTCCAGATAGGAGATATGGTCAAGTTAATAACCAAGATTGCTGAACAGACCAATTTACTTTCATTAAATGCGGCAATTGAGGCAGCGAGAGCAGGAGAAGCAGGAAAGGGATTTGCTGTTGTTGCTGATGAAGTGAGAAAGCTTGCTGAATCCTCATCAAATTCAGCGCAGGATATACAGACTATAATTCAGCAGATTCAGGATGAGACAACAGAGACAGTGAAAATGATAAGAACAGGAGCTGATGAGGTTGCTGAAGGAGGAGTGTTAACAAAGGAAGCTGATACTATGTTTTCAGCAATTGTGTCAGCAATTGATAATGTTACAAAGGGAATAGATCGGATTTCTGAAGCGTCAGAAGAGACTGCTGCAGCTTCCCAGGAAGCAAATGCTTCAACTGAAGAGCAGACAGCAGCATTAGAAGAACTTTCTGCTTCGGCTTCCGACCTTTCCGACACAGCAAAGAAACTTCAGGTAGGGGTGGATAAGTTTAAGATAGAAGAGTAAGTAGGAGACTGGGAGACTGGGAGACTGGGAAACCAGTCTCCTAATCTCCATATTTATTATGGATTATTTTGATGAAATAAAAAGAAAAGTACAGGCTGACCGCGGATTTGATTTAAATCAATATACTGAAAATTTTATAAGAAGAAGAATCAATTTGCGTCTTATGCAGCTTGGGCTTCCTATAAATTCTTTTAAAGATTATATAGAAATTCTTGATTCCTTTCAGAATGAATATACAGAATTATTTGATAAATTCAGTATAAATGTAACAGAATTTTTTCGTGATGAGCTTGTATGGGAAGTTCTCAGGGAAAAAATATTTCCAGCTATTCTTGATAAAAAAAAAACTTAAAACCCATAAGTCTAAGAATCTGGTCTGCCGGTTGTTCAACCGGTGAGGAGCCTTATTCTATTGCTATTCTTTTAAGAGAAGTAATTAAGAAGTTTGATGATATATTGTTAACTATTATGTCTACAGATATTGATTCTGTGGCAATGGATAAAGCTAAAGAAGGTATATACAGTAAAAAGGCAGTAAAAAATGTGAAACCCGAATGGCTTGAGAAGTATTTCACACCTGTAGGGGGATCGCCTGAAAAATTTCAAATATGTGATGAAATAAAAAGAATGGTAATGTTCAGGAAACACAATTTTATTACAGATAAAATTTTTAAAAGGATAGATATTATATTCTGCAGGAATGTTGTAATTTATTTTACGCGCGCAACAAAAGAAATAGTTATGGAAAATTTCTATAACGCGTTAAATTATCAGGGTTATTTTGTAAATGGGAAATCAGAAGTCCTTTTTCTTGAGAAAAAAAAGTATGTTTTTTATACAGTAGATTCGCTGGAAAATATTTATTGTAAGGAAAGAAGGAGTAGATATCAAGATTATTATCCTGAAGATCTTGATAGACGGGGAAAAATGGGAGACTAGGAGATTGGGAATTGGAGGAATGTAATGATAAAAGTTTTAATTGTAGATGATTCAAAATTTATGCGTTTAACTTTAAAGAATATCCTCAGAAGAAATGAAATAAAAGTAGTGGGTGAGGCAGAATCTGATATGGAAGCAGTTGAAAAATATAAGAAATTAAAACCGGATTTAGTAATTATGGATATTGTTATGCCTGTTCAATCCGGATTGAAAGCAGTGGGTGAAATTTGTAAATTAAACCCTGATGCTAAAGTAATAATGGTTTCAGCAATGGGACAGGAAACTATTGTGGAAGAATCAATGAAATTAGGCGCAAAGGCATTTGTTGTAAAACCTGTAAAACAAGAAGAACTGTTAGAGGTAATAAGTAAAGTTATGGAGAAAGGAGATTAGGAGATTGAGAGACTATGAGACTGGGAGATTGGGAGTGTAGGGGCTTGATTTATCAAGCCTTAGCAAATTAAGAATTAAGAAATGATAGAAGATTTTACACAGTCCGAAGAAATGAAGCAACTGTTTGCCAGTGAAGCTAATGAGTATCTTCAGTTACTTGAACACTCATTGGTTAAATTAGAAGGAAGACCTGAGAATGTCAATTTACTTAACGATATATTTCGTGTAGCTCACACCTTAAAGAGTATGGCAGGAACAATGGGATACGAAAAGATTACAGCTCTTTCTCATGAAATGGAAAATCTTCTTCACATTTTACGCAAGAAAAAAATAAAAGTTACTTCAGAAATGATAGATCTTTTCCTTAAATGCAGTGATACTTTAAAGTTATTGAAAGATGAGGCTATAAGTGGTGAAGATAAAAAAGTTAATACAGAACCAATTATTAATGAGTTAAAGGAAATTTTGGCAGAGATTCAGGGAATAGAGCCTGAACAAAAAGAAAAGTTCATCATCAAGGGTAAAGAGGCAGAAGAAGCAGAAGAAGAAGCTCCAACATCCACAACTATGATGAAGACAACAAGTGTAAGAATAAGTATTAAACAGTTAGATATCTTAATGGATTTAGTAGGAGAACTTGTAATAAATAAAGCCCGTTTAGTTGATATTGCTGAAAAACATAGGATAACCGAGCTTGATGTTGCTCTTAAGCAGTTTGACCGCATTTCTTTAGATTTACAGGAAGAAGTATTAAAGACCCGTCTTGTCCCAATTTCTCATATTTTTGACCGTTATCCGCGGATGATGAGAGATATGGCAAAGAAGAGCAGAAAAGAAGTTTCTTTTGTAATTGAAGGCGCGGATATAGAAGTAGACAGAATACTTTTAGAGGAAGTTAATCCTCCTTTAGTGCATTTATTGCGTAATGCTATTGACCATGGGATTGAGGATAAACCGGAAAGAAAAAAAACTGAAAAATCATCAAAAGGAAGCATAAGGCTGATTGGCAGAAGAGAAAAAGATTATGTGAAAATTATAGTAATAGACGACGGGAATGGCATATCTCCAGATGAAATCCGTGAGGTTGCCGTTAAGAAAAAATTTATAACCAGCGAGCAGGCAGCTAAACTCAGTGATAAGGAAGCAATAATGTTAATATGTGAGCCTGGTTTTTCTACAGCTAAGAAAGTTACTGATACTTCCGGGAGAGGCGTTGGAATGGATACAGTAAGAGCATTAGTTGAGAAATTTAATGGTAAACTTGATATCTATTCCCGGAAAGAAAAAGGCACAACCATTACAATTCAGGTTCCATTGAGTTTAGCTATAGTGAATGCCCTTTTAGTAAGAGTTGGCGGGGACATATATGCAGTTCCATTGAAAAATATTTCTGAGACTGTCCGAGTACAAAAAGATAGTATAAAAAGAATTGCCAATGAAGATGTCATTGTTGTTAGAGAAGAAATTATACCGTTGTTTTATCTCGGAGAACTCTATCATGGTAAGAGGCATGTAGAAGATGAAGTTTATGCAGTACTTGTAGATGCAGTAGGAAAGAGGATGGGTCTTGTTGTGGATTCTCTTGTTGGTCAGCGGGAAATAGTAATAAAAACTCTTACAGGATTTATGAAAAGTGCCAAGGGTTTTAGCGGAGCTACAATTTTAGGTGATGGAAGGGTTATTTTAATTATAGATATAGATGCAATGGCAATTAGTATGAGGTGAAATAGGAGACTAGGAGACAAGGAGACTAGGAGACTGGAAATTAATTTTAAATGTTTAATTTTTTACCTAATCTCCTAATCTCGCAGTTTCTTAATCTCTTATTCTAAATTAGATTTAAAGGAGGAAAAAATGGGAAAAAAAATTGTTATTCTTGAAGATGATCTGGATTATCGGGAGGTTTTAGTTAAGTTACTGGAAGGCGCTGGTTATGAAGTTTTTGGCGGCACTACAGGTTTTGACATTGTTACAAAAGTGGTAGAGGAAAAACCTGACTTAATTCTTATTGATTTAATGCTTCCCGGAATACCCGGCAATAAGGTAGTGGATGCTTTCCAGAAGCAGGATGTATTATCAGGAGTGCCGGTTGTAATTCTTTCATCTAAAGATGAATCTGAGATAGCTGAAGCTGCTAAAGAGGTAAATGCCGCTTGCTGGTTAAAGAAACCAGTTGATAAAGAGAAACTATTGGAAGTTGTAAAGGAACACATTAAATAAATTATAAGTGATGAATGATAAGTTATGAGTGATAAATAA
Organism: Deltaproteobacteria bacterium; assembly: GCA_048634875.1. Classification (GTDB taxonomy): domain Bacteria; phylum CG03; class SLGR01; order SLGR01; family JBDRKX01; genus JAIVZN01. Next base: position 1,052 of record JAIVZN010000013.1, on the reverse strand, counting down.
CAAGTTATAACTTGTAACTCATAACTTGTAACTTATAACTTATTACGGTGGATATTCTTAAACTTAATGATCTGCACTTAGATGCTTTAAAAGAATTCGGGAGTATTGGCTCCGGAAATGCCGCTACTGTTTTATCCCAGTTGTTATGCAGAAGGGTAGAAATGACCATACCCGAGATAGAGATTGTCCGGGTAGAAGAAGTAGCAAAGGTAATGGGGGAGGATGAAAAATTAGTAGCAGGAGTATATTTTAGAATTTATGGCAATGCTACAGGGAGTATCCTTTTTACTTTTCCACGCGAGGATGCCCTGTCTTTAGTTAATTTACTTCTACCGGAAAATAAAGAGGAAAGAACTATTTTTACTCCTTTAGGCGAGTCAGCTCTTAAAGAAGCAGGAAATATCATTGCAGGAGCTTATATTACAGCTTTATCAGGGCTGTTAGGAAAGACCTTGATTTTATCTGTGCCTCAACTTGCGATTGATATGTTAGGGTCTATTATTGATTTTATTCAGATTGAAATAAGTGCTGTAGCTGATTATGTTTTAGTTATGCAGATAGAATTTAAAGATGAGCGGGGAAGTGTAAGGGGACATTTTTTTATTCTTCCCAATCAGGAGTTTTTAAACATAATGCTTAATGCAATTGGGCCGGAAAATTAGAATTAGGAGACTATGAGATTTTAGATTGAAGATTGGAGATTGTGAGATTGAAGATTGGAAATAAAATCAATTAATAAATCGTCAATCAACAAATCTAAAATGAATTGGAGACTGGGAGATTAGGAGTGTAGTGGCCGAGCTTGCTAGAACAAGTGTGCTCGGCTAAAAAAGTCTATTAAAACGACTTTTTCTTAACGCCTCACAGGCTGAATAAAGCAAAGCAAGCTTTGCCACTACTGATCTGCAGATGGGAGAATATTGATAAATACGGATAGGGTGGATAGTAATGAATTAACTGAGATTCAGTTAATTACTCTGAAAAGTTTAGCTGATATTGGATTGAAAAAAGCAACTGAGGCTTTAATCCAGTTAATTAATATAAAAGCAAGG
>JAIVZN010000012.1:0-22426 GCA_048634875.1 Deltaproteobacteria bacterium | reverse complement strand
TATTGACTATTGGCTTTTTATCACTATGAAACTTAATGGCATTACTTATCAAGTTTTGAAATAATTGAACCATTTGTGAGTAGTCTGCATGCAATTCAGGTAAATTATCATATTTGATAATAGCACTAGTCTCTTCAATCATAATTCGTAAATTAGCGCATACCTGTCTTAATATATCGTCAAAAGAAATAGTTTTATATTTTTTCTCTTTTGGTTGTATTTTTGAAAACTCTAAAATATTATCAATTAGAGCATACATACGGTGAACTCCAACAGTTGCATAATTAATAAATACATCAGCATCTTCATCGAGTCTTCCTTTATACTTTTTAGCTAACAATTGTACATAGCTTGATACCATCCGAAGAGGTTCCTTTAAGTCATGTGAAGCGATATAAGCGAATTGCTGTAATTCACTATTGGACAAGATTAATTTTGATTCTGTCTTTTTATGTTCGGAAATTTCTTCTCTTAAGGCCTGATTTGCTCTTGAAAGTTTGGAAGTGCGTTCTTCAACAAGTTCTTCAAGATACTTACGGTATTTTTGTAATTCCTGCTTCCTATTATATAAGTCTTCCATCATATTTAGTAATGCAGGCTTACTTATTACCTTATCGAATAATTTTTCTTCTACATTATTTGACATAAATTAACATTATTTTCTTTTTTCTGCTATCGGTTTTTCAGAAATTTTCTGCTCTAAAATTTTGATCTTATCTTTCAAATTTATCATCTCTTCTTCCCGATCATTTGTCAGTTTCACTAATCTCCCCATGTCTTTTTCCAGTTCTTTCTTATCAGTGATAACTTTAGATAGTTCAATTACAACTTCAGGCTGTCCCTCTTCGTCGCGTTTCAGGATATACGAATTACATTTAAAATAAATGGGGTTTTTCCCAGGTGGCGTTACCATTACTTCGTGTTCGTGAATCTGTCCATCTCTGTAAGTTTTCTCTACCAGACATTCAAGACATTTCTCTTCCCTGCCGTGGTAAGCTGTATAGCATTTCATTCCAATAAGATTTTCTCCAAAATTTTCCTTTGCAAATTTATTTCCCCACAAAATATTGAATTCCTTGTCAACTACACTGATATGGTCGACAACTTCACCCAAAAATTTTATTAGTTCTTCTGTTGATACCTCCGATTTGCCCCATTTAACTTTTTCCATTGTAACCTCCCTTCTAAACTTCTTCTATTATCAATCCGCAATGATGTAATATTTTTCATAAAAAAATTTTAAAATGTAATTTTTATTATCTATAAATTAATTATTATAAATTTAAATTAATAATGGTATTACCTAATTAGACTATTTTTTTATATTATTTTTGATTAGATTCTGAATAAATAGGAATAAAGTCGATAGAAGATTTCTGGCTAACAGTAGTGAAACTTCCTTCGATAAAGAGGTGATTTAAGTTTAGTCACAGCATAAGACAAATCTAAAACCCCTGATTGTATAAATTATTCGATTTTTTGCCGCGCTATACTGGGGAATCTATAACTGCAGTATTCTGGAACTATTTAAAGTGCAGGTAAGATTATATAATGATATTGCATTATATAATAACCGTGAATTTGACAAATATGATAATATGTATTAATATGTGTTTAGGCACATAATATATATGTGTTTAAACACATATATGGAGGGCTTATGCAGAAAGAAATTAGAGGAGTTCAGCAAAAAATATTGGAAGAATTTTCATTGGGCAATTTTAATTTTGCATTAGCTGGAGGGACAGCATTAGAATTGTTTTATCTAAACCACAGATTTTCAGGTGATTTAGATTTTTTTAGTACTAAATACGATGAAAGTGATATTAAAAATTTAATAAAAATATTTGAAAAAAAGATTGGATTGAAAATTTCATTTGATAATGAATTTAAAACCGAAAATAAAGCAAAGGTAATATTTTATATTATAGAATTAAAACCAGATATATTTTTGAAAATTGATTTTATTGAAGATGTATTTTTTAGTAATCCCACAATAAGACAGTTTAGGGAGATATCAGTTTATGATGTTGAACATATATATTATCAAAAAATTATGGCTATAGCAGGTACATATTTAATACGAGATGAAATTGGGAGAGAAAAACAAACAGGTAGAAATGCAGAAAAAGATGTATATGATTTATTCTGCTTATCAAAAGAAATCATTCCAATCCATCAGTTCTTAAAAAAAATGCCTAGAGAACAACAGCGGGGTATGGTTGCGTGGTACAGAAGTTTTTCAAGGCAGGACTTAAAATTAAACATTTTGGATTTGGATATTTATGATAAAAACTTTGATTCAACAGTTATGATAAAACACATAGATGATGAAATTAAAACTTTTATAAGTGAGTTTATAGAATGAGTATTAATAAATATTTTTGGGATTTAAGTCAAGAAGCAATTAAACAAACAACCAGTATTTTAAAAGATGCTGGTAATCCAAAATATATTTCCAGAGTTACAACTTTATTGTCACGTTGTGATGATCCTAAGGAAGTTTTTTCCTATGTTAATAAAACAGTTTTCATAAACTCATGGCCTAAAATTAGAAAATATTGGAAAAAAACAGCACATGCTATAGATTTTTTAGCTTGGTGGGAGACAATTTACGAAGAGATGACAAAAACCCGTCTAAAAGATAAACCAAGCAAAGTTCTTATTGATATAGGAAATAATGTAAAGACTATTCGTTTGGAAAAAGAGTTCAATCAACAAGATATATCAGATTTAACTGGAATATCTCAGGCAGATATATCTAGGATTGAGCGTGGTCATAATATTAAACTCATATCTTTGATTAAGATTCTTAAAGTGCTTAAAGTAGATGAGTTTACCATAAAGATAATTAATAAATAGCGAAAAAGAAGTAATAGCTTGTTTTAGGAAATTTTTACTGAATTTCTGAAACAAATTATAAGAAAAGGATATGAAAATAATTAAATACTATTAGTGCTATGACATCAAAAAAGATTATAGTTATTGGAGGGGGGACTGCCGGCCTCATGGCATCGGGAAGTGCTTCTGAAGAAGGAGCCGAAGTACTGCTGCTTGAAAAAATGGACATGCCTGGCCGCAAACTGCAGATTACAGGAAAGGGTCGCTGCAATTTGACTAACACTGCGGAACTGCCTGAATTTCTGAAAAAATTTTCTGACAGGGGCCGCTTCCTTAAACCTGCTTTTTGCCGGTTTTTCAATACAGAATTAATTGAATTTTTCCGGCAAATCGGAGTTCCTGCAAAAGTTGAAAGAGGGGGAAGGGTTTTTCCTGAAAGCGATTCTGCAAAAGAAGTTGTCGCGGCTCTATTGAATTGGTTAAGAAAACAGGGAGTCAGAATCATGACCGGTACTGCTGCAAGAAAACTTGTTATACAAGATGATTCGGTTATCGGGGTGGAAGATTATTCCGGTATAGTGCATAAGGCTGATGCGGTAATTCTGGCAACCGGCGGAGCATCGTATGCAGGAACCGGTTCGTCCGGCGACGGTTATAAGATAGCTAAACAAGCAGGGCACAGGATAACTGAGATTCGGCCGGCGCTCGTTCCTATTGAAACCACAGGCGGTATTGCAGCAGGGTTGCAGGGCCTGAGCCTGAAAAATGTCGCTGTCAGCGCCTATATTCAGGGGAAGAAAGAAGGCGTGGAGTTCGGAGAAATGCTTTTTACCCACTATGGACTTTCCGGACCGGCAATACTGACGCTGAGCAGGCTCCTGACAGTCAGTTTAAATGCTGATAAGGAGACAGAAATTTCAATTGACCTGAAGCCGGCTCTTGAACATAAAAAGTTAGATTTAAGGCTTTTGCGTGAGATGAATGCGCATGGTAAGCAGCAGTTAAAAACAATTCTGAGAAATCTTCTTCCCAAAAAGATGATCCTTGTATGCTTATCCCTGACTGGCATATCAGGGGAAAAGCTCGGAAATCAGGTTACTGCTGCCGAAAGGAAAAGACTGCGTGTGTGGCTGAAAGACTTTAGACTGCAGGTATCCGGTTACCGCCCGCTGGAGGAAGCGATAATCACAGCAGGGGGGATTCCCACAATAGAAATAAATTCCCGCGATATGTCTTCTAAAATCATAAAGAACCTGTTTTTTGCCGGAGAAATAATAGATGTAGATGCGAAAACCGGTGGATACAACCTTCAAGCTGCTTTTTCGTCCGGATGGGTAGCAGGCCATACCGCAGGTAAAAAATGTAAATAATGTTTTAGTTCTTGCAAAGTAATAGATAATTTCGTATAAGGATTTATTTACACATGAAAATTATTATGAAAACAGAAACAGTTAGTATAGATAAACTTGGAACCTGCGAAATTCTTTCTCCATTATATGGAAAAGAAGGCGCAGATTTTGTATCTGAGGATAAGAGTGTATTAGCTCAAATCCATAAAAATGAAGTTGAGGATTCAATATCCCGTGGAAATATAAAATTCTTTGAGCTGGCCGGACCCAGAAAAAAAATTCACTTCAATCCCGGTGAACTCACATGCGGCATTGTAACATGCGGAGGGCTATGCCCCGGAATCAATGATATAATAAGGGGTGTTGTAACAGAATTATTTAATGGATACGGAGTAAAAAATATTTTCGGTTTCAGATATGGCTACAGAGGCATAGCGAAATCTTCTGAAATCGAGCCGGTCAGACTGACCCCCGAACTTGTGGACACAATACACACAAAAGGAGGAACAATTCTTTCATCATCAAGAGGCCCTCAGGATATAGATACTATGGTGAATACTCTTATTGACAGGGATGTAAAAATACTTTTTACAGTAGGCGGAGACGGCACAATAAAGGGAGCCAACGCCATGGCAGAAAAGATCAAAGACAGAGGTTTGGACATTTCGGTAATAGCGATACCCAAAACAATAGATAATGATATATGTTATGTAAATAGATCTTTCGGGTTTGAAACAGCGGTACAGAAAGCCGCAGATATCATAGAGAATGCGCATATAGAAGCTAAAGGCGCTCCAAATGGTGTCGGTCTTGTAAAAGTAATGGGAAGGACTTCAGGATTTATAGCCTCCTACACAGCACTCGCGAATAGGAATGTAAACTTCTGTTTTATACCGGAATTACCGTTTAAGCTTAAAGGTAAAGACGGCTTTTTGGAAGTTCTTAAAGAAAGGCTTGAAAGAAAAAAACATGCGGTAATTGTTGTAGCTGAAGGTTCCGGCCAGGATTTGATGAAATCAAATAAGGAAACAATATTAAAAGACGCTTCAGGAAATATCAGGTTAAATGACATAGGCAGTTATCTTAAAACCGAAATTAAGGACTACTTTGACAGTATAAATATGGAAATAAACTTAAAATATATTGATCCAAGTTATATAATAAGAAGTATCCCTGCAAATGCCATGGATTCTCTTTACTGCGTGCATTTTGCTCAGTGCGCTGTACATGCGGGAATGACAGGAAGGACGAATATGTTGATAAGTCACTGGAATGCTCATTATGTGCATATACCGGTTACCATGGCTATCAAAAAGAGAAAAAATGTAAATCCGACCGGCCGCCTATGGAAGACTGTCATGGATGCAACATTTCAGCCATTTTCAATGTTTAAAACCCGGTAATATCGCAACCGTCTTAATTTTATAAAAGGCAATATTTGCGCTATGTTATACGAAAAAGTCATATATTCTATGTATATTTTCTAATAATATCCATAGGTTTAACAGGATAATCAATTTTCATCTTTATTACTTGTTTAGCGTGAGGAGCAGCCTCAATAGAATTACCTTCCTCGTCCCACATTTCTTCAATAAGCTGACTGATGCAATCTCTGTCCGGGCCTATAATTTCAATTTCATCTCCGGTTACCATTTTATTACGCTGTACAACTTTTGCAGTCTCAGTTTTCCTGTCATAATCTAACACAAATCCTGCATATTCACAATTCCTTATATATGAATCCGTATTGTAAATCTGTCCTTCAGAATTAGGTTTTGAAAAGAAAAACCCTTTCGTGTATTCTCTGTGAATAACTTTTTTTAATTCTTCTAACCAGCGCTGATCAAATTCAAACCCGGATGGATCATTAATATATTTATCAATGGCCTTCCTGTAGACAGAAACAGTTACAGCGACATAATAGGCGCTCTTCATTCTGCCTTCAATCTTAAAACTGTTTACACCGCTTTCAATAAGCTGCGGTATGAATTCAATAAGACATAAATCTTTTGAACTGAATATTGAAGTTCCTCTTTCATCTTCAAAAACAGGAAAATATTCGCCAGGCCTTTTTTCTTCTACTAAATTATATATCCATCTGCACGGATGAGTACAGTCTCCCCTGTTGGAATCCCTGTGTGTTAAATAATTACTCAGCAGGCAGCGCCCTGAATATGAAATACACATTGCTCCGTGAACGAAGACTTCAATTTCCGGGTTGCCGGCAGTATTTTGAACTATTGTTTTGATTTCTTCAATGGATAGCTCTCTGGCTGCTGTGATTCTTTTAACACCGTTTTTATGCCAGAACACAGCGCTTTTCCAGTTAGTATTGTTTGCCTGCGTACTTAATGTTACAGGCATGTTTAAAGTATTTTCTTTTACTATTGAAAGAATGCCCGGGTCAGCTATAATTACAGCATCTACTTTAATGCTCTCAAGATACTTCACATATTCATCTAATCCGTTAAAATCACTGTTGTGCGGTATGATATTCAGCGTAACATAGACTTTCTTTTCTCTTTCGTGAGCATATTTTACGCCTTCTTCTATCTCCTGTAGAGTGAAGTTACCGGCGGCAGCGCGCAGGCCGTATGATTTTCCGGATAAATATACTGCGTCTGCGCCGTAATTTAAGGCAATTTTTAATTTTTCAAAATTGCCGGCAGGTGCAACTAATTCAGGTTTTTTCATGTGTAAATAAATTCCTTAATTGAGTCCTAAAAATGCATATGAATTTTTAATCTAAATCTGCCACTGCCAGCTCTTCGAAAAATTCCCTGTAATTTTCTTTCTTATCAGTTTTACGCAGAGCCATTGCACTTTTTGGATGTTCGTTGAACATACCCGATATTGCGTAAGGTATAATATATCCCCACTCTATCTCTTTTCTAAGCGGGATAAATTCATTTGAAATCACATCTAAAATAGGGCGTATATCAAACTTAGGATTTTTTAAAAACCCTATTAAAAGCTCTAACGGGCAATTACCTGCAGCCCTGCCTATGCCGTACACAGTGCCATCTACGAAATTGGCGTCATGTATAATTGCTTCAATAGTGTTTGCAAAGGCAAGCTGCTGATGGTTATGTCCGTGCATTCCTACTTCTTTGGTTTTTAGAATACTTTTATATTTTTTTACAAGAAATTCTGTTGTTTCCTGGTACAATGCGCCGAAGCTGTCAACAATGTAGATGACCTGAGCTTTGGATTCTTCTTCAAGCTGGTGCAGCGCCTCATTTAATTCATTATCAAGCGCTCTTGATATTGCCATAATATTTACAGTTGTCTCATAACCCTTATCGGCAAAATTATTTGCCAGAAAAATTGCTTTATCTATATCCTTAACATAAGTGGCAACCCTGATCATATCCACCGGACTCTCTGAACAAGGTTTTACTTCTTCTATATCCACCCGCCCGACATCTACCATGACCGAGAGCTTCGTATCAGATTCTATTCCGTCTGTAACTTCTTTGATAACATCGTCATCCGAGAACTTCCATTCGCCGAATTCTGAAGAAAGAAACTTCCTTGAATTTTTATAGCCTATTTCCATGTAGTCTACTCCGGATAATGATACGGCTTTATATACCGCTCTTACAAACCTTCGTTCAAAATGATGGTTATTAATAAGCCCGCCGTCTCTGATCGTGCAATCCAGTACTTTTATTTTTTCTCTAAACATTGTTTCTCCTTCTTCTCCTGTAAATAAATCCTTCTCTTAAAATCATTTGTATAGGCAAAGCTTGCTTTGCTTTTCAGCCGAGCAAGCTCGGCCACTACATTTTTATTTTTATTACCTTTTGTGCCGGCTTGCCGGCATGTCCGTTTCATATGATTAAATTTTATTCTTTAATTTATCTTGTAATTTATTGATTATATCAGATAGTTGTTTAAACTCGTCATTTTTTCTAAAATACAGTTTTTCATTGTAATTACCTTCAATTATTTTTTCCAGATGTTTTTCTATGTGATATACCGGTCCTGCGAGACAATGAGAGTAAAAAAACATTAAAGCTGATGCTATTATTATACTTAATATTCCGCCTATGAGTAATGACTTGAACACTATCGGTTTTACTATAAATAAACTTGATATTTCCATCATATTGCTAATATTTCCACCCGTAGTGCCGTAAAACTGGATATTGCTTTTTTCCTCTTGATGAATAGTGATGGAATAAGATAACAGTCCTGATATGATAATTGCTCCGATAATCAAAAGAACCACAGTGCTTATTAATTTTAATTGAAATTTTGCATCAATAAGATATTTTTTACGCTTTTTCATTTGATTTATCTCCTATTTTTCCTTCATAAAACAGTATAATATTAATTAATATACTACATTTTTTATCAATAATGCAACTATTTATTGCAATAAATGGGTTAAATTAGTAAAATTTGTCCAAGGAATTATTAAGTTATGGATTTACTGTTAATTATTATTATTTTTCTAATAGTTACTAATATTATTCTTGCCATTATAACTCTTAAGGCAGGCAATAAAAAAGGGTTACAAGAAGTTAAGAAATCTATAGAACATTTTGATAAATACTTGGAGAAAATAGAAATTACAATAAAAGATGAATTTTCAAGAAATAGAGAAGAATCAAGTAGAAATGCAAAAGACAACCGCGAAGAATTAGCTAAATCATTAAAATCTTTTGAAGATAATTTTAAAAATAATGTGAAAGAGTTTAATGAATTACAGAAGGAAAAATTTAACGAACTGATTGCCAAACAGGAAAGACTTGTCAAACAAACAGAATACAAATTAGATAAAATCAGGGAAGACAATAATGATAAACTTGAAAAAATGAGACAAACGGTTGATGAAAAACTTCATAAAACTCTGGAAGAAAGATTAAGTCAATCATTTAAAACAGTCAGTGAAAGATTAGAGGAAGTTCATAAGGGCCTTGGAGAGATGCAAAGTTTAGCAACAGGAGTTGGTGATCTTAAAAAAGTTCTGTCAAATGTAAAAACAAGGGGAATATTAGGAGAAATGCAGTTAGGTAATATATTAGAACAAATTTTGTCTCAGGAACAGTATGAAAAGAATGTTAAAACTAAGAAAGGAAGTAGAGAAAATGTAGAATTTGCAATTAAGCTTCCCGGAAGAGATGATACTGATAAAAATGTGTGGCTGCCAATAGATTCTAAATTCCCGTTAGAAGTTTATCACAATATGCTTGATAGTTATGACAGGGGGGATCCGGCAGAGATAGAAAATGCAGTTAAAGAATTAGAAAAGAATATAAAAAAATGCGCAAAAGATATATCGGGAAAATATATTGCTCCGCCAAATACAACGGATTTCGGGATAATGTTTCTTCCTGTAGAAGGTTTGTATGCAGAAGTTGTAAAAAGGATTGGATTAATTGAAATTTTACAGAGAGAATTTCAAATCATAGTTACCGGGCCAACTACATTAGCAGCTTTTTTAAATAGTTTACAAATGGGATTTAAAACTTTAGCAATAGAAAAAAGAACAAGTGAAGTATGGAAAGTGTTGGGAGCTGTGAAGACTGAATTTGGGAAATTCGGACAAGTTTTAGAAAAGGCGCAGACAAAAATAGATCAGGCAAGTAAAGATATCGGTAAGTTGGTAGGTGAAAGAACAAGACAAATCCAGAAAAAATTAAAAGATGTGCATAAATTGCCGGTTCAGGAGTCAAAGAATCTGTTAAGTGGAAATGAACTTGAGAATGAATAAAACGGTATTAAAGTTATTGAGAAGGATAGCTGAAAAATACAATTTACCAAAATTGGAAGAAGTTTTAAAAGATAATACAGACATTCTTTTAAAAAAAGATATTTATGTCTGTCTTGATGGCATAGTTAAAGCAGTTGAATCAAGTGGCGATACTTTGCGGCTTCTCAGGGAAGCAAAGAATGTTTACGGTTCGCCTGTGTTTGCTGTCAATTTGCAGAACGGGACTTTTCTTATTAAAAAAGAACCTGATTTTGAGAAAGCAATAGAAGCGCTGAAACAGTATTCTTTCTGTTTTAAATTAAGCCCGTATCATATTATTAATACCTATTTAGCTGTTGTTGAGGCGCAGGTAACAGGGCTTGATTTGAAAAAATTATGTGAGGAGGGTGTGAAACATATTGAAGGGTCAATTGAGCAGGCTCTAAAGAATAATCGCGCCTGGGACAGGGATACACTTACAGGCAACCATCCTCTTCTTATTATGCCTGTGGGCGCCGCAGGGTGCGGTAAATCAACTTTTTACAGGGAACTCTCCAATGTAGTGAATATTTCCTGTGACAATATCCGCCGGCTTCTTTTTAAGGATTTCGGGCCATGTTTTAGTTCATGGGAAAGTTGTCTTTCCTGGTGGGTAGTTAATTATTTAACCGATAAATATTTAAAAGAAGGATATAATGTTTTTTATAATGGCGTGAATACTGATTTAGAGTATCGCTCTCCTGTTACAATGGAGGATACTAACCCTCTTTTTGCAGGTATGCCCTATAATATTAAATTGGTTTATTTTGAGAATTCTGTTAAGTTGAAAGAGGAAGAATTGAAAGAATTAAAAAGTATCAATCTATGGTCAACTCCCATAGATGAGATTAATTTATCCGGGTTTTCCGGTAATGTGTCAAAAATAATAGAAATGATAAGAAACTGCTATCAGAGAACATTAACAAGAACAAAGGAAATCTCCCGGGGAAAGAGAGAGCAGGATCCCTATGATGTTCTTTATTCTGTGCCTGCATCTGTTATCAAACTTTTTGTAGAGCAATCGTTTGATCGTCCTGAAGGCAGTAATGTTACTGTTATACAGCGGAAAGAGTTACCCGATGCTGACCAGCGGGCAGCCTTTTACAGAAAATATGCCCGCGAGGTTATGCTTGACTTTTTTACATAAAAGTATTTATATTTCCTATTATGATGTTATTTAAAAAACGTAAGCAAAAAAAGATTCTACTTGTTGATGATGATGTGAATGCTGTGAGCACCTTTTCTATGATTTTTAGAAGATGGGGATTTAGTGTCATAGCAACAGGAGATGGCGAAGAAGCTGTTAAGAAGGCTAAAGAAGAAAATCCTGATTTAATAATTTTAGATGTTATGTTACCCGGGATAGATGGTTTTGAAGTATGTAAAATTTTAAAAAATAATCCAGAGACAAAAGATATCAGAATTATTTTAGTAACCGGATTAGATAAAATGGGAGAGGTTGATAAGGGTTTTCGTCATGGAGCTGATGATTACATAATCAAACCTGTAATTTGGGAGCGTCTCAAGGACAAAATCTCTAAATTGTTAAAAGTTAAAATTTTAAAATAATATTCTTAAACAGTATTCACCATTCCATTTCCGCTAAACACCAAAAAGAAAAGGAACAGGAAAGATGCCAACTCCCCCATTCCTTAAGGAGGATTAAATGGATTGTCCTATGTGTAAAGAACCAATGATTGTTTTAGAGCTTAATGAAGTAGAAATAGATCATTGTATTTCATGCGGAGGCATATGGCTTGACGCAGGGGAACTGGAGCTTTTATTAGAAGATTCTATTTCAAAAGATAAGTTACTCACATCTTTTGAGGTAGAGAGAAACACCAAAGAAAAAAATAGAAGATGTCCTATATGTTTAAAGAAAATGGAAAAGATTTTATGTGGAACAGATAAGAAGATTCTTATAGATAAGTGTAGAAAGAATGATGGCATATGGTTTGATGCAGGTGAGCTTAATGAAGTAATTGAGATGGGTAGTTTTGATAAAGATAATAAAGTTTTAAATTTGCTGAAAGATATGTTTTACAAGGAGGTTTGAAATGGGAATAGTAGTAGTTTTAGTAGCAGTAGTTTTAGTGGTTTTGTTTGTTGTAGGGATTTATAATGCTCTGGTGAGATTAAAAAATCAGGTTAAGAATGCGTGGTCGCAAATTGATGTCCAGTTAAAAAGAAGACACGATCTTATCCCGAATTTAGTAGAAACTGCAAAAGGGTATATGAAACATGAAAGAGAAACGCTTGAAAATATCACAAAAGCAAGAAGCAGTGCAATGGGCGCCGAGGGGGTAGGTGATAAATCAAAGGCAGAAGGCGCTTTAAGCGGCGCTATGAGTAAATTTTTTCTTGTTGTTGAAAATTACCCTGATCTTAAGGCAAACCAGAACTTTTTATCTTTGCAGGAAGAGTTGACTTCAACAGAAAACAAAATATCTTTTGCGCGGCAGAGTTACAATGACATGGTGCTTTTCTTTAACAATAAGATACAGATGTTCCCTTCAAATATAATTGCAGGAATGTTTAATTTTAATACCGAGGAATATTTTGAGATAGAAGAAAAAGAAAAGGAAGTACCTAAGGTAAGTTTTTAATGTGGGAATTAATACAGGCAAATAAAAGAAAATCAATAATTCTTTTTACAGGCATGGGGGTTTGTCTTGTCTTATTAGGGTATATTGTTGGCAGCGCTTTTTCTCCTGATGGCGGAATTACAGGCCTTTTTATTGCATTAGGTATATGGATTATTATGTCGTTTTTAAGTTATTTCTCGGGTGACTCAATTCTTTTATCTATAAGTAAAGCAAAAGAGGTTTCTCATGATGTGCATCCACAGCTTTTTAATGTTGTGGAAGAAATGAAAATTGCATCAAATTTTCCTGTTATGCCAAAGGTGTATATAATAGATGATGCTGCGCCGAATGCGTTTGCTACAGGAGTTAAACCGCAAAATTGCGCCATTACTGTAACTGCCGGATTACTCTCTAAGTTAAATAGAGATGAGTTGCAGGGAGTAGTTGCGCATGAGATGTCCCATATAGTAAATAGAGATGTGCTTTTTATGACTTTTGCAGGAGTATTACTCGGGAGTATTGTGATTATTTCACAAGTATTTTTAAGAAGTATGTTTTATTCTTCAATGTCATCAAGAAGGTACCGTTCCAGGAGCAGCGGAGGCGGGCAGGCTCAGATAATTATGATAGTTATAGCTATTATTTTTGCTATATTAACTCCTATATTAGCGCGTCTCTTATATTTTGCCATATCAAGAAAGAGAGAATATTTAGCTGATGCTACAGCTTGCAGGTTAACGAGATATCCTGAAGGTCTGGCATCTGCCCTTGATAAGATTTCTTCCACAAGTTTGGACCTTGCTTCTGCAAATAAGGTAACAGCTCCTATGTATATAGCAAATCCTCTGAAAAAGAAGGGCAGGAAGCTTTCAGATTTAACCAGTACCCATCCACCTATGTCTCAGAGGATAAAAATCCTGAGAAGTATGATGCACGGAGTAGATTATTCAAATTACCAGAAAGCTTTTTCTAAAATCAGCGGACCGGGCAGTATTATTCCCGCATCAGTTTTAAAGAAAGCGGAAGTTGTTCCAATGCGGAAAGCTTCTGAAAAAGAGCAGGTTGAACCGGGAAAAAAGAAAGGGATGAGAGATGTCGGTGATATAATGAGGGCAGTTAATAAATACGCATTTTTAATGTGTGCCTGCGGGCTTAAAATTAAATTACCTCCTGATTTTAAAAAACTTAGAGTATCCTGTCCCAGGTGTAGGCGTGAAATTGAGATACCTGCAGCTCAAATGGCGGCAGTTACCATTGCTGCAACCGCAATGTCCCCCGGTGGCACAGGCGTCTTGCCTGTGAATAGCGAAGATAAGAAAAAAGATGTTGAGCAGATATATGTTAGAAAGGGAAAGGGATGGGAATCTTTTTCCTGTTCCTGCGGCAGGTTATTGCAGATTTCCCCTACATTTTGCAGTTCACATATTGTCTGCAAAGACTGCGGAAGAAAAACAGCAATAAGGGAGGTAAGTTTATGATTAGAAAACCGGCAGTTGCGGGAAGTTTTTACCCATCTGAAAATAATGCGGTGGAAAAGTACCTTACAAAGGGCACAGGGGTTAAAGAAAAAGCAAAAGGTATTGTAGTTCCTCACGCAGGCTACATTTATTCAGGTAAGGTTGCAGGGCTTGTCTACAGTGAGGTTGAGATTCCCGGTAAAGTTATCCTTATAGGACCCAATCATACCGGTATGGGCGCAGCTGTAAGTGTAATGGATAAAGGTGTATGGGAAATCTTAGGTAATAAAATAGAGATTGATACAGAACTTGCAAAAAAAGTTTTGAAATACAGTTCATACGCAGAAACTGATGTTCAGGCGCATCTCCAGGAACATTCTCTTGAAGTTCAGCTTCCGTTTATAATATATAGTAATTCAGATATTAAATTTGTACCAATTACAATGGGAGTTCAGAGTCTTGCAGTAATTGAAGATATTGGCGCCTCACTTGCTCGCACAGTTGAGGAAGATGATGAAGATATTTTATTAGTTGCTTCATCAGATATGTCACATTATATTTCTCAAAAAGATGCAGAGTATCTTGATAAAATGGCTATAGAAAAGATGGAATTGCTTGATTATAAAGGGCTTATTGAGGTAGTTAATGAAGAAAGTATTTCCATGTGCGGCGCAGGCCCTGTTGCAGCAGTTTTAAAAGCGTGTAAGCTGCTTGGCAGCCGGAAGGGTAAACTTGTTCATTATAATACCAGCGCAGAAACTTCCGGCGATACATTGCAGGTCGTAGGTTACGCGGGTATGAAAATATTGTAATGCAGGGGGGGTGATTTATCAAACCCGCCCGATGGATAGAAAAGAAATTATGGTTTAAGTTGGATTTTATGCTGGTAATTGAGACCTAAAAAGTCACAAGTCGCAAAAAATATATTATTCAGATCTCAATAAAGGATTTATTTACGAGTGAAAAGCAACAGAAATCTTGCCCGAATTTTAGATGAAACAGCAAAACTCCTGACATTCAAGGGAGAAAATTTTTATCGCATAAGAGCATTTATGGACGCGGCCCAAACAATAAAACATTTAGAAGAAAATATTGATGAAATTTCCCAAAAGAAAAAATTAGAAGAACTTCCTAAAATTGGTCTTGGTATGGCAAAGAGAATAGAAGAGTATTTAATGGAAGGCGATTTTAAAGAGCACAGGGAATTAATATCCGAGATTCCACATGGAGTATTAGAGATACTTGAGGTGCCGGGGATGGGCCCTAAAAAGGCAAAAGTTCTGTATGAGAAATTAGGCATCAAAGATATAGATAATTTAAGAAAAAGTATCCGGGAACACAAATTAAAAGATCTTGAAGGTTTTGGCGAAAAGACTGAAAGTAATATACTTGAAGGTATTAAAAAGAAAGAAAAATATTCAGAGAGAATTTTAATATCCGAGGCAGATGAAATTGCTCATACTGTAGCGGAAAGACTAAAGGCAGTAAAAGGAGTAGAAAGGGTTGAAATTGCAGGTTCTCTTCGCAGAAGAAAGGATACCATAGGAGATATTGATATACTGTATATTTCTAACAGGCCTGGTAAAGAGATTGGCGAGGAGTTTACAGCAGGTTTTTCTAAAGAAGATATCATTGCTGTAGGAGACAAGAAAGCATCGTTTATCTGGGATAAGACCTGTCAGGTTGATATTCGTAGTATTGATAAAGATGAGTGGGGCTCAGCGTTACAGTACTTTACAGGGTCAAAAGAACATAATGTTACGCTCCGAAAACACGCTATAAAAAATAATTTAAAGTTAAATGAATACGGCGTATTCAGGAATGATAAGAAGATAGCAGGAAGAACTGAAGCTGAATTGTATAAATCATTAGGAATGGATTACATTGCTCCTGAACTCAGAGAAAACTTTCAGGAGATAGATGCGTCTATTAACCGGACACTGCCTGATTTAGTTGAGTTAGATGATATAGTTGGTGATACCCATATTCACTCCCGGTACTCTGATGGAGATAATACAATTGAAGAGATTGTGCTAAAAGCTGAATTTATGGGATATGAATGGGTGGCGATTTGTGACCACTCAAAGTCTTTGAAAATTGCTAATGGCCTGGATGAAGATGAACTTAAAAGAAAAATAGAAGAAATAAAAACACTGAATGAAAAACTGAATATCAAGATACTCTGCGCTCAGGAAGTTGATATAAAAAAAGACGGTTCTCTTGATTATTCGGATGATATACTTAAGGAACTGGATTTAGTGATAGCAGCCATACATACGGGTTTTAATGAATCCGAGGAGATAATTACAGGAAGGATTATAAAAGCAATGGAAAACCCATATGTTCATATAATTGCACACCCAACAGGAAGGCTGATAAATGTGAGAGAACCCTATAAAATAGATATTCATACTGTAATAAATAAAGCTTACGAAACAAATACTGCAATAGAAATAAACGCTCACCCTCAAAGGCTGGATTTGTATTACTATTTTGTAAAAGAAGCAAAAGAAAAAGGTGTGAAATTAGCTATAGGAACAGATGCCCACAATATAAGTGATATGAAATTTATGAAATACGGGTTATCTGTGGCAAGGAGGGGATGGCTTGAAAAAGATAATCTTATTAATACAATGAGTTTTAAAGAGTTATGTGAGAGGTTGAACCCCGCACATGTGTAGTAAAACATTGATAAGTAGGACATGTAGGGAGACCCTTTCAGGGTTGCGAAAAGATAATGATAGGAATAATTTCAGATACTCACGATAATTTACACGCTATTCAGAAGGCAGTAGAATTATTTAATGATAGGAATGTAGATTTAGTTTTGCATGCAGGTGATTTTGTGTCCCCTTTTACAGCAAGGGCTTTTAAAAATCTTAATGCGCCGATAAAAGCAGTGTTTGGCAATAATGACGGGGATCCTGTAACTCTGAAGAAATTTTTTGGCGATTCCGCAGATTTTTTTTCAGGATGGGCAAGAATAGAACACAATGGAAAAATAATTTATTTAACTCATTGTCCTTTACCTGGACCGCCTTTGGATTGCGATCTTTATGTGTTTGGTCATACTCACGAAATTGTTGTGAAAAAGGAAAGCTGTCTTATAGTAAATCCCGGTGAATGCGGCGGATGGCTTTGGGATAAACAGACAGTTGCTTTAGTTGACCTGAATTTAAGTGAAGCTGAGATAATTGAGCTGTAGGGGGATTTATAGGTGAGAAAAATAGATTGGGGACTTAAATTTTATCACGAGGTATTAAAACTTGACAGCCTGCATTTTGGACTGTGGGAAAATGATCCTCTTACAATTGAGGGTGCCAGATGCGCCCAGGAAAGGTATACGGAAAATCTTTTAAATCTTATACCGAAAGGAGTTGAATCAATCTTAGATGTCGGGTGCGGAACAGGCACCACAGCCTTAGAGCTTAAAAAAAGAAATTACTATGTTGAGTGTGTCAATCCTGATAGTTTCCAGGAAGAGATTTTTAAAAAACGCACAGGGGGAAGTGTTCCTTTCCATAAAATAAAGTTTGAATCATTTAAAACTCTTAGAAAATTCAATTTAATTTTGATGTCCGAAAGTTCCCAGTATCTTGATACAGAGAAGATGATAAAAAATGCCCGGGATATTTTAGAGCCGGGAGGGTGGTTATTAATTGCTGATTATTTCAGGAAAAATGATGTTCCGTTTTATAAGACATGCAAAGTTAAAGATGTATTTTTGGGAAAAGTTAAAAACAATGGATTTAATTTAGTTGAAAATATTGACATAACCGCGAAGGTAATACCGACTCTTTATATTGGAAAAAAGATATATGATGAATACGGGCTGCCTGTAGTAAATCTAATTATTGAGTATCTCAAGACTGCATTGCCTTTTATAGCTTTTCTTGTTTCAAAGGTTTTTTCAAAAAAAATAAAAAAGATATCATATTATTTATTTAAACATACGCCTGATAAGTTAGATGAAGAAAAATTTAAGGAAAATATGGAGTATTTATTTTTGTTATTCAGGAGGATATAATGAAATTTCATACATATTATCATACATTTAATACACGAAAAAAAAGGGAGTACATCAATATTACAGATATGGTGGAGGAGGAACTTCAAAAGAGCTCAATTCTGGAAGGTTTTGTATTAGTATCTGCAATGCATATCACTGCATCAATTTATGTGAATGATGCTGAAAGTGGTTTAATCCGCGACATAGATGAGTGGCTTGGGAAACTTGCTCCGGAAGGAATAAATTACCGCCATCACAGAACAGGAGAGGTAAATGGGGATGCCCATCTTAAAAACCTTCTTCTGCATCACCAGGTTATTGTTCCTGTAACCAATGGATGCCTGGATTTTGGCCCATGGCAGCAGATATACTATGCAGAGTTTGACGGCTGTAGACCAAAAAGAATTATTATAAAGATTATTGGCGAATGATAATAAAATGAAAAAAACATTATCTTTGTTGGCAGTATTGCTTATAATATCCCAAACTGCAGTTGCAAGGAAAAAATTATCTGCTGTTATATGGGCAAGTATAGGCGATGCTTCATATTTAAACCCTGTTCTTGCATCTGACAGCGCTTCAGGTGATATTAATGGTATGGTTTTTAACGGGCTTGTAAAATATGATAAGGATTTAAAACTTGTAGGAGATCTTGCAGAGTCCTGGGAAGTTTCAGAAGATAATCTCAAAATAACATTTCTATTAAGGAAGGGTGTCAGGTGGCACGATGGCGAGGAGTTTGATTCTTATGATGTCCAATATACATATGAAATCTTAAGGGATACTTCAACCAGGACTCCGTATTCATCAAATTTTGACAGGGTAAAGAAACTTACTGTTCCTGACAGGTATACTGTAGTAGTTGAATATTCTACTCCTTTTTCTCCTGCACTTGAAAAATGGGGAATGGGAATTCTGCCTGAACATCTTTATAGAGGTACAGATATAAATACAAATCCCCACAACAGGAATCCGGTTGGAACAGGCCCCTACAGATTTGTTAAATGGAAATCTGACGACAGGATTATACTTGAAGCTAATGAACATTATTTTGAAGGAAAACCGGGGATACATAAAGTAATCTACAAGATAATACCTGACCTTGCCGTGCAGTTTATGGAGTTGAAAAAAGGAACAATTGACTGGATGTCTCCATCTCCTGACCAGTGGGTCAATGAAACATCAAAGGAAGAATTTTTAAAGAAATATAACAGGCACAGGTATTCTTCTTTCAGTTATGCTTACATGGGATATAATTTAAATAATGAACTTTTTAAGGATGTTAGGGTGAGAAAAGCAATTAATTATGCTGTTGATAAGAAGAAAATAATTGATTCAGTACTTCAGGGACTTGGAAATGTGGCGAGCGGCCCCTATCCGCCTAATTCATGGGCATATAATCCTGAAATTCAGGATACCGGATATGATTTGAAAAAAGCTGAAAAATTACTTGCGTTAGCAGGATGGAAGAAGAATCCGGATACAGGAATATTAGAGAAAAATGGAAGAAAATTTTCTTTTACGCTTATGACCAATCAGGGAAACAGCACAAGAAAATTGACCTGCGAGATAATTCAGGACCAGCTTAAAAAAATAGGAATGAATGTTAAAGTAAGAATACAGGAATGGAGTTCTTTTATACATCAGTATATTGATAAGAGGCAGTTTGATGCAATTGTTATCGGATGGTCGCTTTCTATTGACCCTGACCAGTATTCTATCTGGCATTCTTCCGAGCAAAAAGAAGGACAGTATAATTTTGTTAGCTATTCAAACAGGGAAGTTGACCGTCTTCTTGAAAAAGGAAGAACCATTTTTGACATTGAGGAAAGAAAAAAAGTATATTATAAAATACATGAGATAATTAATAATGAACAGCCTTATTTATTTTTGTATTTTGCAGATTCCAGGCAGGTGCTACATAACAGGTTTAAAAATATAAAGTTAGAGAGAGCAGGTATAGGATATAATTTTATAAAGTGGTATGTTCCAGAGGAATTAAGGAAATACTAAGTGATATATTATATAATTGACGGTTATAATGTTATCCATACCCATGTGGAATGTTTCCCGGGGAGTATAAGAAGTTCGCGGGAAAAACTGATTGAATTAATCAGGAAAAAGAGACCTGAAGGTTCAAGGCGGAATAAAATAACTGTTTTTTTTGATGGACAGCCGGGCATAGAATCCCCTCAGGATAAATATGTTGATATAAGGTTTACAGATGGAAAGGAAGCTGACTGGCATATAAAAAAACTTGTGGAAAATTATAGCAATCCAAGACAGATTATCGTTGTTACAGATGACAGGGCAATAATACACCATATCTCGGCTATCGGCGCAAAAACTATGTCTACATATGAATTTATTAATAAACTTTTTCCAAAGCAAAAACAAAAATATGAGAATAAAGTTAAGGAGTTAAAACCCCAAGAGATAAAAGAAATAAATGAGGAATTCTTAAGAAAGAAAGGCTTGTTATGAAATATAAAGTTATTGCTATAGATGATGACAAGGTAATATTAAAATTAATTCAGGTTACCCTTTCTAAAGAAGGATATAATATTTTAACAGCTAATAGAGGAGAAACCGGGTTGGAAATGGTCCGCAGCGAGGATCCTGATTTAGTTATTTTGGATTTAAAACTTCCGGATATTGACGGACTGGAAATTTGTAAAATACTGAAAAAGAATAAAAAAACAAAATCTATTCCAGTAATTATACTTTCCGCAAGAAGTAGAACAGAAAATAAGATTGAGGGTCTCAAATTAGGCGCAGATGATTATATTGCCAAGCCTTTTTCTTACAGGGAACTTGTCGCAAGGGTAGAGGCGGTTTTACGAAGGGCATTGTGGAAAGGTGAACCAGAAGAAATTATAAAAAAAGGCGATATCAATATCAACCTTACTAAACATACGGTTCAAATCAAAAATAAATTTGTGGAATTAACCAATAAAGAATTTGACATTCTGTTTCTTTTTGTGAGGAAACCAGGAAGAGTTTTAAATGAGACATTTATTGTAGATTCAGTATGGGGCTGGGAATATAGTGATTCAGTTGCTCCAAAGACCCTTGATGTTCATATTTATAAATTACGGAAGAAGCTTGGTCCTAAAGTTGGAAAAAAGATTCAAACAGTGCGAGGAATTGGTTATAAATTTGTAGATAAGGAGGAATGATGCAGAAAAAATTACTTTTTATTGATGATGATGAAGAATTAATTAGTATGATGCGTATCATATTTAAAAGAAAATCTTATGATTTTTATTCTTCAGGTTTTGGTAAAGAAGGGATAGAAATGGCAGAAAAAATAGAACCTGATGTTATTGTTTTAGATATAGGGCTTCCAGATATGAAAGGATTTGAGGTGTGTAAAAAAATAAAGGAAATGAAAAAAGGGGAACAGGTTCCGATAATTTTTGTTACAGGCCAGTATTTTAGCGAGTTAGATAAAGAAAGAGGCTTAAAATTAGGCGCTGATGATTTTCTTATTAAGCCATTTGACCCGGATGAATTACTTACCCGCATTTCAGCAATCTTAAAGAGATATTAGAGAACACTCCACAATAAAGATACACAGTAGTCGCGGGCTTTACTTCGTCATTTTACTTTTCAAAATGACAATAGTATTTCACTGGGTATTTATCGCATTTTTAAGAATATGTTAAAAAAATTTGTCCTTTCAAAAATTTACCTAAAATTTACCTTTAAATAACTTTAATTTAACCTTCATGCAGTATACTATTAGTGGAGGATATGAATATATATTAAATTATGTTAAATAATAATTACATAATATTGTATATTAATTTATTTTTTTCGCGTGCGCGCGCGTTCGGATACCCGCCGAAAAAATGAAATATAAAAACACAGTCTTATATCTTGCATCTTCTTTTCTTCTATTCTCTGCCATCTTTTATTTGCCCTCTGCTCAAGCTGCACCTGACCTTACCCTCACCACTTCTGATATTGATTTTTCCAATCCATATCCACTCTTAAATGAAGTAATTATCATATCTGCCACCATCCATAATGAAGGGGGCAATATTCTAATTGCTGGGGACCAGTTTGATAACTATGAAACAGGTAGTGCAGGTTCAGGTACTAGTATTCACGATAGTTGTTATATTGGCCAGAAATTTGATGTGCCTTATGATTTAAAATTGAGTAAAATAAGTATAAAGATTTATGATACAGGACAGGATGATGAGATAACTGTAGAAATAAGGGAGGATGATGGCACATTCAGACCAAAGACAGGATATGAAAACATTTTAGCTTCAAAAACAATAAATTGTAGCGGTGCATCATACAGCTGGGAAGACTTTATTTTAGACAATCCTCCATCCCTTTCAGCCGGAACAACCTACTGGATTGTAGCTAAAAATGACAACCCTGGTAGTGATGATGGATATATTTGGGAAACAGAAAATCCTAGTGTCTAT
>JAIVZN010000011.1:0-22931 GCA_048634875.1 Deltaproteobacteria bacterium | reverse complement strand
AATTTAAAGTGGCTCCGTTTATCTTCTGATCCCAATGTAAATAAGATGATCTTAACAGCAATTGAGGATGGAGATTCAATAAGAACTTTAAACTGGACAGGTTCAAACTGGAGCCTGGATAAGATTCATTCCAGCGATTCTTCTGATTTCATTTACGAATGCGCCTTTCTTAGCCAGGACAGGCATGATAATGTGCCTCCACAGCTTGCAGATAATCAGGAAGGATATAATATCTGGCAGAGTACGAATGCAGGCTGGTATGATATAAGTTTTTCCGATACAGGAGGGTCAAAGCTTGCTTATTTCCAGACAAAAATTTCAGGCGGAGAAGACTGGACTCCTGTAATTTCAGGAATGAATGTTAATTCATTTACCGATAAGTGGAAACTCCTTGACACTACTTTTGACAGTATGAAAGAAGGAATAAATGATCTGTATGTCAGGGTTTATGACGGAAAGGGCAATGTGGATAACGAGAACGGAACATACTGCTTTCATGTGTGGAAAGATACCACTCCTCCTTTAATGACTGAAAGTGTGGGAGATTATACATACAGGAATTCTACAGGAGTTGCGTATAATGTTGATTTTTTAGATTCTTCTTCCAAGTTAGATGATTTGAAATATGCGGTGTATTCTTCTTCCGATATAAAAGGCACTCAGATTAAGGAATGGACACAGGTTGCAACTGTTTCCGGCCAGGAAACTTATGACACCGACTGGGAGATTGATTTTTATTCATTAAATCACGGCACAAACAACTGGGTATCTGTAGCAGTATGGGACATTGCCGGAAGTTCCATTGTTTATAAAGATGTGTTCGTAGTGTATAAGGATACACGCCCGCCTGATAATATTAACGACCTATCAACTGAAACGGGGCAAACTTATGCGCAGATAAGATTGTTATGGACAGCGCCGGGAGATGATGGGGGAGCAGTAAGTAATACGGGTGGGAAATACTGGGTTAAGTATTCAACCATAGAGGCTGTAAATGATGCTTCATGGGATGGTGCAATTGAATATACCATGAACTGGGAGGTATCAGGACAGGCAGAGGAAGAATTTATTGTTGTGGGTTTGAATCCTGATTTAACATACTGGTTTGCAATAAAGACGCGGGACAAGGTGGACGACAGAGGAAATAACAACTGGTCAGCTATAAGCAACTCTCCTGCCGGTGTCATGCCTCAGTCAGGTAACCTGTTTATCAATGAGGTCTATGCGTACGGCAGTTCAGAAAACGACTGGCTGGAACTCTATAATCATACTGATTCCAGTATTCCTTTAACAGGATGGAGGATAGACTATTTTGACGGAGTTGAAACAATTACTATCTGGAACGGTTCGGGCTCTATATCATCAGGGACATTCAAATCCACCGGCACGCTTACTTTGGATCATAATGTCTCGGGCAAAGTATCCTTATACGATGACAGCAATAATGTTGTTTCCTATATTCAATATCCTGTATTCTCTTCTGATGTCAGCATGTCAAGGATTTACGACGGAGGCCAGTATCTTGTAAAAGACCCGTCCCCGACTCCTGGATTTGCAAACGCCGTCTCTACTTATCCTGTTAAGATAAACGAGGTCAATTACAATACTGATGAATTCATTGAACTTTATAATACAGGTTCTTCAACTGTTACTTTGACAGGTTACAGTTTGATAAATAAAAATAAGGCGGTTTTTGTATTTACACGCAAAATTTTGCCACAGTCTTTTTCAGCAGTTGATTTTTCTTCTGTTGACAGTAATGAAAAGACCTATAATGATTGTTTCGGCTTAGGCGGGCTTGATTCCGATTCTGATTATATAATACTTGAGAATCCTTCCGGCCAGGTGGTTGACATGGTCTCATGGCAGGGCGCTGAAAATATCCATTATGACAGGGATGCCAGCCTGGTTTCTTACATCAACGGGGCTCCATCAAATAAAGCCGGTTCCGTAGGCAGAGCCACATCAGAAGGACAGGATACTGATGAAGATTCTGCTGATTTTATAAATTTTACCGCAGTTACACCGGGTTCGAGAAACAACACCGGCACTCAACCTCCTGCAAATACAATAAATTATCCTGTAAGTTCATCAGTTCTTCCAAGAAATTTTAAGTTTGAATTGAAATTGGGAACAAATTCAAGTACAGGAAATACAGATACAATCTGGCTTATAAGGACCGGAGGTACTGCTGATTCTCATTCACCTCATATCTACAGGCTGACAGATCTTGGTTTCTCACTGGCCGATAATACATCGGTTCAGATATCTACTGTAACAGGGTTAAGCCAGCCTGATATAGACGGATACAGCCTGTCCACAGGAACTGTTTACAGAATGATTCTGAATTCAGATACTTCGGAAGGTTCGGCTAACCGGATTATACTTAATAATCTGACCTATGATACCAGTATCCACAGTGTAGCTGTCTCTTCAATAACTCCGTCTTTTTTGACCGCAAATGAGGGGATAAGAATCGGATTGTTGAGGCTGGATATAACTAATGAATCTCCTTCAGGATACAATAACATTGAACTTGAAAAGGTTACAGTGAAGTTTGATGACAGTGCAATTTCTTTAACTACGGAGCAAGGGCAGAACCTGTTTGATGAAATCTATGTAGTATTAAATTCTACAGATTATAATAGTGGTGTGGAGTTTCAGCCGAACAAAGACTCTTATGTCGGTTCTGTTTCAAGCAGTTCGTTTGACTTTATTTCAGGCAGGCAGGTTATTCCTGTAAGCAACCCTGATACTGCAAATGCAACTGTTGAGCCTGGTGAATGCAGGATTTACTTTGTGGCAGTAAAACTCTCATCCGGATCAGCAGCAAATACATTCAGTGCAATTATTGATGGTGATATAGATGCTTTTATAAGGGAAGCAAATTCAAATGTAACACAGGATTTTGCAGGAGTAAATGCAGTAAATTCAGGTACCATGCAGGTGATAGAAGAAATAAAGTCAGTATGGGAAAAAGTTACCACAAGTTCGGTTTCTGTATATTCTTCTCCATATGCGAATGCAGAAAACATGGCAGTTTTTATGGGTTCGGATGACGGCAAGCTCAGGGCATTGGACAGCTCTGGCGCAGAAAAATGGACTTTTGAAGCTTCGGATAAAATAAGGACAAATGTTTACGGGGACACGCCTGGAAGCGATGTCTTTATATATTTTGCTGATGAAAGCGGCAATCTGTATAAACTTAAAGACGGCGAAAATTATACTCAGATGTGGAAAGAATCTTTGCCTCAGAAGGTTAACTGGGTGGTGGTCAGGGACTGTGTCTATGCCAGCGGCAGGGAGGGTAAGATGTTTAAGTTGAGCAAGGAGACTGGCGGAACTGTAGGCGGGTGGACAGGAAACCTTTCAGGTTCTCTGCAGGGCTCGTTTCCAGTAAAGGACGGATTCGGGGATGTATTTGCCCTGTGGGTATCTGCTAATAACGGTAAAGTATACAGGCTTGAACTTGGCAACGGTTGGAACTCATCCAGCATAGACACAGGTAATATAAATGAGGTGTTCACTTCGCCGACTATAGAGACAGGGTATTGCAATCCTCAGCTTAATACAGATTTTCTGTTTGTAGGCTCATCTACAGGGACAGTCTACTGCCGCATTTCAGGTAACCTGGCGAATACTCCGGATGGATGGAAGGGTAGAACAGGGCAGTATGTGGAGAATGATGGTGAATTCACTACAGGCTCTCCGATAAGAGGAGGAGTTCACAGGGGTATGTGGATTGAAGAAGAAGGCAGGAGATATTTGTATTTCGGTAATGATACCGGTAAACTGTATAAAATAGACTGTTCTTCAGGGACATTGTACTGGAGCCAGCCGTTTCAGGCTGAAGGCAGGATAACTACTACTCCTGTAATGTTGTTGGGATCCAAGCTTGGTATAGGAGCAGGTAATGATTATGTATATTTCGGAGACAGTAAAGGATATTTCTATGCTGTCAGCGCTGGGAACGGCGCCACAATGAGGCCTGGTTATCCGATTTATCTTGGTTCGGCGATTACAACAAATTCTACTTATGATATGAAGAGATTGTATTTTGGTACAGAGGACGGAAGGATGCACGCGATATATTTAGGCCCATGATATGTAGGTTAAAAGTGGAAAGTATAGTGGAAGGTGGAAAGTGTAGTGGCAGAGCTTGCTCTGCTGTAGCAGGACAGGCGTCTCGCCTGTCAATTGTAAGTGGTGATTATGAAGAATAAATTTAAAATATTTGTAGTTGCAGAGCTTGCTTTGTTTTTTATGTTTGCAGGAAATGTGGAATCAAAATCCTGGCCGCGTTTTATGAGGAGCAAGAACAGAACAGGATATATCCAGGAGCAGGCATCTCCTCCGCTCACATTGGTATGGAGCTATAATATGTTTTCGCCGTTTTCAATGTGTTCTCCTGTGGTGAAAGACGGTATTGTATATGTTGGGAACAATGTGGGATATATCTATGCCTTTGATTGTAATTCTGTCGGAACAGGAGATGTCAAATGGAAGAATGACCTGGCAGGTTCTATTGACAGCACCCCTGCAATTGAAGAGGGAAGTATTTATGTCTTTTCCCAGGACAGCGATGATGCTCAGGCATGTAGCTACAATGCTCTGACAGGGGCTGTTAACTGGAAGATCAATTTAAAAGGCGAGAATATATCTTCGCCTTTAGTTGTAGATGGCTATGTGTATATAGGAAGGGGCTCTCCATACAGGGATATAAAAGGAATAGACATAGATGACGGCGATATAGAATACAGTTTTGAAACAGGCCAGCCGGTCTGGTCGTCTCCTGTTTTTTATAAAGATTTTATATATACAGGCAGTAATGACGGCTCGCTCTACAAATTGGATAAGCAGCTAAGTAAAATTTGGAAATATAACACCATAACTGGGATGTTTAAAATATCAACTGTTGCAGCAGATGAGGACAGGCTGTTTCTCGCTCCGGGGTTATCGTTGCGCAGAGTTTATGCGATTGAAACAGATGTCAGCCTTGACTGGCAATCTGTAGAGCTAAACTTAGGCGGCAGCGGAGTTAAAACATCGTCAGTAGGGGTGGATGATGACAGTGTCTATGTGGTTATGGCTTCAACTATTCAGGTTATTTATTGTTTGAATAAGAGTAACAAAAATTTAAGGTGGTCTGTAGAGTTAGGAACATCGTCTGGAATAGAACCTTATACTTCCAGCCCTGCTGTCACATATGATACTGTTTATGCCGGATCTGAAACCGGATACCTGACCTGTATTTCAACATATGGTGTTGTTATCAGCAGTGTTTCTCTTTCCAGCATAATTTCTTCACCTGCTGTCTCTAATGGTTATGTATATGTGGTAACCAAATCAGGCTGGATATATGCTTATAAGGCGTCAAGGATTACATGCATATCTTCACCTGATGATGAAGATGTTGTAGATGGTATAGTAACAGTTAAAGGTTCAGTTGTTAATCCTGAATTTCAGAGCTATACTCTAAGATTTGGTACAGGAACAAATCCGTCATACTGGCATTTCATATCTTCATCAATTGTTAAGGTAGAAGATAATACACTTGGTTTATGGAATGTAAGTGGTTTTCTTGATGGAGTATATACCTTAAAATTAAATGTTAACAGTACATCTTTCCTTGGTGAAGCAAGAAATTATGTAATAATTAATAATCCACCTGTAGAACCTACAACAGTTCAGGCAAGTGCAAGGCCATTTGGTACTATAAGGATTACATGGGTTAAATCTGCAGATGACGGTGAAGGAAATAACGATGTAGCCGGGTATAAAATTTTGAGATGTAAAGAAGGTGAGAGTTTTAACATTATTAATACAGTATCTGCAGGTATTGAAACATATACAGATGAAAGTGTAAAAACCGGACTGAAATATTATTATGTTTTAAGAAGTTTTGACAGTCGTAATGACTCTGTTAATTCTGTTCAAGCATCAACTGTTACATATAAGATTACTGTTACTATAAATGCAAATAATGGAGGTAGTGTTGAATTAAGTGATGGTACAGGTGTATATTTTCCTCCCAGTGCGCTCAAACAGGATAGTGAGGTGGCAGTAACAATTATACCGAAAGCTTTAATACCTTGTGCAGGTGTAGAAGATGGAAGTTTCTGGAATCCAACAGATAAGGCGTGGGAATTTGAAATTGAACCTGATATCAGTTTTAACAAAAATGTCACTGTAAAATTATGCTATGAAGAATCAGATATTTCTGGTATGGATGAAGAAAATTTAAGAATATACTGGTATGATGAGAGCAGGAAAATCTGGAGAATTGTTGATACCTCTGTTCCTTTTCCAAACCAGAATCAGGTTCATGCTTATGTTCCGCATTTTACAATATACAGGATAGCGCAGTATATGCCGCCTGAATATATAATTTCTAAAAACAGTGCTTATGTATATCCTAATCCCGCGGCAGGTAATGAAGTTACATTTAAATTTAAACTTATGAAAGCTGCTCAGATAGATTTAAAGATATTTAATGTTGCCGGAGAATTAATAAAAGAATTTTCTGAAATTTATGAAACAGAAGATGCAGGAAAGACTCAGAAAATTAAATGGAATATACAAAGTATTGCTTCAGGTGTTTATATCTGGTATCTGAAGGCAGAAAGTGAAGCAAGGGAAGATCAGGTTATTAAGAAACTGGGAATAGTGAAATAGATATAATAGGAGACTAGGAGATTGTGAGATTAGGAGATTAGGGTGGAGTGATGAAGAAAGGATTTAAATTACTGATAATTTTATTTATGCTTATACCTGTTTTATCACAAGCAGGCAATTGTTATAAAATTCATCCTGATGCAGGAGAGACTTCAGCAACATTTTTAAAAATACCTTCCGGTGGAAGGGGTATCTCAATGGGTGAGGCGCAGGTAGGGATAATTTCAGATGTATTTGGAATGTGGTGGAATCCTGCCTGTATTGCAAGGATAGGAAGAAAAGAAATAGGAATAAGTTATAATAAATGGTTTCAAGGTATAAGCAAAAATTTTATTGGCGGAGTTTTCCCGGTATATAAAGAAGAAAGTATTGGAATTATGATTGATTCTCTTATAATAAAAGGTGATATTGAAAGAAGAACAGGCGAAGATGAAGATGACCCTTATTATCCGGTAACATTACCTGAAGGGCAATTCGGAGCATATGATTTAATGCTTGCAGCCAGTTATGCAAGGAAACTGAGCAGTAAATTATATGGAGGGATTACAATAAAAGGAATATTTCAGAGTATTGATAAAAATGAAGCTTATGGTGTTGGTTTGGATATTGGCATACAACATACAGGAATAAGTTTAGTGGGAAGGAAACTTTTTCTTGGGGCGTCAATAAGAAATTTTGGAACTGCAATAAGATTTAAAAAAGAGGCGTTTAATCTTCCTCTTGATTACAATCTTGGTTTAGGAATTCAATTAATTGATGATTTGCTTATGGCGCTTGATTTTCACAAGGCAATAGACAATTATCTGAAAATACATACAGGTTTTGAATATAAAATATGGAGTAAATTGTTTTTAAGAACCGGTTACATTTACAGATTAACAGGGAACCCGCTTGGAGGATTGTCTGGTTTTAGAGGAGGATTTGGAGTAAAAATCAAAGATTTTGTGCTTGACTATTCATATGCTCCTTATTCTTATCTTGGTGAATCGCACAGGATTTCCTTTCATGCAGTCTTTGGAAAAGTTCCTAAGAAAAGACCCCGAAAAGTACCTGCTGAAAGCAAAGTTAAAAGAGTTGCAGCAAAAAAAGATACATTTTCTGAAAGCAAAGAATTAGAAATTGCAGTTAAACTGCTGAGTATTAATCCGTCCAGTATAAGCTGGTATGTTTCCTGCGTGAAATCTACCGGGGTAGTAAGAAAAATAGAATATATAACTGCACAGGAGAGTGTAGAAAATGTTAAATTTAATATAGCAGAGTCTACAACAGCACCTGCTGGTTTTGTAGTGCCGTTAGGAAAAAAAGTTTTGAATTATATAAATATCCATCATAATCTTGCCAGGAATATAAAGAATAGCAAAATAGAACTTGTAATTGAGAAAGATATAGATGACATAGAAGTTCTGGATATATATTTAAATAAAATGGAAGTTGAAAAAATAGCTTCAGATACGATTCGTATAAAGGCAGGTGACAGAAAGAAGCTTATTATATTAGGAAATGAATAAAAGAATTATTTACAGGAATATGCTGATTATAAATCAGATAGAAAAAATTATTAATGAATGTAATAATGCAGGTATTGATATATGTTTATTAAAGGGTGCTGCGCTGATTTTTGATGATATTTATAACATATGGGAAAGGGATATGGAAGATATTGATATTCTGATAAAAGAGGAAGAGTTAGACAAATTTGAATCTTTAATGGCAGATTCAGGATACTGCAAAGTATGTAGCGGCGAAAGGGGTTTTTATAAAGAAGGAGAAAATGCAGTAATTGATGTACATACTGATGTTCTTTATGCTGATGACAGGCAAGTGGAAGATATATGGAAGAATATGAAAAACATAAAAGATATAAAAATTTTAGATAAAGAAGAACATTTCATATATATTATGCATCACGGATTAATTCAGCATGGTAACCTTAGCAAACTATGGAAAGATGATATTAAAAAATTAATGGAAAGCGGTTTAAATTGGGGGAAATTAAAATGTAAATTAAACAGATACAATTTAACAGAAATATTCTATATTGCTATGAAACAGTCAGGGATGCAGGTTCCAGCCATGCGGTATAACAGTTTAAAAAGGAAATATATAGAATTTATTATTTCACTTCCGTCTTTTCATGATAAAGGACATTTGTTAAGGCCGGTTACAGCTAATGGTATTAAAGGTATGATTATTTTTGGAATGAAATTTCTTTTTCCTGATTTGGATTTTTTAAAGAGAAGGTACCATTTCAGGCCAGTTCCTTTGATGTTATATTTCAGGCCATTTCTGTTACTTTTAAAAATATTAGAGAGTCTTTATCCTCTTATTTTAAGTCCAATATTTAGAACCAAAAAACAGGCCTGCTAAGGGGGTTGACAAAGTAAAAAATTTTTTTTATACTATAGTTAGACTTAAGTTAATCGCAGGCATTTAGCCTGCGTTAATTTTGCTCATTGAAAATAAGAGTCGGGCCAAGTGAGTTTAACTTTTCATGGTGTTTATGGAGAGTTTGATCCTGGCTCAGGACGAACGCTGGCGGCGTGCTTAACACATGCAAGTCGAGCGAGAAATCAGATATTCAAGCTTTCGGGCAAGAATATTTGGTGGAAAGCGGCAAACGGGTGAGGAATACATAGGTAATATACCTGGCAGAGAAGGATAACTTTGGGAAACCGGAGCTAATACTTCATATAATTATTCTGAAGTATTTTAGAATAATGAAAGGATTCGTTCCACTGTCAGATTAGCCTGTGTCCCATTAGCTTGTTGGTGAGGTAACGGCCCACCAAGGCGAAGATGGGTAGCCGGCCTGAAAGGGTGATCGGCCACACTGGGACTGAGACACGGCCCAGACTCCTACGGGAGGCAGCAGTGGGGAATTTTGCGCAATGGGCGAAAGCCTGACGCAGCAACGCCGCGTGGAGGACGAAGTCTCTAGGGATGTAAACTTCTTTTAAGAGGGAAGAAATGCCTGTTTAACAGGAGCTGACGGTACCTCTAGAATAAGCACCGGCTAACTCCGTGCCAGCAGCCGCGGTAATACGGAGGGTGCAAGCGTTGTCCGGAATTACTAGGCGTAAAGCGTACGCAGGCGTTTCTATAAGTCGGTTGTTAAATACTCTTGCTCAACGAGAGAAAGCCAACCGAAACTATAGAAATTGAGGATACTATAGGAGAGCGGAATTCCTGGAGGAGCGGTGAAATGCGTAGATTTCAGGAAGAACGCCAATGGTGAAGACAGCTCTCTGGGATATATCTGACGCTCATGTACGAAAGCCAGGGGAGCGAACCGGATTAGATACCCGGGTAGTCCTGGCCGTAAACGATGGACACTAGGTGTCGGGCGTAAGCCCGGTGCCGCAGCTAACGCGTTAAGTGTCCCGCCTGGGGAGTACGGTCGCAAGACTGAAACTCAAAGGAATTGACGGGGGCCCGCACAAGCGGTGGAGCATGTGGTTTAATTCGATGCTAACCGAAGAACCTTACCTGGGTTTGACATGCTGACTGGTACACCGGCCGAAAGGTTGGTGGACCCTTTTAACTAAGGGAGGTCAGCACAGGTGCTGCATGGCTGTCGTCAGCTCGTGTCGTGAGATGTTGGGTTAAGTCCCGCAACGAGCGCAACCCCTACCCTTAGTTACCAGCGGGTAATGCCGGGGACTCTAAGGGGACTGCCCAGAACAACTGGGAGAAAGGTGGGGACGACGTCAAGTCATCATGGCCCTTATGTCCAGGGCTACACACGTGCTACAATGGCCGGTACAAAGGGCAGCTAATTTGTAAAAACAAGCAAATCCCAAAAAACCGGTCCCAGTTCGGATTGCAGGCTGAAACTCGCCTGCATGAAGTTGGAATCGCTAGTAATCGTGGGTCAGCAAAACCACGGTGAATACGTTCCCGGGCCTTGTACACACCGCCCGTCACACCACGAAAGTTAGCTGTACCAGAAGTCGTTGGGCCAATCCTTCTTCGGAAGGAAGGCAGGCGCCGAAGGTATGGTTAGTAATTGGGGTGAAGTCGTAACAAGGTAGCCGTACATGAATGTGCGGCTGGATCACCTCCTTTCTAATTAAATAATGAAATAAAGAAAGGAGATAAAAAGTTAAATTTGCAAAAGTCCGACTCTTTTGAATATGGGCCTTTAGCTCAGTTGGTTAGAGCGCACCCCTGATAAGGGTGAGGTCTGTGGTTCAAATCCACAAAGGCCCACCATCTTGGGGAATTAGCTCAGCTGGGAGAGCGCCTGGTTTGCAACCAGGAGGTCGCCGGTTCAAGCCCGGCATTCTCCACCATTAATCAGAGATTGAGAATGATTTACTTAATTTCTGTTCTCTTAATATCTATTTTCTGATTATAGTGGGATGTGGAAAGTAAAAAAAGTCTAACCAACTGAGATAAAATAGTTCTTTGATATTAAAATATAGCTTACAGATAAAATAGGTAATTTAAGTAAAATAAAAAAGCCGATAGCTTGTGATGATATGACCAAGTTAATAAGGGCGTACAGTGGATGCCTTGGTACCGGAAGGCGATGAAGGACGTGGTAAGCTGCGATAAGCTTCGGGGAGCTGCAAACAAGCTTTGATCCGGGGATTTCCGAATGGGGCAACCCGGCTCTGTTAATCCAGAGTCAACTGTGTCTGAATATATAGGGCATGGTAGCAAAACCAGGTGAACTGAAACATCTAAGTAACCTGAGGAAAAGAAAACAATAGTGATTCCCATAGTAGCGGCGAGCGAACGGGGAATAGCCTAAATTTCTTAAAGTGTTAAAGACTGTAATCGTTGCTTTAAGAGAAGTTGCGGGGTCAAACCGTTTCCTATTACAGTAGGAAGGAAGAAGTAAATTCATTTAGTTGAAGCGCACTGGAAAAGGCGCACCAGAGAAGGTGACAGTCCTGTAGATGAAAAGTGAACGAAATTTTTTGGTTTGATTCCCAAGTAGTGCAGGACACGTGGAACCCTGTGTGAATCTGGGAGGACCATCTCCCAAGGCTAAATACTAACCGGTGACCGATAGTGAACCAGTACCGTGAGGGAAAGGTGAAAAGGACCCCGGGAGGGGAGTGAAATAGAACCTGAAACTGTATGCTTACAAGCAGTGGGAGTCCTATGGGTTTTTGTTTTTGTCTTTCTTCGGGAGGGCTTAAACGGGAATCAATGGATGACCACGTGCCTTTTGTAGAATGAACCGGCGAGTTATGTAGTGTAGCAAGGTTAACCCCGCCCTATATTCTTTGGAGTAAGAAGATAATCTTTAGGAAACAGATTCTTTTGAAACAGAAGGATATAGGGCGGGGGAAGCCGCAGGGAAACCGAGTCTGAATAGGGCGGTATAGTTGCATTATGTAGACCCGAAACCAGGTGATCTATCCATGGGCAGGGTGAAGGTGCTGTAACAGGCACTGAAGGCCCGAACTGATGGACGTTGAAAAGTCCTTGGATGACTTGTGGATAGGGGTGAAAGGCCAATCAAACCTGGTGATATCTGGTTCTCCCCGAAATAGCTTTAGGGCTAGCCTGGCAGCTTAAGCAATGGTGGTAGAGCACTGGATAGAATATAGGAACGTAAGTTTCTGTATCTTACCAAACTCCGAATGCTGTTGTGTATGCTGCTGGAGTCAGACTGTGGGGGATAAGCTCCATGGTCGAAAGGGAAACAGCGCAGATCATTCGCTAAGGTCCCTAAATACGAACTAAGTGTATCAAAGGAAGTGAAATTACATAAACAGATAGGAGGTTAGCTTAGAAGCAGCTATCCTTTAAAGAGTGCGTAATAGCTCACTAGTCAAGTGATTTTGCGCCGAAAATTTTCGGGGCTAAGTTCGTTACCGAAGCGATGAATGCCGTTGCTTTGCAGCGGTGTGGTAGGGGAGCGTTCTGTTGTAGGATGAAGGTCTACCGTAAGGATGGCTGGACGAAGCAGAAGTGAAAATGCCGGTATAAGTAACGAAAATTTGGTGAGAAACCAAAACGCCGAAAACCTAAGGTTTCCTTGAGTAAAGTTAATCTGCTCAGGGTTAGTCGGTCCTAAGGCGAGGCCGAAAGGCGTAGTCGATGGACAACAGGTTAATATTCCTGTACCGCCTGAGGAGCGTTATCAGCTTAGAGAGAGACGCAGGGGAGTAAATCATCCTTCTGTTGAATTAGAAGGTCTAACCCGGTGTTAAGCCGGGGAATGGGATCCCGCGACTTCGGTCAAAGGAGAACTGATTCAATCCACTGACAGGAAAATCTTTTTAAGTGAGTTTTTCAGGCGACCGTACCGCAAACCGACACAGGTAGGTGGGGTGAGAATCCTAAGGCGTTCGAGCGAACTCTCGTTAAGGAACTCGGCAAATTAACTCCGTAACTTCGGGAGAAGGAGTGCCCCGCCCTTTCTGTTCATAGAAGGGCGTATCGTTCTATCTGATGGATAGAAAGGGCGGGGTTGCAGTGACCAGGCCTGGGCGACTGTTTATCAAAAACACAGGCCTCTGCTAACTCGAAAGAGGATGTATAGGGGCTGACGCCTGCCCGGTGCTGGAAGGTTAAGGGGAGTGGTTATCTTGTTTCGACAGGAGAAGCTCTGAACCGAAGCCCCAGTAAACGGCGGCCGTAACTATAACGGTCCTAAGGTAGCGAAATTCCTTGTCAGGTAAGTTCTGACCTGCACGAATGGCGCAACGCTCTAGGCACTGTCTCAACGAGAGGCTCGGTGAAATTGTGAGATCGGTGAAGACGCCGATTACCTGCAGCGGGACGGAAAGACCCCGGCACCTTTACTGTAGCTTAATATTGGGTTATGATTTAGATTGTATAGGATAGGTGGGAGGCTTTGAAGCCGGAACGTCAGTTCCGGTGGAGCCGTTGGTGGAATACCACCCTTTTTAAGTCGTAATTCTAACCTTCTACCATTATCTGGTAGGGAGACAGTGTTAGGTGGGCAGTTTGACTGGGGCGGTTGCCTCCTAAATAGTAACGGGGGCGTCCAATGGTTCCCTCAGGACGTATAAAAGTCGTCTATAGAGCACAAAGGTATAAGGGAGCTTAACTGCGAGACAAACAAGTCGAGCAGGTGCGAAAGCAGGGCTTAGTGATCCGGCGGTTCTGAATGGAAGGGCCGTCGCTCATCGGATAAAAGGTACGCCGGGGATAACAGGCTTATCTCCCCCAAGAGTTCATATCGACGGGGAGGTTTGGCACCTCGATGTCGGCTCATCGCATCCTGGGGCTGAAGAAGGTCCCAAGGGTTGGGCTGTTCGCCCATTAAAACGGTACGCGAGCTGGGTTCAGTCCGTCGTGAGACAGGGCGGTCCCTATCTGCTGCAGGCGCAGGATATTTGAGAGAAGCTAACCCTAGTACGAGAGGACCGGGTTGGGCGAACCTCTGGTGTACCAGTTGTTCCGTCAGGAGCATAGCTGGGTAGCTAAGTTCGTATATGATAACCGCTGAAAGCATATAAGCGGGAAGCTAATCTCAAGATAAGATATCCCTTCCGGCTCTTTCTTTTAGAAAGGGCTGGACTAAAGGCAACCCGGAGACTACGGGTTTAATAGGCGAGATGTGTAAGTTCAGCAATGAATGCCCTTTTTAAGGGGATGAAGGAAATTGAAACTGTGGCGGTTCAAGCTTGCTTGAACCAAAGCGATGATGTGGAATTCATCAGCAGACTCGTACTAATCAGCCGTGAGACTTGGTCATGTCATCAGAAGTTATAGCTTATCAAATCAAAGATTTACCGGTGGCGATAGCGGTGGGGAAACACCCGTTCCCATTCCGAACACGGAAGTTAAGGCCACCAGCGCCGATGGTACTGATCTGGAGACGGATTGGAAGAGTAGGTCGCTGCCGGTATCTATTAAATGCAAAATGCAAAATGACAAATCAAAATGTAAAATATCATTTGTTATAATTACTGTAGTTATATTGTTCTTAGTTTACTGTCCTTTATTTTCCCACCCTGTTAATCCCTACCTGATAGAAACAACACTTGAGACAGAAAAAATTAATTTTACATATGAGAATTATTATAGAAAAACAATATTCTTTTATGGATATAAAAAGAAAATTCGTTTTAAAAATTATTTGTTAGGTTTTACAAAAAAAAGTAAATCCGGACTGGAATACAATTTAAGTTCAGGGTTAGCGGATGTAGATTTAGATAAAAGAAAAACAGATAAATACGGGTATGAAATACGGTTTTCCTTAAGTAAGGATATATGGGGAGACATGATAGTATTTCCAATATGGAAATGGTATATTGACATTTCTAAGGGAGATTATAATTTTAAAAATTATCTCAAGGAAAAAATTGATACAGATTACGAATTTACCGCTATTAACCTGTCTCTTATTTGTTCAGAAAAATTTGGCTTGTTTATTCCATACTGCGGAGTTGTATTCTTCTGCATAATGGATAAGTATACCGAAAATACCAGCCTGTTATCCAGCTCTTCCGTTACAAACGGGTTATCACCTTTTGTTGGTGTTAAATTACAATTGCTGAATAAATTATCTATCCAGTGGGAGACTGGATTTATTAATGAAACCGGTAATTCTATAAGTTTAGAATTTGTCCTGTAAAAATGGGCAAAAATGGGCTGAAAATCAAAACTGTCCCCTTTTTTGTTTTTATTATTGTATTTCTCGTAAATCCGGTAAATTTATCTGCAGGGGAGTTTGTTTTTTCCCAGTTAAAATTTGCAGGAAACTGGGATCCCTATCCTGCAAGCTTTACGCAGATTTACCACTACCTTTCAAACACAACTTCTTTAAGAATTAATCCACAAAGGAGAATAGTAACTCTTGATGATGAGCAGCTTTTTTATTCGCCGTTTTTGCTGTTCACAGGCTCTGGAAGTTATCCAGAATTTACTGAAGAACAGATTATTAATTTAAGAAGATATATTAAAAGCGGCGGCATTATTCTTATTGATACTATGGGAGACGCAGATTTTTCAGATTCAATCGACAGGACAATAAAAAGGGCGCTTCCTGGAAAGCGATACGAAAAAATACCGCAGGATCATGCGGTATTCCGCTCTTTTTACCTTATTGATTATGTTTCAGGCAGAACAATTAAATTTCCTTATTTAGAGGGTATAAGAGTCAGCTCGAAGATAGCTGTGATTAAATCAATGAATGACATGATAGGTATCTGGCCAAGAGACAGGTTTGGCAACTGGAAATTTGCTCTTATACCTGATAAGTATGGACAGAGAAAAGAAGCAATTAAACTTACACTTAATATACTCATGTATTCAGTGTGTGGAACATATAAAAGTGATCCTGTGCATCAGCCCTTTATAAAAAGGAAACTCGGAAGGTAATGAATTTTAATGTTGATATACCTGCTGTTTTTATATTTTCGCTTATACCTCTCGCACTTATTGCTGTATTTGTGAAACCAAGAGAGCATCCCGGGCTGCTTAGAGTTGTTATATACATTCTTGCATTTATACTTATCTTAAGGCCGTATGTTTCAATAAGCAAAAAATTTTTTCAGTTGCCTAAAGTAGGTATTTTTATTGATAGTTCCCTTTCTATGTCCATTGAAAACCGCTTTAAAGATGCAAAGAGTGTTACTCGTAAGGTTTATTTGAAACTAAAAAAATATTCTGATGTCAGAATATTTAAATTTGGCGATCCTGTTAAAGAAATACAATTAAATGATTTAGATAATTTAAAACCCTCATATAATTTAACTGATATATCTAAAGTAATTAAAGAAGGGGTGTTTGACGGCAGTGTAATAATAACAGACGGAAGAGATACTGAGAAGATCAGCCCGCTCAGTGTAAGTGAACTTTCTAAAAGAATAGTATTTACTGTAGGGATCGGCAGTTCCATGAAGGTTCCTGATGCAGGTATTATTGATTTAAAAACACCGGGTATTGGTTTCAGGAATCAGAAGGTTAAGATTCAGTTTACAGTTGTAAATAGCGCAGGTTCAAAAGGAAAAACTTTTGTGTATCTTAAAGAGGGGGAAGTGATAGTTTCAAGAATAGAGATTTCTATTGACGGAAAAGAGCAGATTCCTGTATCCATGGAGTTTATACCCCCCAAGCGCGGACTTAAAAACTATACCATAGTTGTTGAAAAAATACCCGGAGAAATAAATTTAACTAATAACAGAAGGAATTTTCAACTGCAGGTGAACCGCCGGAAAATAAGAATTCTCTATGTTGCAGGCCAGCCTTCATGGGAATATTCATATTTCAGAAGACTTGTTAAATCCGATCCGCAGGTAGAATTAGTGTCGTTTTTAATATTGCGTAATCCGGATAATGTAACCATAGTTAATGAGTATGAATTATCGCTCATACATTTTCCCGCAAGGGAGATGTTTACAGAAAAAATTTATGAGTTTGACCTTTTAATTTATGATAATTTTTCATACAGAAGATTTTTCCCAAGTTCATATTTAACTCATATAAAAAATTTTGTTATGAAGGGCGGAGGTTTTATAATGTTAGGCGGAGAAGATTCATTTTCAAGAGGCGGTTATGTAAATACTCCGATAGCGGATATATTGCCTGTTGTAATGGATTCTGAAAACTCCATCTGGTTAATAGAAGAATTCAATCCGGTACTTACCCAGTCGGCAAGTCATCCAATATTGAATGTTGCTGACGATGTAAAAACATCGTTGGAAGTCTGGATGGATATGCCTTCTATTGAAGGATACGATACTGGATTGAAGCCGAAACCGGATACAACAGTCTTACTTAAAGTGAGAGATAATATACCGGTACTTGCAGTAGATAATGTCGGGCAAGGGAGAGTCATGGCTTTTAATTCAAATACAACCTGGAGATGGTGCATGGGCCTTGCGCGTGAAGGCAAGACTCCGTATTATTACAACAGGTTCTGGCATAAGT
The DNA here is from genome assembly GCA_048634875.1 of Deltaproteobacteria bacterium. Taxonomy (GTDB): domain Bacteria; phylum CG03; class SLGR01; order SLGR01; family JBDRKX01; genus JAIVZN01. Next base: position 5,393 of record JAIVZN010000011.1, on the reverse strand, counting down.
TAATCAGGTATATGATTCAGTCAGGCGATTTAAAGAATATACAGGTTTTCCCCGGTAAAGACAGGGCAAATGTAGGAGAGAAAATAAGCGTAAATATAAAAGTGCTGGATCAATACTGGCAGCCGGTTGACAATGCCAGGCTGAGTCTGGAAATTAAGACATCTTCTGGGAAAAGGATCCCATTACCCCGGGTGTATCCTGCCGGAGATGACGGCTGGTATCACACAACCATTCCTGTTACAGAAGTCGGCGCGCATAAGATTAAAGTCAGAGCTTATTATCAGGATAAGTTTTTAGATGAGGGAGAAGCAGATTTTGCAGGAGTAGTTGTAAATAAAGAATTTTTTAATACATCATTAAATAAAAATTTATTAAAAGATATTTCAAAAATTTCAGGTGGTTATTACTGGGACAATAAAGATGTTGAGCCTGAAAAAATAATCTCTATGCTGAAAAAGGCTATTAAAGATAAAAATATTATCAAAAAAATCAGCTGGCACCACTGGTTGTTTTATGTATTAATAATATTAATTATTACAATAGAATGGTCTATTAGAAGAAGGAGGGGTTTAGCATAGATAATAAATTTAAACAATTTAATAATTATTTAATTACCTATAAAATAAGACAATTCTTAAGAACTTACTTTAATGAAATAATTAAGTTTATTTTAATTATTTCCAGCTTTTTATTATTTATTGTTATATTTATAATGATTTTTAAAATATCTCCCTCAGCAGTAAAAATAACTATTTACTCATTCAGCATCATAAGCCTGGGCTGGTTTGTTATGAGGATATATATAATTAAAAAAGGGGCTCCATTAAATTTAAACAGCATAAATTCAGATATTCAAAAGGAGTTTCCAGAGATTTCCGACAGGCTTGTAAATACATTGTCGCTCTGGAAAGACAGGTTTAAGTTTAAAAATATTGTTGCTGAAAGTATAATAAAGAAACTCCTTGATGAAACCCTCGGTATTCTCAAGTCTGTTCCTTCCAATGTGCTGCCATTAAAGGTATTTTACAGGCATTTGTTTTTATTTACAGTTGCAGTATTATTATTTGTAGTATTGTTCCATATCAAACCCCCTCCATTCATAAAAGCAGTTGCTGTTATTAAAAAGAGCCTTGTGGAAAAACAAAATAATTATATTAATGTTTTTCCCGGAGATACTTCTGTAAAAAAAGGAGATAAAGTATCTGTAAAAGTGTTAACTAATACAAAAAATCAACCGCAGATAGAAATTTTCAGGTTAAATCAGAGCTATAAAGAAAATTTAATGAAAATTTCAGAAGAACAATATGTATTTGAAATAACCGATATAAGAGAAAGTCTTAAATACAGATGCACAGCGTGTAAAGGAAGGTTAAAATCAAAATGGTATGTTGTAAAGGTTAAATCGCCGCCGGTTGTCCGTAAGATTACATTGACATATATTTATCCGTCATATACAGGTTTTGAGAATAAGACTTCCTTTGATACTCAGATTGAAGGTTTACAGGGTACAACAGTAATAATAGATGTAGAATCTTCCAAGCCGTTAAGAGATGCAGTAATCTGCATGGATAAACCATGCGCATCCATGGATAGGCTGGATAAATTTGAACTTTTATCCACAGGCACTGCCCGTGGTAAATTAATTCTTGATAAGCAGACATTTTATCAGATATTATTAGAAGACACTGACGGATTAAACGAGGAGGATCCCCCGCAATATTCAATAAGAGTACTTAATGATGAGCCTCCCTGGGTAGAAATAGTATCGCCGCCAGGGGACATTCAGGTTTCTCCTGAAGCATTTGTTGAAGTAATCGGGAACGCGACAGATGATGTTGGCCTTAAGAACATATACATAACCTATCACATAGACATTGCAGGGTCCGGTAAAAAAGTACCTGTTAAGGTATTATCTGAACCTGTAAAAAGTAATAAGTTTTCATATATATGGGACATTTCTAAAACAGATGTCCTGCCCGGTAATATAATTACATACAGAATAGCGGCCCGGGACAATAATACATTGTATGGATGCCAGGTGGGATATTCAGAGGAGATGCATCTTGAAATAATTGGTTTCAGGGATAAGCATAATGAAATTCTTAAAAATGCTGCGCTTGTTGAAGAAAAAATTTTTTCAATGCTTTCAGATACTTATGAAATAACTTCCCAACTGGAGGGACATAATTTTAAAGAAGCTATAAAAGAAATAGATTCTATTTCTGAAAAATCTGCTGAATTAGAGGAGTTTATCAAGCAGCTGCTTAAAGATATGGAATCTGATCCATACATGGAAAAATCTACAATAGATGAATACAGAGGGTTAAATAATTCCTTTAATTATTTAAACAAAAAAACAATTCCACAGTTGAAATCCATGGCGGAGAAATCTAAAGCTGAAGCGGTAGATAAATCAAAAGAGTTGAGCAGACAGTTAGAAAGGATGATGAGACTCTCGGAAGATATAGCAAAAAGAGAAAAAATGAATGATGTTCTTAATTCAGCGTCAGAATCTCTTCAAAAAGTCAGGGACCTTTCTGATATGCTCCACTCCAAGGATATAACACCAAAAGACATACAGAAAAAAATTGAAAAAATAGCGCATCTTTTAAATGAACTAAAAAAAGCAATGATGGATTTTCCTGAAGATTTGCCTGAAGAGTTTATAAATCAGGAAAGTGTTAAAGATCTTGATTTTACCCGGATGCCGGAACAGTTCTCTGAGCTGCAAAAGGCGTTAAATAGCGGAGATATGGCGAGAGCGCAGGAAATTTTAAACCAGATGATAAAATCAATGCAGAATATTATGGAGACTCTGCAGAATGCAGCCGGCGAATCCCACTCAGGGAGAAGGACAAAATTACTGAAAAGAACCGAGCAGTTAAATGAAGAACTTAAATTCATTATAGAAAAACAGAAAGAGTTAATTGAAAACACCGGGGTGCTGAGAGATTTTGTTGAAACTGAAAGAAATATTTATGAAAAAAAACGTTTTAAGGAATTAAAAGATAAATATAGTATTTTAAAATCAACAACAGGGCTGAGGTTGAGAAAAATAGATAAAGAATTTAGAAAAGGTTATTTATTCAGGGCGCCGGAATTACTTGAAAAACTTATACCAGAATTGAAAGCTGAGTGGAAAAAAGAAAAAGTAACTGAATTTTTAAATGAATTACAACATAAGGTTGCTGATGAAAGTTTCCTGAGCGGGGAACAAAAATCCCGGTTGCGTTCCATGTGCGGTAAACAGGGAAGTTTAAAAGAAAATGTATATAATGTAAGGGAAGGCATATCTACATTAGGACACCTTACAGCATTGCTTGATATGGAATTATTAGAGAATCTTGATTTAGCAGGATTGTATATGGGATATGCCGCGAGAAGTCTTGGGGGGATATCTCCATCAGAGGCTCTGCCGCATGAGAGGCAGGCACTTTCATATTTAATTCAGACAGGACGGGAAATGGAGCAGTTTTCAGGGAAATTACAGGCAATACCTCAAAGTTTAGATGTTAAAGGCTCAAGGAGTCTTCGTCAATATACTTTTTCCGGGATAACCGGCGGAAGAACCGGATTCCGCGAGGGATATGTGGAAATACCATCGCCTGGCGCAGCTCAAGGCGGCAGGGAATTCCGTAAAATGATTCTTGAAGCACTTAAAGAAAATCATCCTGAAGAATACAGGAAGCTTATAAGAGAATATTTCCGCTCATTAAGTGAATAATACTTGAAAAAATAAAAATTTAGTATACAATTATATTAGTAGTAGTAGTTATAAAGAAAGGAAATTAAAAAATGAAACTGGGAACAAAATTTAGTTTATCAGCAAGTATTTTAGTGACAGTTGTAATAACCGGGGTGAGTATCTTTTTATTTGTTGCTGAAAAGGGACTCCTGATGAAAGAGATGAAGGAAAGTCAGATTAATACAACAAAAGGATTGGCTCGTGTCGGCAAGGAATTTCTGATAACTAAAAACAGGATTATATTGCTAAATTATATAAATCATATTAAAGAAGTAAAAGCGCTGGTTTATGCCGAACTACTTAGTTTAACCGGAGAAATACTGGCACACACTGATCTTAATCTTTTAGGCAGTATTGACAATGATGTAATAGGAATAAAGGCGCGAACCAGTAATAAACTTCTCACACAATCATATTTTAATGAAAGAGAAGGGGAAATTTATGATATCAGTCTTCCGATATTCATAAATAATGAAAAGACAGCTTATGTAAGGATAGGTTTTTCAAAACTAATTTTAGATCAGTCAATAAAGAAAAGTCTCAAAAAGACAAAAAACAGGATTTTTGGTGTATCAGTAGCAGCATTAATCTTAGGAATTTTCGGAGCATTAGCTTTAGCTCAAATGATGACAAAACCAATTAAAAAGATGGCGCAGGGCGCAGCATTAATTGGTCAGGGGAAACTAGATACTGTAATTCATGTAGTAACTAAGGACGAGTTAGGAAGTTTAGCCCGCGACTTCAATAAAATGGCTGAAAAGTTAAGAGAATTAGATGAAATGAAGCAGGATTTTGTTTCAAGCGTTACTCATGAACTGAGATCTCCGCTTAACTCTTTAGGAATGTATTTTGACCTGTTTTTTAAGGGAAGTTTAGGTGAAATCAGCGCTGAACAAAATGAGGCGCTGAGTTTTATGAAGGATTCTACGACCCGGTTATCCCGGTTTATTAATGATTTATTAGATGTGGCAAAAATAGAAAGAGGTAAAATGGAGGTTAACCCTGAATTATTTGATTTGAATTCTGTAATCAGCAGGGCAGTGCAACTTTATAAAATTCAGGCTGACGAAAAACAAATTAAACTTAATGCGCAGGTACCTCAGAATTTACCATTTGTTTTTGCAGATCCGGACAGGACTTCTCAGGTTCTTAATAATCTGATAAGTAACGCTGTAAAATTCACACCTGAAGGCGGAAGCATAAAAGTAGAGTGCAGAGAAGTGCAGAAGACAGGAGGCAGATGGCGGAGGGAAGGGGATAAAAATTTTGTTGAAGTATCTGTAAAAGATACAGGCATGGGTATCCCTGAAGATCAGTTGCATAGCGTATTTGATAAATTTAAGCAGGTAAAAGGAGCAGCAAGAAATATTAAAGGTCAAAAAGGCACCGGCTTAGGATTATCCATTGTTAAAGGTTTAGTTGAATCTCAGGGGGGAAATATCCGGGTGCAAAGTGAATTAGAAAAAGGAACTGCTTTTTATTTCACATTACCCGCAAAAAAAAGATGAAAAGTAATATGGAAATATGGAAATATAGAAATAAGGAAAAAAGGAAAAGACTTATTACTTTATTACCTTATTACTTTATTACCTTAATACTTTATTACTTTATTATTTTTATTACTTCTAATGCTTGGGCAAAAACCTAT
>JAIVZN010000010.1:0-23244 GCA_048634875.1 Deltaproteobacteria bacterium | reverse complement strand
CCTCAACCATTACGTAAGTTATAAATTAGTTTGAATAATCCTCAAAATATACTATAATTAAATAGATTCTTTTCAAGGTGAACGTCGGCTCCATGCCGTGTGTTCGAGCAATCGAACCTAGCCTTGTAAAGAGTCTATAATCTTCTCTTTTGTTAATTGATTTCTTCTATCATAATAAATGCCATAACCTTTTTCTCTTTTATTAAAAAGAGTCAAATCTCCCGCTTCATCAACAAAATAATGGCGTTCCGATATTTTTTTACTATTCATATAGCACTGATATTATACTCTTTGTTTTCAATTTAATCTTTTTACCTCCACCTGTCAATATTTCATCAGTAAATGTGTTGATCGACCGGGTTTTGACTGAAACATTTTAATATGTTAGTTTAAAAGTCATGGATAATGTTATTAAAGGATTCATCTTGGGCAGTCTTTGATTCAAGCTTGACCACGATTCTCGGGTTTAAGAGAGGGTGTTCTATATTCTCTGCAATGAGAGCTCTGAGGAGAAGTGACGCAAAGCTTAAGCTATCACCTTCGAAGGAGACTTCTTTTTCATTCGCCAGGAAGATCCGGAAAAGATACTCAATTTGATCATAGAGTAAATCTTCTTCAGATTTAACTTGATATTTATTAATTTTATAATCTCTTCTCCTATTCCTTTACTGACTCCCTGCCAGCCAGCGTGCATAACTCCAGCTAAAGACTCTTTCCATATAATATATACAGGCATACAGTCTGCTACCCTTACCCCCACAGCTATATTCTTAAAATTTTCCATAAAAAAAACTCCATCAACACCCTTTAATGTCATAGAGTCATTTTTTATAGAATATATCTGTTTAATTTTTGATCCATGTACCTGTTCCATAAGGATTATGGGGATGGGTCTGGGAAGAATGGGGACGGTTCTGATACTTTTTGGGAAAAAAATATCAGAACCGTCCCCATTCTTCGAACAGTCTCCATACCCTTTCAATGTTATCCCTGTAGTTATACTTTCAAAAGGTATGTTAAAATATTCTATGAACCTGCGCCGCTTGAAGATTTTATCCCCCTTATCCTCAACAATAAATCTTCAGGATTGGTAGCAGCCTTCTTTGCTTCTTCAAGTTCAATTTTACCTTCACGGTATATTGCCTCTAATGACTGGTTAAATGTCCGCATATCATAGTAATCACCCTTTTCCATTTGTTCAGGAATAGAAGAAATTTTATTATCTTCTATGAAACTTCTAACTAAAGATGTAGCTACAAGAACTTCAATTGCAGGTATCATTCCTTCTTTATCTTTTCTCGGAAGCAATCTCTGCGAAATCACAGCACATAGACTATCAGCTAACTGAATTCGTATCTGGTTCTGCTGATGTGGAGGAAAAATATCTATTATTCTGCTTACAGTCTGCATAGCAGCAATTGTATGAATTGTGGAAAGCACTAGATGCCCCATCTGTGCTGCGGTAAGAGCCGCAGCCATAGTTTCCATATCCCTCATCTCGCCGATAAATATGACATCAGGATCCTGCCTGACAACATTTCTCAATGCTCCCACATAAGAAAAGGTATCTAAACCAAGCTCTCTCTGAGAAATTATACTCTTTATATCATTATGAAGAAACTCAATCGGATCCTCAATTGTAACTATATGTTTTGAAAAATTTCGGTTTATATAATCAATCATAGCTGCAAGAGTTGTGGATTTTCCACAACCGGTAGTTCCTGTAACAAGAACTAAACCTCTATTTTGAGATGCTATTTTCTTTAAACTCTCAGGCAAATTAAGTTCTTCAAAACCCATAACCTTTGCGGGAACCAGCCTCATTACTATATTTGTCATACCTCTCTGCTGGAAAACATTAATTCTGAATCCTGCTATATCTTCTACATTATAAGAAAGATCAACTTCCCGCATCTCTTCATATTTTACTCGCTGGGTATCATTAAATAATTCATCAGCTAAAGTATGAGTATCCCCAGAGGTCAATTCCGACTGATTTGCCACTACTTTTAACTGATTATTTATTCTTAATATAGGTTTACATCCTACCCTGAGATGAAGATCTGATGCTTCTGTTTTAACCATGGTCCGTAAAATATCATGTAACTCGGCTATTTTCATTCATTTTTATCCTTATGTCTTAAATATGAAGGCATCCTTGGATGCTCTTTCTTGCCAAATATATTTGTAACCGGCGCTTTAACAGTAACTGGATCTGTTTTCTTTTTGCATCCTGTCGCAATAACAGTTATTTTTATTTCATTTTCAAGACTGTCATCTGGAGTATGTCCAAAATATACATCAGCTTCAGGCGAAACTGAATTGTAGATGAGCTCCATGGCAGCTCTTACTTCAGATAATGTCATAGCTGAATTGCCTGACACATTCACAAGTAAACCCTGGGCGCCTTCAATTGAAACATTTTCTAATAGCGGAGAAGTTATGGCATTCTTAGCTGCCTTCACCGCGCGGTCTTCATCTTCACCATACCCTAATCCCATAATAGCTTCACCTGCGTTCTTCATTACACTTTTAACATCCGCAAAATCAACATTTATCAATCCCCTGGTTGTAATTATATCAGAAATACTCTGTACCGCCTGCCGAAGCACATCATCTGCAACTTTAAAAGCTTCCAAAGCAGCGGTATCTTCTTTAATAACCTCAAAAAGTTTCTGGTTTGGAATAACAAGAAGCGTATCTACACTTTTCTTCAGTTTTTCTATTCCTTCGTTTGCTCTGGAGTGTCTTTTTTTACCTTCAAACATGAAAGGCTTCGTAACCACACCAACAGTTAATATCCCGAGATCTTTAGCAATCTTTGCTATTACAGGCGCCCCGCCGGTTCCTGTTCCTCCTCCAAAACCTGCTGTCACAAAGACCATATCAGAACCTTTTAAGGTATTTTTGATAGATTCACTATCTTCCTGGGCCGCCTTCTCTCCAACTTCAGGATCGCCGCCTGCACCCAATCCTCTTGTATAATCTTCACCTAATTGAAACCTGATTCCTGCCAATGAATCCTGAAGCGCCTGCGCATCAGTATTGGCAGCCATAAAATCAACACCTTTTATACCTGACTCAATCATACGATTTACTGCATTCCCTCCACCTCCACCTACGCCAATTACAGTTATATTGGCATTTCCTTTTCTATCTATAGGCTCAATAGTAATTACCATCTAATCCTCCTAAAACATTTCCTCAAACCATGCTTTAATTCTTTCCAGAAACCCTTTTCCCTGCCCAACTTCACCACCTGAAAATGATTCATCTGCATTTACTGAATATTCCATCAACCCCATTGCAGTCGCATACTTTGGTGAATTTATCTTTTCAACTTTTCCACCCATGTTTCTTGGTCTTCCGATTCTAACCTGAAAATCTTTCAACTTATTCCTTATTGCATCTTCTATATCTTTTAATTCTGCTCCACCACCTGAAAGGATAATTCCACCCGGAATCATCTGCTGCTGCCCGCTCTTTATAATCTCTTCAGATATCAGTTGTATAATATCATTAACTCTTGGTTGAATTATTTTGTTTATTTCTTCAAGTGTAATAATATTCTTAGACTGACCATCAACACCTACATAATCAACTTCCATATCAAGCGCATTACCTGACATGGCACATCCGTAGTTTTCCTTAATCCTTTTTGCTTCTTTAAAAGAAGTTCTTAATCCATGAGCAAGGTCATATGTAATGTAATCCGCGCCAATATCAATCTCCCCGATGTAATTCAATGCACCTTCTACAAACACACCGACATTTATTGTCTGCGCGCCTATATCAACAATGAGGCATCCAAGTTCCTTTTCTTCTTTTGCAACAACTGATTGTGCCGGTGCCAGTACGGTAGATATAGACATTTTAATTCCAAAACCTGCACGGGTTATACATTTATCTAAATTATTTATAGGCGCCGAGGCGCCGGTTATCAACATTACTTCTACTTCAAGGTGATTTCCTTCCATTCCGACAGGGTCCTCTACACCTGACTGATTATCAACCTTAAAGTCCAGCGGGATAGCATGGATAATCTGCCTATCAGAAGAAAGCGGTACAGCTCTTGCCGAACTTATCACTCTGTCAACATCTTCGGCTGTAATTTCCCTGTCCGAATGCGGTATTTTTGTCGCTCCCTGATGCATGTTACCTTCAATATGGTGGCCATTCACATTTACAAAAACATCCTTAACCTTTACCTCAGCATTTTTTTCCGCTTTTTCTATTGCCCTCACAATTGCCTTATTTGTATTGTCGATATTTACAACAACTCCATGCTTTAGTCCATTACAATCTTCTTCTCCAACACCCATTATATTTAACTTCCGCTCGATTGGATTGAAACCTGCAATCACTGCACAAACTTTACTTGAACCAACATCTAATCCGCATAAAATTTTTTCTTTCACTTTACTATGACTGCTCCTTTTATTTTTCCATTATCAAAATCAACAAACCTCAAATCTATATAGGAAATATTCTGAGATTCCTTTTTATACTGTTTAACTACCTCATCCAGCAAATAAATACTTCTTTTAACAACTGCTTCATCAATTTCTGATACAGCAGGCAACTTTACATAGCAATCATGCCGATAAATAATAACTTCATCCCTGTAATTACAATCAACTGCTATAATACTGTTATAAAATTTACTATTAAGCCTGTCTATTTTTAATAGTAGTATTGCTAATTTTTTAATTATTTCAGTATCGCTAACTTTAAATTCTATTGCAGGGCCTTCCAGGCCGGGAAAAATTATTCCGTCACATGTTATAACATACCTGATATTATTTTTTATCAAGTATCCAACTGGTTTAACTTCTTCTACATTAATTTTTAAAGAATCAGGAAAATCTCTTTTAATACTAACCATGTTTATTCTTACAAGGGCTTGAAGTTTTTCCGCTAATTCTTTTGTTTTAATTTTTAAAATATTCTGCCCGTACTTTAAATCTAAAACTCCTAAAATCCTGTTATCCGATACCATTGAATTACCTTCAATAGTTATACTATCAGGATTTAAGCCTAACTGCTCTAAATTTAAAAGAATATTCCACAAAAATTTACCAGCTACTGATAGAACCAGAAATATAAAGATCCACTTTAATAAAAATTTCGCTAATCTATGCTGTTTGAACTTTTTTTGTCGCACTCTCTAATATCTTAATTATTAAAGTATTAAAATCTATACCTGCAAGCCCGGCAGCTTCAGGAAGCAAACTTGTTTCAGTCATGCCGGGTATTGTGTTTATCTCAAGAATATAATAATCCTTTTTATTAAGCCTAAAATCCACTCTTGCCATCCCTCTGCAACCTGCCGCTTTAAATGCATTTTCTGCTGTATTCTGTATCTCTTTATACAGAGCGGGATCCATACTGCGAGGAGAATAATGGCTTGACATCCCTGGTTCATATTTTGATTTATAATCGTAAAACTCAGCTACCGGTTCTATTTCAAGCAAAGGTAATGCTTTACCATTCAATATACCCGCAGTTATTTCCTGACCCGGAATATATTCTTCAACTAAAACATTTTCACCTGTATTATCGCTGCATTTTCGGGATTCCTTTAATGCAACTTCAAAAGCTTCCTTCAAATCATCTCTCTTTCTTACAATAGTAGTTGCAATTGTAGAACCGCCGTTTACAGGTTTGATTACTAAAGGTAAATCTAACTTCAGTTCATCAATATCCCCCAGAATCTGCCACTTTGGCGTCTTAATACCGTGGTATTCAAATATTTTCTTGCTGAATACTTTATTCATGCAAATAGCTGACGAAAGCACTCCGCTTCCTGTGTACGGTATGCCGAGTATCTCTAACATTCCCTGCACACAGCCATTTTCTCCTTTTCCACCGTGCATTGCAATAAAAACAATATTGATACTTTCATCAATGAGCTTTTGCGTAAAATTACTTTCAGCAAAGATTATTTTAAAATCAATATTTAATTCCCTAAAAGCTTTTGCAATACTTTCGGCAGTAGCAATAGAAACTTCTATTTCGCTGGATTCTCCGCCTGTTAATATGCCAACCCTGCCAAACTCTTTAATCTTCAAAACCTTCTCCAAGCAAATTCAGCTCAATTTCAAGGTTTATGCCAAACCTTTGTTTAACGGTATTTCTAACCCTTTTTATCAGTCTTAGGATATCATTAGAAGTTGCTCTTCCTGTATTAATAATAAAATTAGCATGCCTCCGTGATACCTCGGCGCCACCTATCCTGAACCCTTTAAGACCTGCCATTTCAATAAGTTTAGAAACTGATGTCTCTCCTGCATCCACATTTTTAAACACACAACCACAATTTTTATCGGTAACAGGCTGGCTTTTATTTTTTAAATCAATATTTTGCTTAATTTTATTAATTATATCAGTTTTGCATGCAGTTTTCAAATTAAAAACAGATTCTGTTATTATATCTAAGTTTCCTAAATTACAACTCCTGTAAGCGAAACCAATTTCTTTATTCTTTAATCTTTTATAAGAATTAGTAGAGGACTTAAAAATTTCAATTTCCTGAACTACATCTGAAATACTTCTTTTGCTTGTTCCACTGTTACCGGCAATTGCCCCGCCGACAGTACCCGGTATACCTGCTAAAAATTCAAGTCCGCCAAGTTCTTTTTCAACAGAACTTTTTAAAATTTCACCGAGACTTGCACCTGCGCCAGCTACAATACAATTTTCCTTAATTGTTATATCCGAGAAACTACCACCTAATATCAAGACAACCCCTCTCACACCTTTATCACTTATAAGAGTATTATATCCTTTTCCAAGAAGATACCAGTTCTTTTTTTCTTTCTCCATGGAATTTATGGCATCTTTTAATTCATATTTGTTTTCTACTTCAATTAAAATATCAGCACTACCGCCGCATCTAAATCCTGAATATTTACTTAAATCTGCATCAATTATTTTTTTCACTTAAGTTCTTTCATTAAACTCTCACCAACTTTATAAATGTCACCTGCTCCAAATGTTATGCATATGTCGCCTTTTGATAACCTATCTTTCAGTTCTTGTTTATCTTTTACATATTTCACCTTATTTTTATCTTTAAACTCATTTATAATTAATAAACTGGAGACTCCTTCTATTGCGGTCTCACCGGCAGGATAAATATCTGTAATATATACAAAATCTGCAATTTCAAAACTCTGAGGAAACTTTTTGAAAAGATCTCTTGTTCTGGTATATCTATGAGGTTGAAAAATTACAATTATTTTTCTTTCAGGATAGATTTTTCTTAAACTTTGAAGCGTTAATGCTATTTCAGTAGGATGATGTGCATAATCATCATAAAAGGTAATTCCTGATTTCTCCCCTGTTCTCTCAAACCTTCTTCCCACCCCTTTATACCGTTCAAGCGCTCTTTGAATAATTTTAAAATCAATCCCCATCTCAATAGCTACTGCACACGCAGCAAGGGAATTAGTTATATTGTGCATACCTATACTGTTTACAATAATTTCACCTGTATCTTTATTGTCCTTTCTAACAGTATATACAGATTTCTCAGGATATAATTTAATATCTTTAGCAACATAGTCATTACCTTTATCTAAACCATAAGTTTTATATGGCCTGTTTAAAAACGGTAAAATACTTTTTAAGTTTTTATCATCTCCATTAACAACAGAAAAACCATAAAAAGGCACTTTATTTAAAAATTCAACAAAAGTTCTCTTCAGTCTGTCAATATTCTTATAATAATCAAGATGGTCATCATCAATATTAGTTACAATACTTATAGCAGGTGTAAGGTGTAGGAAAGAACCATCGCTTTCATCAGCTTCTGCAACCATAAAGTCACCACTACCTAATTTTGCATTACTTTCTAAATTCTTAAACCTTCCTCCTACAATAACTGTCGGATCCATACCTGCCTCATATAGTATAAGACCTACCATTGATGTAGTCGTAGTCTTTCCATGTGTTCCTGCAATACACAGAGCATACTTTAAACGCATTAATTCTGTTAACATCTCTGCCCTTGGTATCACAGGTATCTTTTTTTGATGTGCATGAATAACTTCAGCGTTTTCCTTATCTATTGCTGATGACACAACAACAACATGGGGATTATTTAAATTTTCATACCTATGCCCGATATATACTTTAACTCCTAACCTTATCAGGCGTCTTACATTTTCGGATTTCTGAATGTCCGAACCACTTATCTGATAACCCATGTTTATAAGGACTTCTGCTATACCGCACATCCCGCTGCCACCAATCCCAACAAAATGTATTCTTTTTATTTTCTCAAACATATTTTAGTCGTAAAGCTTCACGCTTTACCCTTTACGCTTTTTGCAGTTTCCATAACAACATCAGCCAGTTTTTTTGCTGCACAGGTAAATCTTTCCCTCATCACCTTTGTCTTAATTGACATTTCCCTTCTCATGTTAATATCTTTTACCAGTGGTACAAGCCTTAAAGCAAGCCCCTCGCCACTTAATTTATCTTCACCATAGTAAATTGCGCCACCAATCTTACAGAATGGTTTTGCATTTAAAAGCTGATGTCCTGATGTGGCATCAGGATAGGGAATTAATATTGATGGTATACCTAATGCAGTAATCTCTGCAAGAGTTGTAGCTCCGGCTCTTGCAATTATTAAATCTGCTGAACCATAAGCATATTCTATCTTTTTCAAATACTTATATACTCTTGCTGTAAAATCATACTCAATATATTTTTCAACAATCTTCTGAAAATTCTTATCACCGCATATATGGATAAACTGTATCCTGTCATTAAATTCCTCTAAGTATGGCAATATTCCTGCAACCGATATATTTATACTCTCGGAACCTAATGACCCTCCAATAATCAATATTGTTATTTTATCCCTCTCAAGCTTAAAAAACTTAATACTCTCCTCACGGTTGACCTCAAAAAGTTCTTTCCTTACAGGATTTCCTGTAAGAATTGTTTTATGTGCCGGAAAGTGCTCGAGTGATGCTCTGTAAGATACAGCAACTTTTCTGACAAATGATGTTAAAAATTTGTTTGCAAGTCCGGGAAAATAATTCTGTTCATGTAATACCACAGGTATCTTAAAAAATTTAGACGCAAGGACTACAGGCACAGAAATATATGACCCAAAAGCAACTATTACATCAGGTTTAATTTTTCCGAGTAATATTAATGATTCCACTGTGCCTATTAACATTTTTAAGATAAACTTACAAATATGCCAGAATTTCTTTCGCGGGAGTGCTGCTGCTGTAATTCTATGTGTTGAACATCCTTTTTCAGATATCACTTTCTCGGCAAGCGGTCTCTTATCAATTACAAAATCAATAGACCCTGTAAGCTCACTTGCAAGTGCTAATGCTGGATATATATGTCCACCTGTCCCCCCTACAACCATTAAAATCTTCTTTTTCACCACACTAATATCACAATCTCACAATTTCCTAATTTCTCTTTTCACTTTCAATTTACGCTTCACGCTTTACCCTTTACGCACTTTGCATTTTGATTTTTAAATTTTTTAGATATATTAAGTATTACACCCACAGCAAACATATTAAATAAAAGCGATGAACCGCCAAAACTTACAAAAGGTAAAGATAAACCTTTTGTCGGCAAACTCCCTGTAACTACTCCTATATTAACAATTGCCTGAATAGAAATCAAAAATGTAAGACCTGCTGCCATAACTTTACCAAGATATTCCTTCTGCTTCAGAGCAATCTTAATCCCCCTCCATGTAAACAAAATAAACAATAATAACACTCCTACAGTACCTAAAAGACCTAACTCCTGGCCAATAATAGCATATACAAAATCAGTATGCACTTCTGGAATAAAAAAAAGTTTCTGATAACCGGCCCCTAACCCCACTCCTTTCAAGCCGCCATCACCAAGAGCTACGATACTATGTGAAAGTTGAAATCCTGCTCCATACATATCTTCAAAAGGGTTTAAAAATGAAAAAAATCTTTCTCTGCGGTAGCTAAAAGTTACAAGTGCGTATATCATAAACGGTATACACAGCAATGCTCCGATACAAAGATGCCTAATCTTTACTCCCCCTAAAAAAAGCATTCCGCCGGCAGCTATTATAATAAGTATTGCAGTACCAAAATCCGGCTGACTGTAAATTAAAAAAACAATTGCCAGCACTAACAGTAACGGCGGCAGTAAATCCTTATAAAATGTTTCAATTTTAGAATACTTTCTGTCTAAAACTGAAGCGATATATATTATTACAACAATCTTCGCTAATTCCGCAGGCTGAAAACCTATTCCGGCAAACCTCAGCCAGCGCCTTGCATGTCCGACCTCATGACCAATAAAAGGAATTAATACTGCACCAAGCAGTAAAAACACAAAAAACATGCCAAACTTTGAAAGGACAGCCCATTTCCTAAAATCAATATTCAACCCTGCTAATAATGCAATTGTACCAATTAAAACCCACAAAAACTGCCTGAAAGCAAAAAAATACATATTGTTATACCACTGGTGAGCCATAATAGCTGAAGAACTGAATATCATTATAACCCCAACTATAATCAGAAGAATTACCACCGAGAGAAGCACTGCATCTAACTCGCCATTCTTTAAACTTCTGCCAGTTTTTTTACCCATTTTCTAAATTTTAATCCCCTCTCACAGTAATCACTGAATTCATCAAAACTTGACCCGCCAGGCGATAAAAGGACAGTGTCCCCTGGTCTGGCAACTTTAAAGGCAAGTTGCGTTGCCTCTTTTAAAGTTCTGCTTTCAATGACCCCGGTAACTTCTGAAAAATATCTCATAACCTCTTTTCTGCTTTCACCAAAAGCAATGATTTTTGTAACTTTATTTTTAACCATCTCTGAAATATCAGGATGTATTTGATTTTTTGAACGGCCGCCCATAAGAAGCACTATGGGCTTATCTACACTTTCCAGAGCTCTTAATGTTGAATCCATATTTGTTGCTTTTGAATCATTTATAAATTTTATATTATCAAAGACCCCAACTTTTTCAAGGCGGTGCGGAGGCAGTTTAAATCCTCTTATATCAGGAAACTTTATACCTCCGATAGCCTTCCATGCTGCAATTGCAGCCATTAAATTTTGCAGATTATGTTCACCTGACAATGTAATTTCTTTTCTTGTGAGTAAAACCTCTTCCATACCATCTTTATCTATATATATTATATCATCATCTTTGGTAAAAACTCCCCACGGCACTTCCTTTTTTAATGAGAAAAAAACTTTCCTTGATTTAATACCTGCTAAAAATTCATCAATGTTCTCCATATCAGCATTAAATATGCCAACATCAGAAAAAGCTTGTCTCAAAAACATCTCCTTTTTTGCCGCAACATAATTTTCAAACCCCTTGTGCCAGTTTAAATGCTCAGGAAAAACATTCAGTATGATTCCGACATCAGGAACAAGCGATTGAGAAAAAGGAATCTGGTAGCTTGAAACCTCCAAGATAAGCAAATCACCTTTACTTATACTCTCAAGGTATGAGGTAAGCGGTGTTCCTATATTTCCTGCGACTTTTCCACCAGTAATATATTCAATTAATTTACAGGTAGTTGTTTTTCCGTTTGTACCTGTTACTGCAATTATTTTGACAGGCGGGAGTTCATCAAGCCCGAGTTCAAGTTCACTTATTACCGGGCTCCCCTGTTTTAACGCATTTTTTATTATTGGATTATCCGGAGGAATACCGGGACTTGTAATTACTTTATCATACTTAGATGGGTCTATATTTTGGGGAAGTACACCACACACAAGCTCCACATTATCCTTTATTTCAGGCGGTATTTTATTAAAATTATTTATATCATAACCTGTTACATTTGCACCGTATTTAAGTAGTAAATTGCAGGCTGCGAGGCCGCTCCTTGCTAAACCTAAAACAAGTACCTTCTTGCCTTTATATCTTTGGACAGCTCTCATCTCAATTTCAATGTTGCAAGAGCTGTAAGAGATAAAATAATTGCAATTATCCAGAATCTCACCACAACCTGAGGCTCACTCCAGCCAATTAATTCAAAATGATGGTGTAAAGGTGCCATCTTAAAAACCCTCTTTCCTTTCCATCTGAAATAAACTACCTGAATTACAACTGACATAATTTCAATTAAAAACACACCTCCTACAATTATCAAAAGTATCTCCTGCTTTATTATTATGGCGCTTATTCCAATAATTCCTCCCATAAAGAGCGATGCTGTATCCCCCATAAATACCTGCGCGGGAAATATATTAAACCACAGAAAACCCAGTCCTGCACCGGCTAATGTCATTAAGAAGATACTTATTTCACCTGCGTCTTTTATATACGGCAGATATAAATACTCACTGAACTTGGTATGACCTGCAATATAAGCCAGTACTGAATAAGTCATTGCAGCAAAAATTATGCCTCCTATGGCAAGGCCATCTAAACCGTCGGTAATATTAACGGCATTTGAAGTGGAAACAACTATCATAAGAACGAATAAAATATATAAGGAACCAAGATTAATAAAGAAATTCTTCAAAAATGGTACTGCTAAGCCATATGCCTGAGTATCATATGTAGGCTTGAAATAAAAATATGCTGCAATAAATAAACCCAATAAAACCTGCCATGCAAGTTTAAAAGCAGGACTCAGTCCTCCATGGGCACCTTTTACAACCGAAGTATAATCATCCCTGAAACCTAAAAAACCAAGCCATACAGTACTTACAAGAAGTAAAACTATATACCTGTTATCCAGACGAGCCCATAACAAAACAGATACTATTAATGAAATCAAAATTATAATCCCGCCCATTGTAGGAGTTCCCTCCTTTTTAAAATGCCCAGGCGGAATATCGGATTTTATTACCTGCAATCTCTTTTTTTCCTTTAACCATTTGATAATTTTAGGCCCAACAATAAAATTTATAACAAGGGCAGTAATAAATGCCATTGCAGCTCTGAAGGTTATATACCGCAGTACATTTAAAGGAGAAAAAATGTCTTTTAATGGATATAATAAATGGTATAACATTATATTTTAGTCTTCACACTTTACGCTTTGCACTTTTTAGGTATTCAATCACATCTTCTAAATTCACAAGCCGCGAAGCTTTTAAAACAACAATAGAATTGCTGTTGGAAATATCCTTAATAATTTGAGCTGCCTCCTCACTGTTTTTAAACTTATACAGGTTTTTAATATCAATATTTCCTTTTTTTGCTCCGTCAATCAGGGAATCAGAAAAACTTCCGCCAGCTAAAAAATATTTAACATTTTCCTGATGAGAGATAAATTCTCCGATACTTTTATGTAACTCTCCGGAATATTCACCTAACTCTAACATTTCACCAACTACAGCGATTATATCCTTTTGTGGATAAATTTTCAACAATTCTTCAAATAACTTCCTTACAGATGTAGGATTAGCATTATAGCAATCATCTAAAATATCTACACCATTAATTCTAATTTTCTGCATACGATGTGAAAGAGCTTTAAACTCTTTTAACCTTACCCATATCTTTTCAAAACTAATATTAAATATTTTAGCAGTTGCAATTGCGGCAATTGAGTTATATATATTAAAAGTACCAGGTATATTTATTTTAAATCTGTACCCGTCAACTTCAAATATACTTGACTTTGAATCTGTATTTATAATTTCACACCTAACATCAGCGCCTTTATTTAATCCAAATCCAATCAGGTTTAAATTATTTCTATAACTGTTTGCAGCATCTTTTACTTCATCCTGATCGTAATTATATACAAGCGGACTTCCACAAGAGAGAGATTCTGCTATTTCAAATTTAGTCCGCAATATATTTTCCTCATTTCCAAAATAACCTATATGCGCCTGTCCGACATTTGTTATTACACCTATCCCGGGCACTGCAATATCCGAAAGGTATTTTATTTCACCTGCATGATTAGCTCCCATTTCAAGGACAGCTACCCTGGTTTCCTTATCCATACTTAAAACCGTTACAGGAAGACCTATATGGTTATTGAAGCTATATGGTGTTGATATTAAATTAAACTCATCTTTTAATATTGATTCAATCATTCGGGTTACAGTGGTTTTTCCATTAGAACCTGTAACACCAATAACTACCGGATTTACGGTTTTTCTATATTCTCCGGCAATGTCACCAAGTGCTCTTACTGTAGAATTAACTACAATATCGCAGAATTTTTCTTCTCCTATACTATAACCGCCTTTTCTTCTTACCTCTTCAACATAATTATGGCCGTCGGTCTTTGAGCCTCTGATACAGAAAAAAAGACTCTTTTTGGTTGCATCTCTTGAATCAATTACTGCAGATTTAATATAAATATCACTGTCAGTATTTACAATACCATCTGTCCATTTAGCTATAGTTTTAAGTGTAATTCTCTCCATTCTTAATTCCTAATCTCCTTTTCATGTGTAAATAAAACTCCTTGATGTCCGTTTCACTATCAATTCTCAATTCTTACAAATACTTGTGTGCTACCAGGCGGTCTGAAAAGGGGATTCTCTTTTCTCCTATTATCTGGTACTCTTCATCGCCCTTCCCTGCTAAAAGAACACAGTCATTAATATCTGCACCGATTATTGCCCTTTTAATAGCTTCTTCCCTGTCAGGAATAACAAAATATTCAGTGCCTGTATCTCTTATGCCAAGTTCAATATCAAGAAGAATATTCATCGGATCTTCTATGCGCGGGTTATCACTTGTCAAATAAACAAGCTCTGAAAGTATACCCGCAACCTTTCCCATAAGCGGTCTTTTTTCCCTGTCCCTGTCACCTCCGCAACCAAATACACATATTAATCTTCCAGTTACCAATTTTCTCAATGTCATAAGAATATTTTCAAGCGCTGCCGGCGTATGCGCATAATCTATCACAACAAACTTTTCATTTTCTTTTTTTATTATCTCTAACCTTCCGGGTACAGGAACAACCTCACAAATATCTTGACACACAGTTTCCATACTTTTACCTCCTTCCATTTCCCAGGCAATTGCTGCCAGAGAATTATATACATTAAACTTACCAATTAAATTAAGACTAATTTTCTTTTCTCCTTCAGGCGTCTTTAACTGAATTTTAGTTCCATTCATATTAACATCTAAAATCCGCGCGTTGTAATCCGCATTACCGGCAATACCATAAGTTACAGGTGTAAAATCAATATCCTGCATAATTCTCTTTCCATATTGATCATCCGCATTAACAATAACAGCACTTCTCTTATGATTCTCAATCATGCCGAATAATTTCAATTTACTCCGGTAATAATTCTCTATTGTCTTATGGAAATCAAGGTGATCCTGTGTTAAATTAGTAAATATGACAGATTTAAAGGAAATATTTTCCACTCTTTTTAAAATAAGAGCATGGGAAGATACTTCCATTACAACTTTCTTAACTCCAAAATCCCGCATCTCCTTTAAAATAAAATGGAGGTCATCAGCAAGAGGAGTTGTTAAACCAAAACTCCCTTTTTTATCACCATAGAAGTAACCCGAAGTGCCTATTAAGCCTGCTATAGTTTCCTTTGACAGAATCTGGTAAATTAAATTTGTAATTGTTGTCTTTCCATTTGTTCCTGTTACCCCGATAATATCCATTTCTTTTGCCGGAAAATTGTAAAATGCTGCGGAGTATGCAGAAAGCGCTGACTTTGAATCCTCTACAAATATTAAAGTTACTCCCTGATACTGAATTTCTCTATCTGAAACAACAGCAACAGCGCCATTTTTAATAGCATCCTGGATAAAATTATGGCCGTCTGTCTTTTCCCCTTTAATAGCAAAAAACAAGCCTGAAGGTTTTACCCGTGAGGAATGAGTAGCAATATTTGTTATGGAAATATCAGTATTACCTGTTTCTTTTAAGGGTTTATAATATTTTAATAAATTACTGAGTTTCACCCGCAAACAAACTCCTTAATTGAGTCCTAAATGATGCATTTTTTGCGACTTGTGACTTTTTAGTGAAACTATGCCGTTAAAAAACTAAAACTTGTTTGAGCGTTAGCGAGTTTTTTAGTTTTAGGCATACTTTCATGTGCCAAAGGCAAAAAGTCTCCGGAGCAACAAAATACATTTTTAGGGCTCAATTATTTACATCCTCTTTTGTGCCAGCGAACTGGCATGTCCGTTTCACTCGTAAATAAACTCCTTTATTGAATCCTGATTTTCTGTGTCAAATAAAATAAAAATAACAAATAACAATAACCAAATTATGGTTCTTTCTTATTTTAAGTTGGAGATATCGTCTGAAAGTTGTGTGAAAATGAGTCCAGAAAATGTGTTTTGAGCGACTTCAGTACTTTTAGCGAATGATATGTCGGTGGGACAGGCTTCCAGCCTGTCGTAGAAGAAACTCAAACTTGTTTGAGGCTGACTCATAGAGTCAGGCGAGTTTTTGAGTTTCAGGCATATTATTTGCAGCCGTAAGGCAAAAGTACTGCGGAACAAACAAATACATTTTTTGGACTCTAACCAACATAAAATCCAACTTAAATAAGAAAGAACTATCTTAATTTCTTGGCGGTACATTCAGATAATTTAAAGATGCCCGGGCAATAGAAGAAAATACCGGTCCAGCAACATATCCACCCCAGTAAAACTCTACATCCGGCTCATCAATGACTACTAAAATTGTAAGTTCGGGATTATCTGCAGGAATAAAACCACCAAAAAGAGCCACATATTTATCCTTATAAGTTTGAGTTTCAGGGTCATATTTCTGGGCGGTCCCTGTCTTGCCTGCAACAGAATAACCTTCAACTTTAGCCTTAACTCCTGAACCTCTCTTAACTACTTCCTTTAATATTCTCGTTAATTCTTTTGCAGTATCCGCCTTGACAACCCTTCGTATAGGCAATGGTTCAAAGACTCTTGTTTTACCCTTTACTTTAATTTTCTTGATTATTCTTGGCTCATATAAAACCCCTCCATTAGCTATGGCAGAAAACGCCCCTGCTAACTGTACAGCAGTAACACCTATTTCCTGTCCAAAAGAGATTCTTGAAAGACTGGTACCTGACCACCTATCAGGTTTTCTCAAAATACCCCTGGTTTCTCCGGGCAACCTTATCCCTGTAAAATTCCCGAATCCAAAATCCCTTGCATATTTAAACAACAATTTTCTTTCTAATCTTGCCCCAATCTTAGCAAAGGCAATATTTGAAGAATGAACCACACAATCTTCAAAATTTAAAAACTTATGCGGTTTAAAATCTCTTATAGGAAAACCGCCAACTACATATTCACCGCCTTCACAATCAATCATCTCATCTTTTTCAATAAGTTGTTCCTCTAATGCCGCAGCAGCAGTAACTACTTTAAAGGTTGAACCAGGTTCAAATATATTTGAAACAGATATATTTTTTAAATCTTCAACATTCCCGGGTACTCCTAAATTATTGTCAAATGAAGGATACTGAGCCATTGCTAAAATCTCGCCATTTGAAGGATTCTGTATGATTGCTAATGCCCAGCGAGGCTTATATTTCTTAAAACCATTCATAAGTTCTCTTTCTACAATATATTGAAGATTCAAATCTATTGTAAGATATACCTTCCCTGCGCCGCTTTCTTTTAGTCCATCTTGCGCAGATAAATAAACGATTCTTCCTTTTGCATCTCTTAACAACCGGTGATTTTCTATTGAATCCTTCAACTGCTTATCAAAATTATATTCAATGCCTGATAAACCCTGATTATCCGTACCTACACAGCCTATCACCTGAGATGCAAGCGGTGACTGAGGATAAAAACGAAAATTTTCTCTAACTATAACTAAACCATCTTTCTGGTATTCAAATAATGGTTGAATTTTCTCAGGCTTAACATGTCTTACAAACCATTCAAACCCACGGCCTGCACACAATTTTGCCGGATCAACACCAAGTGAATCTGAAATTGACTCTTTTGCTTCACTGGTTAATTTACCGTATTTAAAGTTAAATCCAATAGAATATGTATGTTTATTTATGGCAAGAGATATGCCGTTTCTATCACAAATCTCACCACGACGCGGAGGAACTTTATTAATTTGAACCGAGTAATTATTTTTCGCCATCCGGTTAAATTTTTTGTGACAGGTTATCTGTATGTGGAAAAGCCTGAAACCTAATCCAATATATAAAATCAATAAACAAAAAAATAAAAGAATAATGCGGATTTTAACCTTCACCCAGCCCCTCCTTCTATCAATCTATCTCTTGTGTATAAGTACTTGGTAAACCCAGTACTTACATGGAAAGGCGGGGTAAATCTATCTTTAAATTTAGGAGGGGCTGGGTTCATTTATCTTGCCTGAGCATCTGAAGGAGAAATGAATTCCTTTAAATAAGATACAAAAGAGACGGGTTTTCTCTTATTTTTATAAAATATTTTTCCTTTATCTATTTTTAAGATTCTACATCTTGCAGGAGCAGGTTTATCCATATTAAATGAACTTTTAGCTTTATGTTCAACATTTAACAATGACCACTTACAATGAAGCTTTTCCATAATCTGTTGTTTTTTTATCTCCTGGTTTCTAATTTCTTTTTTTAAATTTGTTATTCTATAACCCAGCCTGAAAATCGCAATCTGCTGCCATGTAATAAACAACAGGAGTATGAAAATACCTGAAAAAACAACAATATATGTCTTTATCTTAGACATACCTCGCAACCCCTTAAATGAGCACTTCTTGAAGAAGGATTAGTTATAATCTCTGATGGAGATGGCCTAAGGTCTTTATGAATTTTAACTTTAGGCAACCGCGCCCGAGCGCCGCATTTACATACAGGAAGCCCCGGAGGGCATAAACACTTGCCTGAATATTCAATGAAAAATTCTTTTACAATTTTATCTTCCAGAGAATGGTAAGTCAGGACAGCTAATCTTTTTCCCTTATTTAATATTTTAAGTGCACTCTCAAGACCATTCCTCAAATCCTCTAATTCATTATTTATGAAAATTCTTATTGCCTGGAAAGTCTTAGTTGCCGGGTGTATTCTTTTGCGGCGCCTGCGTTTAGAATTACTTACAATACCTGCAAGCTGCATAGCCGTTAAAATCTTTTTTTTCTCCCTGTATCTGATTATACCGGATGCAACACTTCTGTATTCATCTTCCTGCGAGAATTCTTTTAATACATTTTCTATTTCACTCTTAGATGCATGATTTAGCCATTCATATGCAGGGTAACCCGAGTTAGTATCATATCTCATATCTAATCTCTCATCTTTTAAAAAACTAAATCCTCTTTTACTGAATTCAATATGCCTCATTGAAAAACCTAAATCCAGCAAAATTCCATCAACATATTTAATTTTTAATCTTTCTGTTACCTTATGTATATTTACATAAGAATCACAAAACAGCTTAAAATTAACTCCTGTTGAAGAAATCCTTTTCTCTGCTACATCTATATTTTCACTGTCTTTATCAACACCTATTAATAAACCATCAGGAACAATCTTTTCAGCAATTAATACAGAATGCCCCCCTTCTCCTACAGTGCCATCAACAATAATATTACCAGGCTCAAGTTTCAAAAAATTAATGACCTCATCAGCCATTACCGGGTCATGAAATATTTTTTTATAATTCAAGCTCTGCAATATTTTCAGCGTGCTCCGAATAATTTTTCTGGGATTTCTGAAAATATTCAACCCACCTTCGTGGATTCCAGAGTTCAATTCTATTAAGCATACCTATAACTGTGCAGGAACGGGATAACTGCGCATACTTAACTAAATTCTGGGGTAAAATAATTCTTCCCTGACTGTCACAGGAAATGATTTTTGCACGCGACAGAAATATTCTCAAGAAACTTCTTGCATTTTTCTTTATCAATGGAAGATTTTTGATTTTATCAGTAATCTTTTCCCACTCATCCTGAGAAAATAGAAAAAGACACTCCTCTAACCCTGCAGTTACCACCCATGTTTTTGATACCCTGAAATCAACAGGGATAAAGATTCTTTTCTTTGAATCTATACTATGACTGTATTCGCCTAAAAGTTTTCCGCCACTTCTCACCACTTTTCACCACCTTTATGTCTTTTTTATATAAAAAAATAAACTTTTTGTCAACCCCGAGTGTATAAGTGATAAGTTTTAAGATTAGTCTTATAAAAAAATGTCAACTTTTTAATGAAACGTTCTACTATAATAAGTGATGAGTTGTCTTAACTTTCGTTTTTAAAATCGTCTTTAATTTGAGGATGTTTTTCTGATATGAATTTTAACTTTGAAGCTAAATTGTTTATTTCTTCGGAAAGTTTTCTAAAATCATCTCCTGTTCTAAGTTTTATATTTCCATCAAATTTACCACTATTCATCTCCCTGAGCATTACTTCCAGACGATTTAAGGGTCCTATTATTTTATGGGAAAAAAATATTCCAATAAAAAATACAGTAACTAAGAGAAATACTATCCTTACTGCATATTTGTCCCAACTTACAGGTTCAGTTATATATTGAGCAGAAAGAAGTTGTGAAAAATCCCGGTATATAGTTGCACCTATAACAACTGCAATTAACAACATTGCAAGTATTATTATTGATGTGTATTTCAACTGATACTTTTTATTGGTTAAAAATTGTTTTCTTCTATACTCCTGCATTTTACATCTTTATAAAAAAGAATACCGCGTGTAAGCCGGATTCTGTTTTAACGGTCATTTATCTATGCGGTCCACCCGCTCAGTCCTTCGAATCACTAAGGATCCGAAATTTCAGCCGGGACCAGCTTTATAAGACAGAGCCTATTTGACCTTGCTTCAGATGGGGTTTAGCCTTTTCACTCTTACTCCACCTTTTTTACAAAAAATGGAGCAGACCTGGTTTCTGTGCCACTTTCCCATCCTGCCCTGTGAAGTCCGGACTTTCCTCCCAGCCCCTGCACGCAGGAGCTGGGCGACCGAACAGCGGTATTCTTTATACTCTCCTCAACAGGCTTTCTGCCAACTTATGTGGTTGGTCAGTATGCTCTCTTTTCATATGCTTAAATGAAATTCTTTCAAAATTCCTTGCTAATTTTACTATTTTATCCTTAAAAAATCTTAAATTAGCAGATTTAACTTTGTATTCATTATTTAACTGCCTGACAACAAGTTCTGAATCAGTATATACAGCTATCCTGTGAATTTTTAAATTATCAGCTATCATCAGACCTTCTAAAATAGCAGAATATTCAGCAGTATTATTTGTCCCATGTCCAAGGTAAACCGCCCCTTTGAAAATTTCATTATCTTCTCCGTCATAAATAACCATACCTGCTGCAGATTTACCAGGATTCCCCAGGCATCCACCATCAGTATAGAGTTTAAATATCATCTTTACTATAATCTATATAAAGAAAACGATTGCAATTTTCGCAACGGACAATTTGTTCGCCCTTTATAACATCATTTACCATCTGCGGCGGAAGTTGACAATGGCAGCCTCCGCAGCTTGCATCATTAATTTCAACAAGAGCAATACCATTTCTCCTAACTCTAACTTTTTTATATATTTCTAAAATCCCTGCTTTAATTTTTTCTGCTTCATGTTTTATTTTATCTTCCACTTCTTTTTTATTACTCTTTATGTTTTCAATTTCCTGCCTGTATTTATCTTGATTTTCTTTTATGACTTTCTTTTCCTCATGGAGGTTTTCCATAAGTTTTTTTATTCTCTCCTGCTTTTCTTCAACATTATAAGAAAGCTCAAGAATTGTATCTTCAATTTTACCTATTTCGTTTTTTTTAGCTGATATTTCTACCTGCATCTTACTGTAAGCCTCGTTACTTTTTAAAGTGTTTAATTGTACATTTTGTTTTCCGATAAACCCCTCAGCTTCTCCAAGTTCCAGCTCCTTCTGCTTTATATTCAAATTAATTTCGCTTAGTTCATTTTTAGCATCGGAAATCTTCTCAGTAGATTGCCTGCATTTTTCATCTTCTTCTTTTATTAATTCGGGTATCTCTTTAAGACGGTACTCCATATCATCATGTATTAAATCCAGTTTCTGTAAATCTAATAAATTTTTAATATCTTCTCTCATTTTTTTCTTATGGTGGGCAATGCAGGACTTGAACCTGCGGCCTCTCGGATGTGAACCGAACGCTCTATCCAGCTGAGCTAATTGCCCTTGGTGGGCCCACCAGGACTTGAACCTGGGACACCCTGATTATGAGTCAGGTGCTCTAACCAACTGAGCTATGGGCCCGCTAAAATTCCTTCTCATCAATAAATTTTCCGCTCCATTCTATCTAATTATTTATTATAAAACATACTAAAATGATAAGTTTATGTCAAATTCTATTCTATTCCAGCCTCCTCTGTAGTCAAACATTCTGTAGTCAAACCCTTGAAAATTTATACATTTCATGTTATCATTTAATAGATGAAAGTACCAAGTATAAAAGAATTAACTGACCATATGGTTGAAGTGGGCATAATAACTGCTGACCAGGTAAAAAAAGCTGAAGAGAAAATGCAGCAAACTGGCAGAAACTTAGGAGAAATCTTAATTTATGAAGGTTATATCACTGAAGATGTCTTCATGGCTTTCCTCGGTAAAAAATCCGATATCTCTTATGTAGCCCTTTCTGATTATGGCGATATAGATGGTAAAGTAATAGACAAAGTGCCTGAATCAATTGCCAGAAGAAGAAATATACTGCCCATAAAATTAATAAATAATACCCTTACTATAGCTATTTCCGACCCCATGGATATATTTGCAATTGATGACCTGAAAGCTATAACCGGCTTGAAAATTGATATTGTTTTAGCAGTAAAAAACGACATAAAGAATGCTATAGAAAAAAATTACAGAAGCGCCGTAGATTTTGATGAAGACGAGTCAAGTGAAGCAGGAGAAATTACAGAAGCAGATGAGCAGGCAGCATTAGGAGTTGACGGCTCAATGAGGGAAATTCTTGCTGAAATGGATGGTAAGGAATTAGAAGTTGTAAAAGAAGATACTGGAGTAACCGATATAACCCAGGTCAAAAGAGAAAGTGAAGGTGCTCCTGTTGTAAAAATGGTAAACCTCATTTTACTCAGAGCAGTTAAATCAGGTGCGTCTGATATACATCTTGAACCTTTTGAAAAGACAGCTCGGGTACGATTCAGAATAGACGGTGTCCTTCATCCAGAGCTCAAGCACCGTGGCAGGAAGCGCATGTATGTATCTCGGAGTCGGACCGACCCGGGTCGATAATGTGATCGGGATCGTCAAGGCGTACATCACGCGGGTCGGGGAGGGTCCGC
>JAIVZN010000009.1:0-23493 GCA_048634875.1 Deltaproteobacteria bacterium | reverse complement strand
AGAAGTAGAAAGAGCAATAAATGGATACATTGGATACTTAGAAAGAGAAATGTTAAATGAAAAGTAATATGGAAATAAAATGAAAAGTAATATGGAAATATGGAAATATGGAAAGAAGGGAATAAGAAAGAAATTTATTACTTTATTACTTTATTACTTTATTACTTTATTATTTTTATTACTTTATTACTTTATTACTTTAAGTGATGCTGCTTTCCTTGACCCCGGGTGGACAGCTCGCGCAACAGGAGTGGGAGGAGCATTTACATCTTTAAGTAATGATGCAAACGGGATTTTCTGGAATCCCGCAGGCATTGTCAGGTCAAGGGAAATTCAGGCAACATTTATGTACGCTAAGCCATATTCAGGACTGGAACTTTATGCAGGTCCTGACAAAACGAATTTAGGGATGAATTGCGGCACATTTATCTATCCATTAAAGAAGTGGGGGAGTATTGGTTTTGGAGTAACCAGTCTTTCTGTTTCAGATGTTTATATAGAAAATATGTATATTATAAGTTATGCTCTGTCCGGCAAAAGAATCAATGAATTTTTTAAGAAATTTCAGCCGGATAGCCAGTTTGGAGCATTTGAAGGATTCAAAGAAAAAAAGCAAAAATTTAGCTCAGTTAAACCTGCAGCTTATTTAGGAATTAACATAAAATATTTAAATCATAAATATATCCCGGACAGGTACACAGAATCGGACCCTGTTTTTGAAGGCGGAACTTCAAAGGGCGTAATCAGTCTGGATTTTGGAGTATTAGTTTTATATAATAAACTTTCATTAGGATTAGCTCTCAGGGATTTAAATCAGCCTGATGCAGGATTAAAAGATGAAGATAAGGTCCCAATGGAAGCAAGAATTGGCGCAGGGTTACATTTAGGTAAATTTGTTCCTTCACTTGATTTTTCCTATAGAGATAAGTTGTTTAATTTTCATTCAGGAGTAGAATATTCTTTAAAATCTTTTGTTTTTAGAGGCGGGGTGAATATGGATGAGGTTGCCGCAGGATTTGGATTCTGCAGCAAATTATTACTCCTTGATTATAGTTTTACATGGCCGTTCACAATAATGGATTCTTATGGAAGCCACCGTATTTCTCTTACAGTCCGGTTTGGCCGGGTTGAAGAAGAAATTGAGACAAAAAAGATAAGGACAAAAAAATTAAAGCCGAAAAAGTTTAAAAGGAAAAAACCTAAAAGAAAAAAATGAGAGGGAAATTTATTACACTTGAAGGGCCTGAAGGTTCAGGCAAATCTACACAGGCAAAATTACTTGCCGGGTATCTGTCAGAGCAGGGAATTGATGTGATACGCACAAGAGAACCGGGAGGGGTAAGTATATCAGAACAATTAAGGCGCATGCTTTTAAATCCTGACAATTTAATATATCCCAATACGGAATTACTTCTTTATGCTTCAGGAAGAGCGCAGCATACCGAAGAGCTTATTTTGCCTGCTCTAAGAGAAGGAAAGTATGTTATATGCGAACGGTATACACATGCCAGTATTGCTTATCAGGGTTACGGCAGGGGGCTGGATATAAAACTTATAAAAGAATTAAACAATATAGCAACACAAGGGGTGTGTCCTGATATAACTATAATTCTTGATATTGATGTTAAAGAAGGTTTAAAGAGGGTTCAGAGAGCAAACAGGGAATTTGACAGATTAGAGTCAGAAAATATATCCTTTCATGAGAAAGTCCGTATCGGGTATCTTGAACTTGCCGGCGAGGACACAAATGTTGTAGTAATAAATACAATGGATACTGAGAAAAGTATTCAGAAAAAAATAATCAATATCCTTGAAGAGAGGAAAATAATATGAACTTTAATAATATTATAGGGCATAAAAAAAATATCCGGCATTTAAAAAAAATAATTGGAAATAACCGTATTCCGCATGCGCTTTTATTTACAGGGGCCCAGGGAGTAGGTAAAAGAATGGTTGCGGTAGCAGTTGCATCTGCGCTTAACTGTAAATCCTTATCGGCTGATGGAGCCTGCGGAAAATGTCCGTCATGTATAAAATTAAAAGCAGGGACACATCCTTTTGTAAGATTTATCGGTTCGCCGAAAAGTGAAAAGAAAATAGAAGTTGATTTTGGCAGAGGCGAGAAGGTTTTAATTAATAATATAATTGGAGTAAATGAGGAAGACATAAGAACTATAACTCAAAAAATAAATATTAACCAGATAAAACAGATAATCAGGCAGTCGTCACTAAAGCCGTACGGAGAAGCCAGGAAAGTTTTTATAATAGACGATATTGCCTTATCCGGCAGAGAAGCGCTGAACAGTCTGTTAAAGATATTAGAGGAGCCGCCTAAAGAGACTTTTTTTATTTTAATAACATCAAATGAGGAGTTACTTTTTCCTACAATAATATCAAGATGCCAGAAAATAGAATTTGCTTCTTTAACTGATGAAGATATGGAGGTTTTCTGGCAGGAAAGGTTATCTCCTGAGGTTGATGTGGAAAGAAAAAAAGAGTTGCTTGAAATTTCATCCGGTTCGCCTGATAGATTGTTGAAATTTTTGAAGCTGAAAAATATTTATTTTTCTCATACGGAGCCTGAAGTATTTTTTGAGAATGTGAGAAAATGGTTTTCAGGTAATTTAGAGTGTATTGAAAAATTAAAAATTCTGCTTGAATTAGAAGGAGCTAAATTCAGAAATTTCCCTGATGATGAAGGCTGCAGAAAAATAGGAATAATTATGGATACCATAGAAAATATTAAGAAAAATGCAAATGCAGAACTTGCTGTTTCAAATATGTTTATAAAAATCGGGACTTATGATAGTTGTTAATGTTGAATTAAGAGAGTTACACGAGCGTCTTGCCGCTAAACCCGGCAGAGCAGATGTGAAACTTGCGGACAGGGTACTGCTTTCAACTCCAAACGGACTGGAAACAGCAGTTGTTGTGGAAACAGAAAAAGTAGTTGATGAAAAAAAAGTAGATATGGAAATTATAAGGCACTTAAACGACGATGACTATCGCGTTTTAGAGGAAAATAAGGAGTATGTAAAAAAAGTTAAACCTGAAGTTGAAAAGACAATAAAAGAAGAAAAACTTGATATGAAATTAGTCTGTGTTTCTTATACTTATGACCGCCAGAAACTCTTTATTTATTACACGGCAGATACAAGGGTAGATTTCAGGAAATTTATAAGAGCGCTGGGTTCAAAATTAAAGGTAAGGATTCAGATGGTTCAGATTGGCGTAAGAGATAAAGCTTCAATAATAGGCGGTTTCGGAATATGCGGAAGGGAAATATGCTGCAGTAAATTCTTAAGAAATATAGCATCTGTTAATATTGATATGGCAAGAAACCAGCAGATTTCATTGAACCCTGAGAGTATCTCAGGTATCTGTGGAAGATTGCTTTGCTGTCTTCGTTATGAGAATGAGTTTTATGAAAATATCAGAAAAGAGTTACCTCAGATAGGCCAGAAAGTAAATACTCCTGCAGGCAAGGGAGAAGTAATAAACCTTAACTATATTCAAAAGAAAGTCATGGTAAAATTGAGGACCGGGGCAGTAAATGAATTCAGCGCTCAGGATGTCAGGGTAATAGTTCTTGAAAAACTAAAAAAATGGATAAAATGAAGTATATAACAACGCCGCTTTATTATGTTAATGCT
The DNA here is from genome assembly GCA_048634875.1 of Deltaproteobacteria bacterium. Classification (GTDB taxonomy): domain Bacteria; phylum CG03; class SLGR01; order SLGR01; family JBDRKX01; genus JAIVZN01. Next base: position 19,840 of record JAIVZN010000009.1, on the reverse strand, counting down.
GAGCCTCATATAGGACACGCATATACACAGATTGCCGCAGACTGTCTCTCAAGGTATTACAGGCAGAGAGGAAACAGGGTTCATTTTTTAACAGGTACAGATGAGCATGGGGAAAAAATAGCCGTAGCTGCGAGGGAAAATAAAATTGAAGTAAAGGAGTTTGTGGATGCCGGTGTTTTAAAGTTTAAAAATTTATGGAAAATCTTAAATATTGAATATGATCAGTTTATCAGAACTACGGACGATGCGCATGTGCATGCGGTAGAACAGGTTATTATCAGGCTGCATGAAAAGGGCCTTATATACAGGGATATGTATGAAGGGTGGTATTGTGTTCCATGCGAGAGTTTTTATACTTCTTCGCAGGCAGCCAATCAGCTCTGTCCTGTTTGTAAACGAAGCCTGGAAAAATTAAAGCAGGAAAGTTATTTTTTCAAACTTTCACAATTTAAAAAGCCTCTTTTAAATCATATAGAGACTCACCCTGATTTTATAAAACCCCTCTCCCGCCGGAATGAAATTATCGGGTTTCTTAAACAACCTCTGAGGGATTTAAGCATATCCCGGCTTGATGTTAACTGGGGTATCCCGTTCCCTCAAGATAAATCACATACAGTATATGTCTGGTTTGATGCTCTTTTGAATTATATTTCCGCACCCGGATACATAAGCGATACTGAAAGGTTCGCAAGTATCTGGCCGGCAGATGTCCAGCTTATGGCAAAAGATATACTCAAGTTTCATGCTGTAATATGGCCCGCAATACTGATTGCTCTTGATATTGATTTACCTGAAACTGTTTTTGCTCACGGCTGGTGGGTTGTAGATGGAGAGAAAATGAGTAAATCTCTTGGAAATGTTATAGACCCTGTAAAAGTGGTAAATGAATGGGGGGTAGACGCATTCAGGTATTTTCTCCTGAGGGATGTTACTTTTGGCCTGGATGGTGATTTTTCCTACAATCATTTTGAAACAAGATATGCAGCAGATCTTGCTAATGAATTAGGAAACCTTTTAAGCAGGGTGCTCAGTATGATAAAAAAATACAATCCTCCTTATTCAGGAAGTTCTCCTGATGGCCTGGATAGAAAAACAGCTTCACTAATAGAAGAATTAGATGATTTATACAGGGGGCTTAGGTTTAACCTGATTTTAGAGAAAATATGGGAATTGATAAAAACAGCTAATACTTATGTGGAAATCCAGAAGCCATGGATACTTGCAAAGAGCAATATCGGCAGATTAGGAGAGGTATTAACAAATCTTTTTGAGATTTTAAAAGTAATCTCCGGTCTTATCTACCCGTTTATGCCTGATACAGCAGGAAAGATTCAAAAACAGATGGGTATATCAGATAAAGATGTTTTGAAATGGAATACAGGTTTAAGTTTCAGTAATATAATAAAAGGTGAACCTTTATTCCCAAAAAAGTGAAAAAAATAATTGAGCCCAAAAAATGTATTTTGTTGCTCCGGAGACTTTTTGCCTTTGGCACATGAAACGGACATGAGCAATGCTCACAAAAGATGATGAAAGTTATGAGGATAAAAAACACTAAACCCGAAACTCTAAATTCTAAACAAACACAAAACACAAACCTCAAAACAAAAAATATTTGGATTTGGAGAATTCGGATTTTGAATTTGTTTAGGATTTCGTATTTAGAATTTAGGATTTTTTCACCTGAAAGGATTTTCGGGTGAAAATAGGTGTGATAGCAGATGACCTGACAGGTGGCGGCGATGTTGGCATACAATTTGCCGACAGAGGCCTGAAAGTAGTGTTAAGTACCAGCACAGAGGATATAGAAAGTATTCCTGTAGATGTGGATGTATGGATAATTAATACTCACAGCCGCTCAGCCTCTGAGAAAAAGGCAGAAGAGGGAGTTGTAAAGGCGGTTGAATTTCTTAAAAGCTGGAATGCTGATTTTTATTATAAAAAGATTGATTCAACATTACGGGGAAATATAGGGGTTGAGTTAGAGGCTTTGTTAGAAAGCTTAAAGGTCAAAAGGATACCTCTGTGTGCTGCATTCCCTGATATGGGCAGGGTAACTGTAAATTCAACACACTATGTTGATGGTGTTGAAATTAGTAAATCTTCTTATGGCAGAGATATTAAATCTCCGGTAAATGAATCTAATATAAAGATACTTCTTTCCAATCAGATGAATAATCCTGAAAAAATAGATGTCAAGGATGCTTCTACAAATGAGGATTTGAAAAATCTAAGCAGGGGAACTCCTGGAAATGTTTTTGCCGGAGCATCAGCATGGGCAGGAGAACTTACAGATTGCTGGCTGTCTGGGAAGAATGGGGACGGTTCTGATACTTCGAAAAAGGGAAATATCAGAACCGTCCCCATTCTTCCCATTCCACAGGGACCTGTACTTATAGTTTCAGGAAGTCTGAATCCTCTTTCATTGAAACAGATAGACTACTGGGAAAAAAGCAGGAGGCGCAGTATCGGGATAAATGAACCCATTGCTTGCGTTCAGGGGTGGGGTGATGAAAATCTGCTTGTCAAGACACCAACAAAGAAAATTACAGGAAGCTTGAGGAAGTTAAATGATGCTGTCAGTCCTCTGGAGAGTAGTAAAGTTATATTAAATGGCGGAGATACAGCATATGGTTTTATGCGCTCAACCGGTATAAGACAGGTTAATGTAATAAAATCAATAATTACCGGTATTGCTCTTACTGAATATAAAAACAGGTATATTGTATTAAAACCCGGAGGGTATGGCGAAGCAGACACACTTGTTAAATTAGCAGAGTTACTGAGTGGAGCGAAGACTTAAAAGAGGAGTGAGCGACTGAATGATAGAGCGGAATATTTATAAAGAGTTTAAGAGGCTGGGAAAATTACTTTTCCAGCAGCATTTAGTATCACTTACAGCAGGTAATATAAGTATAAGAAAAGACAATAACATTTATATAACAGCTTCAGGCAGTATGTTAGGTGATTTAAAGTTTGACGATATTGTCCGAGTGCCTTTTAATAGAGATGTGGAACCAGACCCCATTCTTCATAAAAAAGCTTCTGTAGAAATAATAGTACATAAGAGTATATATGAAAATACCGCTCACAAGGCTGTTGTTCATGTACATGCTCCGACTACTATTGCATTATCTTTTAATAAAGACAGGATTGTACCTGCTGATTCTGAAGGAAAATTTTATATTCCTGAAGTTCCTGTTGTGTCAGTTAATGGTGGAATAGGTTCTTTAAAAGTAGCAGAGGAAATACCTGCCATATTAAATAAGTATCCTGCTGTTATTATTAGAGGACATGGAATATTTGCAGTTGGTGATACTTTAAGAAATGCGTGCGGCATAGCTTCTACCATAGAATTTTCATCGCAAATTCTTCATCTTTCGCTTGAGTAATAACGGTAGTAATACTTTCCTCTTATTTTTCCTTTTACACCATTTAATACTATTCCTAAAAAATTTGTATCACCATCCGAAAGTTGTTTTACTGCCCTTGAAAGTTCTTTTGTCTCAATAGAACCTGGTTTATGCACAATAACTATTGCATCAACTATGCCTGAAAGGACTGCGGGATCAGCAAAATAGTAAATGGGCGGTGAATCAAGAAGAATGAGGTCATAATCTTTTTTTGCTTTATTTATGATGTCTTTAAATTCAGGGGAATTTAAGAATCTCATTGGATGCGGCGGCAGATGTCCTGCAGGCAGAACATATAGATTATTTAAATCAAAGAGGCCTTCATTTTTTAATAATTTTTTTATTTCGGAATTTGAATTAGCAGGTTGAATCCAGTGTTTGTAGTCAAGTTTTTCTGTAATTATATCAATCATGCCGGGTTTCCGGGAAACTTTAAAGAATTTGTTTATGGCAGGCTGTCTGAAATCTGCATCAATCAATAAAGTCCTGCTTCCACTCTGACTTTTAATAATACTAAAATTTGTAATTACTTCGCTTTTTCCTTCTCTTGGCATTATGCTTGTAAAAAGTACAGTTTGAATCTTTTTATTATGACTGAATGAAATAACTGATGCAGCTAAATTATTATATGCTTCTAAATATGCTGAATTCTTCTTTTGAAATAAAAGATGCGGAATAGTTAAGTTGTTTTTTTCTACCTTAATATATGGAATTTCTGCAAGCGCCGGAACTTTCAGGTAAGTTTCAATATCGTGTGCTGTCCTCAGAGAAGTATCAAGATTTTCCTGGATAAGAACTCCAATAATAGCAAGAAGAAATCCTCCTAATATACCCATAAGCATATTCATTTGTTTATCAGGTTTTATCAGAGAAGCTTTTTTTGCAGGATCAACAATGCCAACCGGAATCACTTTATCCGCTTCAGTAATGAGCGCTTCTTTAAGTTTTTTATTTAGCATCATATAAAGTTCTTCGTTGATTGTAACTTCCCGCATTAAATAAAGATACTCTAATTCTTCTTTTGTCAAATTGCCCATCTTATATTTTAAATTGGCAACCTGTTTATCCAGGCTGACAATATCAGGGTGTTTTTCTCCGTATTTTGTCAGAAGACGGGATCTCTGGAGTGTTAAACTGCTCAAGGTTGCTCCAAGGTCACTTATTCTTTCAGTAATTTTTCCTGTAAGTTTAAATTTTCTTGCTTTTTCCTCTACATCCCTTAACTGTTTGCCTACTGTATTTAATTGTTTTTCAATAAACTGCCTTGTTTTTCTGGTTCTTTCATTTCTTTCTTCAACAGTTTTTTTAACATAGGCATTTGCCACTGTATTTGTTAATTTTACTGTATTGTCCTTATCCGTATCAGTAGCGCTGATTTTAATTAAAGTTGTATCTCCAATTTCTTTGACAGAAATTTTACTTCTGATTGCACCTACAGCTTTATTTTTTTCATCCTCACTGCTATTTTCATTTATCAAGTCTAAAGTTCTTGCTACCTCAGAAATTACAGGATAACTTTTTATCTTTCTAATTTCTGTATCCCTGTTTATCATTCTTAACATGGTTGGCAGTCCACCCAGGGATAATAAGTGGGATGTTTGATATCGGAGTTCTACGGTGGTAGATGCCTGATAAACAGGAATTGTAATACAGGTGAAAAAATAAGAAGAAGAAACTACTAAAAAAAAGGTAAGTATTGCAACTGTTTTTCTTTTTTTGAGGATCTGCCAGTAATCAGCTAAAGTCAGTCCTTCACTTATTTGAGCCATATTAAAAAGGAAAGAGGGATGAGGAATGAGGAATTAAAAATTTATTCCCTACTCCCTCATGCCATATTCCTACTCCTTTGATCATAGGGAGCGGGAAGAAATTATAATACCAATTACAAGTGCTGTTACTGAAAGTAAAGGAGATATTTTTGTAATTCCTTCTCCTACTACACCCCAGAATCCACCTGCGCCTTTTGGGACAAAGATAATATCCCTGTCTTCTACAGAAACATCAAATTGCCTCTGCCCTTCATATAAAATCAGCTTACAATTTACAATCTCTGTTTTGTAGGGACTGTGATGTATAAATCTCGTTACCCTGACTTTTGTTAATTTGGCGTTATCATGAAATCCACCTGCTTTGTTTACTGCTTCCATTAAAGTTACACGCTCTGTAAACTCATATGTCCCCGGTTTCCTTACAGCGCCAAAAATCTGCACTTTATATGCTGTTCTTTTCCCTTTTATTCTGACAGTTACCTCAGGATTCTTTATGTAGCCCTTTAATTTGCCTGCAAGTTTTGCCTCAAGCCGGGAAGGTGTTAATTCAGATGTCGGTATCTTCCCTATAAACGGAAATGTTATTGTTCCGTCTTCTTGCACTTCCCTTTCTCTTGTAAGCTCATCAAGTTCAAATGAACCCTTTTGCCATACACTTATTGAAAGAACATCGCCTGCCTGAATAAAATTCTTCTTTTTCTTCTGAGCAGTTTTTTCAGGATGGTCTTCCCAAAAAGTAACTCCCTCCTCATCATTAACTGTGAATGTCTTTCTTGCTTCTCTCCATGTCACGAGGCATCCAAGAAGTTCTTCTAAGATACTTGCCATTCCTCTTGGCGGTACTGCCATCTTTGAGTTTACAATAACAGGGGGGCTTTCAAAAGTTATTTTCTTTTTTCCAATGTAGAATTCTTTACTTTCAGGGCTTAAGGTTATAACTTTTTTTTCTTTTTTTAATGTCACCCCTTTTGTAATAGGATCGTATATAAAACCAATCCTGTAAAAAAGGCAGAGTTCTTTTAAGAGTAAATAAGAATAGTCATTTACCTTTACTGTTTCTGTTGGCATCTCTTTAAGGCGAGCCCTCCTGTCTAATAATGTAACAGAAGTTTTACTGTTCGCAGTCCTGGTAAATACAAAAAATAAACTTATAATAAGACTTATCAGGACTAAACCTGTTAAATTTATTTTTATTTTCATTAACATTTATTGTTTCTTTTTATTAAAGTATAATGCAAAAGTTAAAAAAATTCAAGGGGGGGGGGCTTGACTTTGGTGTAATTTTTATGTAGTTTATTTTATAAATGTGAGGAATGTAGAACCGGCCAGGATACGAGTAGAATAAAAAGTTTAAAGGAGCTACAAAAGTAATTATGGCTAAGACACAAACAATTTTAATTGTTGAAGATGACACAAGGCTACTTAAAGTACTGGCACTTATTTTTAAAAAAGCAGGTTATAATATTCTTACATCTGAAAATGGTGAAGAAGCAATAAAATTTGCTAAAGAGAATAATCCTGATGCAGTTCTCCTTGATTTGATGTTACCTGATATAAGCGGTATTGAAGTTTTAAGAAAGATAAAACAGGTAGACATAAATATCCCGGTAATAATATGTAGTGGTAGTTCTGATGTTAATTTAGCTATTGATACCATGAAATATGGAGCTTACGATTACATTGTAAAACCTTTTGATACTGAAAAAATGATTAAAATGGTAAAAGACTCTCTGACAAAGAGGGCAGAGATTGTTATAGAAGAGAAGAAGAAGAGCATGAAGAAAAAGCGTGAAGCAGGCAAGGGAGCAGATATAAAAAAAGTTATTCTGCCGTTATCCATAGTTGGTGGCGCAGCCGTAGTAATTGCAATGTTATATTTACTGCTTATTAAACCGGGCCTTTCTATTAAAGAAGGAGGAGAAGCAGGGATATTTTTTAAGATGCCTTACTCCCATCCTACGGCATTAGCATTGAAAAATGACGGATATATGTGGGTATCTGACTGGTATGGACAGAGTGTTTACCGTCATAAAATAGAAGATAATTCTTTGCCGTTGATTAAAGCTTACAATATTCCTGATTCTAATTTTACAGGTTTGACCTTTTGTAAGGGATATTTATGGTCCTGCGATTCAACAGGGAAAAGAATTTATGTGCATGCTCTTGATGGGAAACTTACTGTTATAAAGAGTTATGAAACACCCGGTACAAGTCCGTCAGGATTATTTTATGATGGCAGGAATTTATGGACCTGCGACAATGATATTAAAGCAGTATATAAGCATAAGATGGATGAGGAGTTGTCTATAATTAGTAAATATGATAGTCCAGGACCGAATCCTGTGGGTATTTTTGGCGATGGGCAGTTTATTTATACTGCAGATGCAGATAATGGAGAGATATACAAACACATGTTAGATGAAGAGCTAACAACTGTTGATACATATAAGCCTGATATATTTCCATTTAAGATAGCAGGTGTGACTTATGACGGGAAATACATCTGGATATCTATTGAAGATGAAGCAAAAGTTTGCAGATACGATTTAAAAGACTTACAAAAATAAAATTCTTAATTCCCAATTCTTAATTCTATTTACTTTAGTAAAATAATCGCAACTATGATGCCGATAAGAAGCAGGGCACCTGCTATGATCAGTATTTTTTTGCTTATTTTTACTTCTATTGTTGAGGGTTCGGTTTTAACTTCTTTTTGTTTGGTTTCTTCTGTACTTGTACTGGTTGTAGAAGCAAGTGCTTTCTTTGCCATATTTAAAACATCTTCGTTCTTGAATGGTTTTGCGACATAGTCAAATGCTCCATTTTTCATTGACCTGACTGCAAAATCTACATCACCAAAACCACTGCACATAACAACAGGTATGTCAGCTCTTACCTTTTTTATTTCTCTTAAAACTTCTGAACCATCCATATCAGGAAGCTGGAGATCCAGAAAAGCCATATCAGGGGTATGTTCTTTTAACTTTTCAAGTGCATGTTTTCCGTCTTCAGCAGTAATAACTTCATAATTACCTTTTTTTAAAATACTTGAAAGAACAAACCTCATACCTTCTTCATCATCAACTATAAGAATTTTATTCATTGTCTTTTTACCTCCATTCGGTCGCTCACTTCATTTTTTAAGGGATGTGGTATGAGACATGTGGGAGTAGGGAAATCACTACATTTTAGATTTGTTGATTGATGATTTATTGATTGATTTTATTTTCAATCTTCAATCTAAAATCTACAATCAACAATTTTCTATCTTCCCTCATTCCTCATTCCTTCTCTTCTTCTATTATTGGCATAGTGATAAATACCGTAGTTCCTTTTCCCTTTGTGCTTTCTAATGTAAGAGTTCCTAAATGTATTTCTATATACCGTTGCGCCAGCGGAAGACCAACCCCTTTTTTCCCTTTTTTACTTGTGCAGAATATCTGAAAAATCTTACTTAATTTCTGCTCGGCAATACCAACTCCTTTATCTGCTATTTTTATATCAACATTTTCTCCATTCTCTTGTAATTTTGTTTCAACTGTGAGAGTACCACCATCCGGCATGAATTCTACGGCATTTAAAATGACCTCATGAAATGCAGTTTCAATGAACTTTGCATCCATTGAAAAGTCAGGTATTTTTTCATCTAAATTTTTTACCAGCGAAATATTTTGAGCCTTATATTCATCACCGAAACTCTGACAAACCCTTTCAATTATTGAATTTAAAGAGTTAGTCTGTATATTGAGAGCAGGAACGCGCGCAATTTTAAGAAAGTCTTCTGCGTCTTTTTGTCCTTCTTCTAAATTTAATGCTATTGTATTAAAATTATCAATCAGTTCATCTATTATGTTCTGTTTTTCATCCTTTATTTTCTTAATGAGTTTTTTGGGATTTTCTTTACATTCTTCAATTTCAGCCTGGCATAACTGAGTAGCGCCGCTGACTATACCATAGATATTGCGTATCTTATGTACAAAGCCACGGGCAAGTACTTCAAGAGAATCTCTTGATATTTTTTCTTTGTTTTTTAATACTTCTATTATTCTTTTTGCGTGATTAGCTTTAATTTCAGTTATTTTCTTTTCTATTTCCTCTTTATTTTTCTGTTCATATTCTTTAATAATTTCTTTTTCTCTCAAATCAAGTTTATTTTTAATATCGTTATTTTCTTTTTCTTTAGTTTTAAGTTTTTCCTGAAGTTCAAGTATCTGATTCTGGAGCATAGGATCTACCATTGCCGGTTGTGCCGGTTGCACCGGTTGTTGTGTCACCGCTTGCTGGCTGATGATATCCTGCTGGGATACTCGCGTTCCATGTGTTTCCTTTGCCCACATATTTATTTTTGAGCTTGCAATTAAACTTATAGTATCTTCTAACTCTTTTTTTATTTTTTCCAGTTCCTCAACTTGTTCTTCTTTTTTCTTTAAAATGATTTCTGTATTTTCTTTATAATTATGGTACTCTTTTTCTCTTGTTATTAGCCCGGCTAATTTTTCCTGCAGCGTATTTTCAAGATAATCTTTTTCTAATTTTAGTTTTTCAAGGGCTAACTCCTTATCCCTGAAACTTATCTCCATTTTCCTCAATTTCTCTTCAAATTTATCTTTGTAAGAATATTCTAAAACGATTTTTTCTTTTTCTAACACTAATTTTTGCAATTCAATGCTGTTTTTCAGCCTTTCATTTTTATTATCTAATTGTTCTACTTCTGTTTTTAATGAGTTAAGCTGCACCTCATACATGCTGAGTTTTTCTTCTTTATCCTTTAGCATATCTTTCAGTAAATTTTCTCTGTCGCTTACTCCTTTAGCAATAATCCGCCAGTATTCAAGTAATAGATTTATTTCCTCAGCTTCCTGAGGTTTGGTTAAAAACTCCATATCCTTTAATCTTTCTAATTTACTCTCAAAAATTTTTATTACTTTTTCTTCCATTTGAACATCTCCTAAATTGGGCTTGATAAATCAGGCCCCTACATTTGTAGGGGTCGGATTTATCCGACCCGTTACCTTTTTTATTTTACAAATTCTACCTGCTGTTTGCAAGAAAATTCTCAGCATAAGAACACAAGTTATTTTTTAGTCCTAATCTCATAGTTTCCCAGTCTCCTAGTCTCTTATTATTTTACAGCAGGTATTGTCAATATACTTCCTAATTTTGGTTTTCCCCTTTCAATTTTATCTCTATTAGCGTCATATATAATTTTCCATTTTTTCACATCGTTATAATGTTTTTTTGCTATATCCTTTAAAGTTTCTCCTTTCTTAACTTTGTGAGTTATTTTGGCGGGTTTTTTTACTTCTTCTTTTTCCGCTTTTTTTTCTTTTGGTTTCATTTCTTTTTTCTTTTTAGCAGCTTTTTTGGATTTTTTCTTAGCAGCTTTTTCTTTTGCTTTAAGTAGTTCCTCTTTTACTGCTTCTTTAATTTTTTCATCCTGGTATTTTTCGTAATATTTAATTTTCTGTTTGAGTTCATCTGTTTTTTCTGTATACTTTGATTTAATTTTTTCTGTGTCTTTTTTAAGCTGTAAAATGGTAATGTCCTTTGGCGATAATTCTTCTAAGGGTTTAAGTTTTTTCGGCCAGGCGCCAAACCTGAGTATTAGTGAAACCCTGTGCGAACCATAGATGTCATTAATTCCGAAAATCGGGAATAGAAAAGCATAATCAAATTGTAGTGTTCTAAAACTGTAACCCAGCCCGAGAGTAAAATTTCTAAATTCATTTGCCCCGAAACCAAGTCCGCTTCTGACAGCCAGGCTATTTTTGAAAAACAACCTTTCACCGCCTGCGTATACTTTTGCCTCATTATTTTTAATAGAAAAATCCAGTGCAGTAGCTATATTATCGCCCCTGTATGAAATTCCTGCTTTTTTCATCATGTTTAATTTGCTCTCTTTAAAAAATCCCATATCAGGCTGATTAATATTGTAAAATGATACTCCAAAAGATAATTTTTCTGTAAAGTTATATATATATCCTGCGTCTATGCTGAGGCCCTGAACCGTATCCTTTGTTCCAAATTCAAAAACAGGATCTAAGCTTGTATAGCTATCCTGAAAAATCTTTTGTTTAAGAAGTTTTAAGTTTAAACCCATGGCAAACCTGTGACTTATCCATTTACTATATGTAAAAATGAATGTATTTTCTGTATAATCTCCAAGAAGAGCAAAATTAAGGTAACCAAGTCCAATTGTTCCGTATTTACCAAGAGGCTGCGCATATCCTGAAAATCCCCATCCTAAATTACTCCCGTCATCTAAACCGACATACAGTCTTCCATAAGAGCTGGTGAATTCATTTTTTTGTAACCTTACCAGGCCGGCGGGATTGTAGTATATTGCATTTATGTCATCAGCTAATGCTACGAATGCGCTCCCCATGCCAAGAGGCCTTGCTCCGCATCCAAGGTCATTGAACTCAGCATTACTAAAAGTAACAAAAATAATAAAATAATAAAGTAATAAAGTAACAAAGTAATAAGGTAATAAAGTAATAAGTCTTTTCTTTTTTTTCTTATTTCCATATTTCCATATTTCCATATTACTTTTCATCTTATTTCCTTTCCACCTTAATCTCCCAATCTCCTAGTTTCCTTGTCTCTAAATTATTTCGCCAGTATTACCGTGCCGTTTATTATCTTTCCCTCAGCTTTTATCTGGTAGATATAACCACCTTTATCAGCTATTTCCCCGTCCTTAGTTTTACCGTTCCACATGAGAGAATTTTCGTATTTTTGCCCTTTTTCCATGGAAGCTATAAGAGCGCCTGTAATATCATAGATTTCACCTGAAGCTATACTTTCCTTTGGATTCTCAAATACAAAATTAATTTCATCGTTTATTGTGTCTTCATTAGGTGTAAAGACTTTTGTCGGACCTATTGTTCCAACCCATGAAAGTTCAAATTCTGTTGCTCTCTGTACCTGCTGAACCCTGTATTTTCCCATAGACATGGACTTTAAATTAATAGCTTTGATATTACTGTCAATGTGTCCGCCTAATTTAACATACTCTACGCTATTGTGCCAGAAGATGCCTACCTGGCTGTCAGACTGGCATGGGGCATGGAAAACAGCTTTTCCAAATGAACCTGCCATCTGGGAACCATTTTCATAAGCAAGTTGAATATCCACAGCGGGACTGTCAAATTTAAAATTTTCAATCTCTGTATTGTCGCTGCATTTTAAAACCTTAAATTCCCACGACCTTATAACTTTTCCTTTTTCATCAGCATTGTTACGTTCCACTATAATCTTAAGGTCATCGCCATAAGAATTGTTCTGGCTGTAGAGAACCTTATTTATCTCATTTGGTATAACTAATAGAGCCTCCTGGTCTTTGGAAACGGCAATAACATTTTCATCTCTGGACGAATCCACTATTACAGAATTTTCACTTTCATTTCCTGAAGTGTCAAATGCATTGACAACATAATAAAATATTCTTTTGTTTACTGTATCGTCAGTCCAGTTTAAGGTAGCAGCTCCGACAGTTGCTGCAGGTGTCCCGTCTCCTAAGGAGCTAATGAGATCGCTTCTATAAATATGATATCCTCCTAAATCATTAACTGTAGAGCCGTCAGTATTGTGGGTAACAGGATTCCATGATAAACTGAAATTTTTCCTGTCAGAACTTAAATTTCCTTTAACCCCTTCAACAACTTTTGGCGTATGCAGTAATCTGACAAAAAATTTCCAGTTAGTTTGGTTGCTCCCTCTTATGGCGCCGTTTAAATCATCAGCTCTCACTTTCCACCAGTATGTTGCGTTCTCATTAAGGTTGCCCGGAGGGGTATAGGTTAAATCTGTTAATGAAATCACATAACTTGAGAGGAAAGTAGAATAAGTTGAGTAATATAAAATATAAGTAATACTGTCACCAGGATCAACATCAGAAGAATTATTCCATATAAATGTTGGCTTTAAATTAGAAGTAACATGATCATTTGCAGGAGAAATAAGTCCAAATGCAGTAGGAGTATCATTCTCTACATTTGTCCAGAAAAGCCATGTTGTTTCATTGCTCCAGGTTCCAGTGCTTACATTGTCTTCTGCTTTAACTTTCCAAAAGTATGTAGTGTTATCCTGTAAAGGAATTGAAGGAGTATAAGAGGAAACTGACAGTTGGACAGTAGTAGAGGAATCATAAGTAGAATAGGTAGAATAACATAGAGTATAGGTAACAGTATCAACAGGGTTCGGGTCATAGGAATTTTCCCAGTCAAAGTCCGGTGTTAAATCTGTAGTTACATAACTATTAGTTGGAAAGTTAAGCTCGAATGCACCTGGTGGGTCATTACTCACATTTGTTAAAAATTTCCAGTTTGTTTCAGTGCTCCATCTCTGGGCCCCATTGGTATCGTATGCCTTAACTTTCCAGTAATATGTGCTATCGTCTGATAAGTCGAATGACGGAGTGTGAGAGGAAACTGACACTTGGACAGTGGTAGAGGAGTCATAAGTAGCATAAGTTGAGTAATAAAGTATATAGGTAACACTGTCATTAGGGTCAATATCAATAGAATCATACCAGTTAAAATCAGGTTTTTGCCCTATAATTGTAATGGAATCTGCCGGTGAAATAAGTCCGAACACAGTAGGAGTATCATTTATTACATTTGTCCAAAATAACCAGTCATCTTCAGTGCTGTCTTTAAAAGCACCGTTAGTATCATATGCGGTTACTTTCCAGTAGTATGTAGAATTATCATTCAGGTCAGTACCCGGGGTATGTGTGCTTGTGCTTAAACCGGTTACTGTAATACTGGAAGAAAAATCAGCGTATGAAGAATAATATAAAGTATAGGTAATGCTGTCATTAGGGTCAACATCAGTAGAATCATGCCAGTCAAATACCGGGGTTAAAACAGTAGAAGTAGAATTATTGGCAGGAGAAATAAGTCCAAAATTTTCAGGTGTATCATTGCTTTGATTTGTCCAGAATAGCCAGGTTGTTTCATTGCTCCATGTTTCAGTGCTTCCATCTACTGCTTTAACTTTCCAAAAGTAGGTAGAATTATCCTGTAAAGTTTCTGAGTTGCAAGTGCTTGTGCTTAAACCGGTGACTGTAATGCTGGAAGAAAAATCAGAATAAGACGAGTAATATAAGGTATAGGTAATGCTCTCGCCCGGGTCTTTATCAGATGAATCCTCCCAGTCAAATACCGGGGTTAAAACAGTAGAAGTAGAATTATTAACAGGGGAAATAAGTCCAAAAGCAGTAGGAGTATCATTTATTACATTTGTCCAGAAATATGAACTTATCTCATTACTCCATGTTGAATTGCCTGCTCCGTCAAAAGCCTGAACTTTCCAAAAATAAGTGGCATTATCCAATAAATTGCTATCCGGGGTTGTGCTTACATCTACCAATTCCCATACCGAGGTACTGGATTGATAATTTGAATAGGTGGAATAATAAAGTGTATATGTAACACTGTCCCATGGGTCTCCGCCTAAAGGTTCATTATGTTCCCATTTAAAGTTTGGTTTTAAAAATGTAGTTGTGCCGAAAGGAAGGAGCAGGCCAAATGCTGTAGGCGGGTCATCATATTTAGTGTAAAATTCCCAGTTCTGTTCTGTGCTCATTTTATCAAGAGCACTGCTATCTTCATCCAGTGCCTTTACTTTCCAGTAGTATGTAACTTCATCTAATAAATTGCTTGTAGGTGTATAGCTGGTCTGTGACACTGGTTCTGTAGTACTTGAACTGAAGTTAGAATAGGTTGAATAATAGAGCAGATACTCAACCGTATCACCAGGGTCAGGATCTACAGCGGTATCCCATTCAAATGTTGGTTCCAGGGTGGTAACGGTATTTGACGGAGTCAACAGGCTGAAATCATTTGGTGATTGATTTGCAGCATTAATTCTTATATACCAGTCCAACTGGTTACTTTCCCTTATCAGACTCGGATTACCGCTGTCCATTGCCATTACCTTCCAGTAGTAAGTGGCGTTTTCAATCAGGTCAGATGTTACTGTATAAGTGGATTCAGTGAGTCCTGTCTTTTGATTCAAGGGTATGAAATCAGAATTCGTGGAATACCACATAGAATAGGTTATTGTGTCACCAGGATCATCATCAGATGAATCCTGCCAGTCAAAAGATGGTTTTTGAGTTGTAACTATACCGCTTGATGATACTAAATTAAAGGGTTCAGGCGCATAGTCATTTGTTGCATTAATCCTTATTGTCCATGTTTCAGATAAAGTTTCGTAATCCTCGCTGTCTATTGCCAGTACACTCCACCAGTATGTGGCATTTTCTATCAAATCACTGGTCGGCGTATAACTGGAAACCGTCAGTCCTTCCGATGAGCTAAAAACTTCAAAATTTTGTTTTGTTGAGTACCTGATTGTATAAGTTATACTGTCACCAGGGTCAGGATCTGAACCAACCCAGTCAAAAATCGGCGTTTGTGTGCTGACAATTGTGCTGTTTGCAGGGGAAGAAAGATTAACATATGGCGGGGAATTAAAAGGAAGTGCATAAGGAATTGGTGAAGTAGAATTTAAAACCGACCAGTTACCTATAATTTCGTCTCTTGTCTTAATGGCAAAATAATATGTAACATTATTAATTAAACCTGTGATTACTCTGGTTTCACAGTTTCCGGGCGCAGTATCCGTTCCCCATGATATTCTGTAGGGATACCCTGTAGATGCATTATCCCAATCATTATTAATAACAAAAGCTTTAGTTGTAGAACATCGGATTTCATATTTTCCACCTTCAATATTTCCTGACATCCCATTATCTCCTGGCGCAGTCCAGTTTAAAGTTATTTGTTTATATCCTGCTAAAGCTGAAAGATTGGTTATTTTACTTGGAACAATATTAACCCAGGTTGTAGCTCCGTAAGAAATAGGCGACCATTCAGTTATAGAACTGGAAGAAGTCCAGATGCGGAAAAAATATGTTGCTTCGTTAGTTAAACCTGTTACAGTGTAAGACTGTAAAGCACTTGTAATTACCGGGCCCGTATCTATAAAAATATCTGCTGAAGAAGTACTCCATTCAATGATATAAGTGGAATGCTGAATGGCATATTGTTCATTTTCAGGTAAATCTCCAGGTCCCGGGTATATCCATGTTAAATCTACTTCTCCATCGCCTGAACCTGTTAAAGCTGTTAGATTTGTTATTGGATCTGGAATAGCCCATGCATTAGAAGTAATAAAATAACAAAGTAATAAGAAAATAATATATTTCCAATTCTTCAATCTCTTAATCTCTTAATCTCCCAATCTCCTATTCTTCCAATTACCCACTTAATGCCTCTTCAATTTTTTCCTTCATTGTCTCAATCTGATAGGGTTTAACAAGATATCCTTTAGCTCCTAATTGTTTTGCTCTTTCAATATATTCTTCAGCATCGTCTCCTGTACACATTATCACAGGAATATCTTTGGTTGTTTCATTTGACTTCAATTCCTCGCAAGTCTCCCAGCCGTCCATTACAGGCATTTCAGCATCAAGAAGAATAACATCTGGTTTTTCTTCTTCTATCGTGTCCATGCATTCCTGGCCATCAGCAGCAGATACTGTTTCATATCCGGCATTTTCTAAATTCTTTATAGCTACTTTTACCATAAAGGCAGCATCGTCAACAATCATTACTTTAGTCATTTATTTGTCCTCCTGTAAATCCTCCTTTACTTCCCCCTTTAGTAAAGGGGGGTAGGGGGATTTTTATTTCATTTTATAAATTAATAATGGAAATTTAAAGTTTTTTCAAGTCATATCTATAAATTTTTGTTTTATCTGCAATATTTTCCATTATTAAGTTACCCTGCTATTTTTGAATTTTGCATTTATTTTTGCCATTAATAAAGAATATGTATTAACAACTGACGGATCTTTATCTAAGAAGTAAATATAATATTATAATTATTAAGGCAACTCCGCCAGTTAAGAATAACGGCAAAATATTTTTTTTCCTGGCTTCTGCTTCACTTATCCAGTCTTTTCTCCTTTGTTTATGTCTTCTTCTAATATCTTCTTTTCCATGAAATTTTCTCCTTTCAACACCATCTCTTCTTTCAAATCTTTTCCTTATATTTCCTGTAATCATTTCTACTTTTGGTGCCAGCAGAGCTTCTTTTACCATCTTAATAAGTTGTTTATTATCAAAAGGTTTCATAATGTAATCGTAAGCTCCATATTTCATGGCTTCAGTAGCTGACTTAATGTAAGTATTACTGCTGCATATTATTACCGGGATATTTACATCTATTTGTTTTATCTTTCTTAAAGCTTCATCTCCGTTTATATCCGGTAACATCAAATCAAGAAGAACTACATCAGGATGATTTTCTTTAGTTGATTTTATTGCGTCTTTACCGGTTTCAGATGTAAGGACATTGTAGCCTGCCCGGCTGAGAATATTTGAAAGCATGGAAAGCATGGTAGGGCTATCCTCAACAATTAGAATTGTTTGTAACTTATCCATAATTTTCTATAAGTTTTATATCATTTTTTTATGACAAATTCAAACAACTACCAGTCTTGTATAATACAAGATGAGCCTGAAAAATCGGTTTTAAGTTTCAAACGCAGCTTGAGCCTGAAATAAATAAGAGTCAAAATGGTTATATTATGGTTATAACTATAAAAGACTCAAAAATTAAAAGTATTTAAGGATGAAGTAAGATTTTTAAAGATTGGCTTTAAAAAGCATGAATCGATAGAGAGTTTGAGGCGAGAATTAAAAAGGAATCCAGATTTGTTATATAACTGTGCATAAATAAATAGACAATAAACTTTTCGTGACAGCTTGACAAAGTTAGTTAAAACTAACAAAATCAAATAATAATTAATATTAAGTTCAAGTATTGAAGATTACTTTAGAGGCTATTTATTAAGTCAAATCCAAAAAGTAGTCAGAACTGATTTACTTATGATTACTGAGCAAGATGCATGTCTGCGTTGAACATAATGTAAAAATTTATTGAAGGAGAAAAGTGATAGTTAGTTTAAATGACATGAAAACAGGTCAGAAAGGAGTGGTAAATACAATCCAGGGCGGTATGGGTTTGTTGAGTCGTTTAGGGAATCTTGGGGTAAGGCCTGGTGTAGGGATAACAAAGGTTTCGTCACAGTTTATGCGGGGGCCTGTAACTATCAAGGTTGGCAATACGCAGATAGCGCTTGGTTTTGGAATGGCGACCAGGATTATGGTGAAAATTTGAATGTGAATAGTTGTAGGGATTAATGACAAGAGAAGAAAAAAATATTAAATTTAAAAATGAATGATAAAATTGCGCAAATTTTAGAAAAAGTACAGGAGAAATATATTCAGGATATATTACCCGGGAAAGAAACAATAGAGATGGTTAGTTTTTTACTCGGGGAGGAAGTTTTTGCTTTTAATATAAAAAATGTTAAAGAGATTATAATACCCGGTGAAATATTTAGCGTTCCTACTGCGCCTGATTATATTAAAGGTGTAATTAATTTAAAAGGAAAGATACTTCCTGTTATTGATTTTAAACTATTTTTAGGTATATCACGGACCAGTATTAGTAATCATACCCGTATTATTGCAGTTGGAGACAAGAACAAGTTAGGTTTATTGGTTGAGTTTGTCATTGATATTATTTATATCCCTCTAACTCAAATTCAACCCGTACATACAACAGCAGGTAAAATAAAAGTTGATTACTTTGAGGGCGAAATTTTATTTGATGATAAATTATTGAGTATACTTGATATAGAAAAAATAATATTTTCTGAGGAGTTGCTGAATCCTCGGTAGGATTTTTGAAGAAGGATAAATAAAATGAAAAAAAAAGGAAATATTCGTTTCGGGCTTCAAGCAAAAGCTGTCAGTTTAGTAGCAGGTATAGTAATAATCGTAGCATTAGTTTTTTCAGTATTCTCTATTAATTGTCAAAAGAATATCGCGCGGATTGGAATGCCGCATAAGAATATTAACAGAATGATTGAAAAAAATAAAAGAATAACAGTTCTTTTAGCTTTATGTATTGTAATTATGAGTGTTTTTCTTACAAATTTACTTGCGAAGAAACTGATTATACATGCAATTTATCAGTTGTTGTTCGCAGTACAGGCAATTGGAAGGGGAGAATTAAAGAGTGAAATAAAAATAAAAACAAAAGATGAGTTTGGAAAATTAGCTGCTGCATTTAAGGAAATGCAGGTTGAACTATCTTCTCTGTCAGAACAGGCAAAAAACATAGCAAGCGGTGATTTAACGGAAGATCTTAAATTTGGAGGGGAGTTAGCTGCTTCTTTTAATGTAATGATAGAAAATTTAAGATACCTAATTAGACAAATCAAGGATAGCAGTTCAAAATTAGATATGTATTCTAATGAACTTCTTTCTACTGCAGAAGAGCAATCCAGCGGTGCAGCACAGTTAGCAAGCTTAACAGCTCAGGTTTCTATCGCAATTGGAGAATTGACTATTACTGCAAAACAAATATCAGTTAATGTGGATTTAGTTACTAAAATAGCTGAAGACAGTCTTGCTAATGCTAAAACAGGAAAATCAGCTGTTTCTAAGTCAGCTAAGGGGATGGAGGCAATAAAAACATCAACAAGGGAGAGTGCTTCCAGAATAACAGTATTGGGACAAAAATCTCAGAAGATTAGTGATATTATAGAAATAATAAACCAGATATTTGAAC
>JAIVZN010000008.1:0-24493 GCA_048634875.1 Deltaproteobacteria bacterium | reverse complement strand
ACGGGGGTATTTTAATTCAGCTAACTTGAAGCTGTTGATAGATGATCATATAGAAGGCAGGGCAGATTATGGATATTGCCTCTGGGCGCTTTTGATGTTAGAGTTATGGCACAGGGTTTTTATTGATAGGTGAAAAAAATGTATTACAATGATAAAATAGAAATTATCAAGTGGTGAAGAATAATGGAAATTTGATAATGAATTTAAAAAGAAAGAAACCGTCAATTTTAATATTTTCTGGCAGCATTATAGTAATATTTTTCTTAATATTTTTATTATCGAATGTGAGTACGAAATTAACAGATGAAGACATTAAAGCAATAAAACAATTGGGCTTCTATTACCATGATTCCAGAACAATGGATTTTGAGGATCAGCTTGAGTTGATAGCTTCCGTACAGAAAAAAGTAATAGGTATAATATCAAATGAAAACAAAGGTATTCCTTTTGGAGAATGCAGGGAACCCCAAAACCTTTTGAAGTATAAAAAGGGCATCTGTTATGATATATCACGATTGATAGAAAAAATACTCCAGATGAATAATTTTAAAGTAAGACATGTCTTTCTATTTGTTTCAAAGCATCCCACTCTTATGTTATATTTTCGCAAAGCAAATAGCCATGCTGTTTCAGAAGTCTTAACAAAAGGGGGGTGGCTTTTGGTTGATTCAACGCATTTATTTTTAGCAATTGACAATGAAAAAAAAGTATACTCTGCCGGTAGCTTAAAACAAAAATTAAAAAGTGTCAAAAATAAAAACTTATTCAGTAATCTCCCAGAATATTACATGGAAAATTTTAAATATATTTATGGATTATATTCGAAACACGGGATGTTTTATCCGCCATTTGTAAGAGTACCTGATATAAACTGGTATCAGCTTCTTTATCATAATATAAATAGTATAATAAAGAAGGAACATTCCTGATGTGGTGATTTCATCTATGGGACTGGATGCCGTTACTGTCTGAATTGCAAAAATTTCAAAACCTCTCTCCTTGTTGATTTCCTATGTTTAAATAAGTAAAATAAATTTAATAAGCCTATGATATTTTTTAATAAAAGATTTATAAGAAGTAAAAAAATAGCTGAAATAAAAAAGGAAATTTTAGAGAAAAAAGAACCATGTTCTTTAGAAGAAGCCGGTTTCTATGAACAGATTATTGAGGATCATAAGACCTCAAGGCCAATATATGCGTGGGGAAGTTTCCTGTTGCTACAATATTATAAGGATAATTTTGATGGAAATAAAGAGATACTTTATAGGAGTATAAGATATGGTGAAAAAATTCGGGATGATTTTAAGGAGTATTCTTTTTATGAAGATGCCATGTTTATTCTTGGAAATATATATATCTTTGAAATCTTTGATTTCAAAACGGCAAGTGAAGTTTATCAGCAGCTTGTAGAAGAAAAAGAAAATACAAGATGGAAAAGTATATGCATGGAAAGGATTAAACTTATAAGTAAGAGTATTTCTGATAAGGATGATTTAAAGCTTTATGTTTATGCGGAAAAATACTTTGAAGAGTCTAAATTTGCAGATGCTGAATTTTATTTAAATGAAATAATAAAGAAAAATTTAAAGACCGAAATTACAGCTTCAGCGCTGTATTTTTTGGGAGATATAAACTACTATAAATATAATAATTTAGATAGTGCAATGAAATATTACAGCATGGCCGCAGATTTTCCAAATCATTCTTTAGCGCAGTCTGCTCTATACAGGGTAGGTGAAATATTAAGGAAGATTAAACACTGGGAAAAAGCAATTCAGGTATATCGTGATTATATAAATAAATTTAAAGTATCTCCTTATAAAGATGATGCTTATTATTATATAGGTGAATGTTATCAGAATTTAGGTAAATTAAGAGAGGCAAAAAACTCTTTTAACCTAGTACTTGGAGATTTTCCAAATAGCAAATGGACAGATGTAATATATCATAAAGTGCAGGATATAAATAAAATATTAAAGGTTTTAGGATGTTGACATTCATTCTTTTTATTGCTTCTTTGATTATTTCCATTGTGTTAATTATTGCTTTTAAACTGCTTGCAGAAAAGGTTGGATTTTATGATATTCCTAAAAGTTTAAAAGAACATCCCTCTCCTGTTCCTTATGTCGGCACTGCCATTTTTTTTACTTTCATGCTTGTTCTCGCAGGACTGAGGCTGTTTACACATTTTGAAACAGGAACCCTGCACCAGTTAAGAGGAATAGTTTATGGCGGTATAATTATATATTTGCTTGGCCTATTAGATGATATTTTTGATTTTGATTTCAGGGTAAAATTTTTCTGGCAGATTATAGCAGCAGTAATTTTAATCCACTTTGGAATTTACATTAAGTTTTTCCCGGGCAGATTTTTAAATATTGCTATAAGCATGTTTTGGGTTATTTTTGTAATGAACGCTGTAAACATAATTGATATATTAGATGGTCTTGCCGTGGGTGTTGCAGCAATATGCGCGCTTGGATTTTTTGCAATAACGCTTCCTACAGAAATGTTATATGTAAATTTTGCTGCAATAATCCTTTTTGGCGCATTGGCAGGTTTCTGGCTGTTCAATAAACCTCCTGCGAAGATATTTATGGGTGATGCAGGAAGTTTATTCGTGGGGTTTATATTAGCAGCGCTTTCAATGGGCGCAGATTACAGTTCTGTAAATATGATTGGATTATTTTCACCTCTTTTAATACTCGGGATACCTCTTTTTGATACCATATTAGTCAGTTATCTCAGATGGAAAAATGGGCAGCCTGTGTTTAAGGGTTCTAAGGACCACTATGCGCTTCGGCTGACTGTTGCCGGTTTTTCTCCATGGCAGATAGACATAATATCATATTCAATTTCATTATTTTTAGCTTTAGCTGCTTTTACCATAACTGTTGTCCCTTCTGGATACGCTTTTTTCATACTTGTCGCAGTATTTGTGTTAGGTCTAACAGGGAGCATTATGTTAGGTAATATAGATATCAGCGAAAAATAATGAGAGTCATAATAATAGGGGCGGGGCTTACAGGATTAATTGCAGCAGAAAATATCAGGCAAAAGGCAGAAGTTTTAATTTTTGAGAAAAACAGTTCAGCGGGCGGCCTGGCAAGAACTGAAATTGCAGGTGATTTTAAGTTTGATTATACAGGTCATTTCCTGCATTTTAATAATGAGAGAATTAAAAAAAAAGTACAGGATCTTTTTGAAGAAAAATCTCTTCTTGAAATAAATAGAAAATCTTTTATTTATATTGATAAAAGTTTTGTTCCGTATCCATTTCAGTCCCACATTTATTACCTTCCTCAGGATTTAAAAAAAGAATGTCTTATCGGGTTTCTTGAGAATCTTAAGGGGGGATTTGCAGGTGAACCGCGCCCCGGCGCTGATGAGCAGGATGAAAATTTCTATAACTGGATGAAAAAACAGTATGGCAAAGGAATAGTAAAATATTTTATGCTTCCCTACAATGAAAAGATGTGGACAGTACATCCAGAGGATATCACAACTGAATGGATGAAAAGATTTGTGCCTATGCCGTCGCCTGAGGAGATACTGCTCGGGACAATTACAAAAGGAAAAGATATCCAGGGGTATAATGCAACATTTTATTATCCTGAAAGCGGTATTGGGGAACTTATAAGGAAATTTCAGGGATTTGATAATATGCATCTTAAAAGTAAAGTTGAAAAAGTTAATTTCAAAGATAAAACGGTTTATGTAAAGGGTAAGAAATATCCGTACGATTTTTTAATATCTACCTGCCCGTTAAAAGAATTTATAATTAATATGCTTGAACCTGAAGATGATAAAGTATTAAACTATGCAGATAAACTCCGTTGTAATTCAGTATTAAATATAAATATCGGGTGGAAGGGTCAACCCTGTAAAAGTGTGCCTCGAGCTACACACTGGATATATTTCCCTGAAAAAAAATTTGACTTTTATAGGGTTGGTTTTCCGCCGGCAGTTTCTGGGATGATGTGTCCAGAGGGGCATTATTCCTGTTATGTGGAGATATCATACATGGAAGGCAAACTACCCGAAAGGAATGAATATAAAAAAATAGAAAAAGCGGTTATAAGTCAATTGGAGTCAGCTGGGATAATTCCTGCTTGTGCTGAAATAGTCCGGACTCTTATTCTTCCAATGAAAACTGCGTATGTTATTTATGATGAAAACTGGAAAAATTTGCGTAATTATACCCTCAATTATCTTGAGGACAGGGGCATATTTTCAGGTGGAAGATACGGAGGCTGGGAGTATTCAACAATGGAAGATGCCGTAATCTGGGGAGAAAAATTGTCCCAAAAAGTTCTAAACAAACTCAAATGAAAACAGATTGTAGATCGACGATTGAAGATTGTGGATTGATAAATCAACAAATCGTCAATCAATAAATCTAAAATGCCTATGAAGATTGTGCATACAATTACAAAGTTGGAATTGGGTGGCGCACAACAGAATACTCTCTATACTCTAAATAATCTTCGTAAAAGTTTTACAGGTTATCTTTTATGTGGGAAAGGAGGTTTTTTAGATGAAGAGGCTAAGAAATCAGACAGGTTTTTATTGCGGTTCTGTCCATTCTTAAAAAGAGAAATTAATCCTGTTTTAGATTTTTTAGCATTTTTCTGGATGTATTTTTATTTTTCCGGAATAAAGCCTGACATTGTTCATACGCATTCTTCAAAAGCAGGCATACTTTCAAGATGGGCTGCGAAATTTGCAGGAGTTCCGGTGATAATACATACATTTCACGGTTTTGGATTTAATCCCCTCCAGGGAAAAGCAGTTAAAGAATTTTTTATCCAGCTTGAAAAAATGACAGCAAAAATTACCGCAAAGTTAATTGCAGTTTCTCATGTATATGTAAGAAAAGCATTAAGCCTTGGTATAGGTAAAAGAGAACAGTATACTGTAATAAGAAGCGGTATTGATCCGAAAAAATTTGAAAAAAAAGCAGAATTTGTTAATATCAAAAAAGAACTCGGTTTAAATATCGCTGATAGATTGGTGGGAAATATATCATGTTTTAAGCCGCAAAAGGGTCTTTCTGATTTTGTGGAGGCGTGCAGGCGGTTAAGAGAAAAAGGGAATTATAATTTTATTCTTGTTGGCGACGGTAATCTTAGAAGAAAGTTAGAAAAGCAGGTCAGAGAAGCAGGACTTAAAGATTGCTTCTTTATGCTCGGGTGGAGAAAAGATATAGAAAATATTTTGCCTGAATTTGACATTTTGCTGCATACTTCTTATTTTGAAGGATTACCGAGAGTTTTTCTTGAAGCAATGGCTTCAAAAGTTCCTGTAGTGGCAACCAGGGTTGATGGCGCTACGGACGTAATTGAAAATGGAGTCAGTGGCTGGCTTGTGCCTGCATATGATATTGACGGAATGGTTAAATATTCATATAAGATTTTAGAGGATGATAGTTTAAGAAAAAAGATGGCTCAGGAAGGAAGAATAAAGTTAAAACGAGAGTTTAATATTAAGATAATGGCAGATATGTTAAATGAGTTATATGAAGAATTTGCAGGAGAGATAAAATGAAGAAGAATGAAAAGAATCTTTTTAGGGAAATATTTCCATATTCAAGTGTTCCATATGTTACTTTTGAAAATGAAACGGTAGAAATGAATATGCCTGAGGATATATGGATAACCTGCACAACCTTCAGGGATGGTCAGCAGGCAAGGGCGCCTTATACTGTAAAACAGATTGTTGATATTTTTACTTTTTTGCATGAACTTGGAGGGCCGAAAGGAGTAATAAAGGCCTGTGAATTTTTTCTTTATAGCTCCAAAGACCGTGAGGCAGTCAGGCAGTGCCAGGAGAAAGGATTTGAATATCCTGTAGTTACAGGCTGGATAAGAGCAACTAAAAAGGATTTTAAACTTGTTAAAAGAATGGGCTTGGGGGAAACAGGCATATTAACTTCAGCCTCGGATTACCATATTTATTTAAAGTTAAAGATTGACCGGAAGCGTGCCATGGAGAAATATCTTGAAGTTGTAGATACTGCTCTTGAAAATGGAATTATTCCACGGTGTCATCTTGAAGATATTACAAGAGCGGATTTTGATGGTTTTGTCATACCTTTTGTAAGGAAGCTGATGGAGCGTTCAAAAGAAAGCGGTATTCCTGTAAAAATCAGAGCATGCGATACCCTTGGGTATGGAGTGCCTCATCCTCAAGCACCGCTTCCACGGTCAGTGCCGAAAATAATTGATACACTTGTAAGAAAATGCGGGGTACCTTCTGAAAATTTAGAGTGGCATGGACACAATGATTTTCATAAGGTATTAATAAACGGCCTGTATGCCTGGTTATACGGCGCCTCTGCTGTAAATGGGACATTGCTCGGGTTTGGCGAACGAACCGGAAATCCTCCAATAGAGGCGCTGGTTATTGATTACATAAGTTTAAAGAAGACAGATGATGGAATGAATACCGGGATTATAACTGAAATTGCAGAGTATTATAGAAGAGAATTTGGAGAAAATATACCGCAGGGTTACCCGTTTGTCGGGAGTTCCTTTAATACCACCCGCGCAGGAATACATGCGGATGGCCTTATAAAAAATGAAGAAATATATAATATTTTTGATACAAAGAGTATTTTAAACCGACCTATGAAAGTTGCTATTACTGATAAATCAGGCACAGCAGGAATATCGCTCTGGGTAAATAATTTTTTAAAGTTAAAAGATAATGAACAGATAGATAAAAATGCCCAGGCAGTTACTGAAATATATCAGGTAATAATGGAAAAATATGATAATGGCAGAATAACATCCATGTCTGATGAAGAAATGGAGCACCTTACCAAGGAATATTTTTCTCAATATTTTGAGTCTGAACTTGAAAAACTTAAAAAGAAATCAGGTAGATTGGCGCTTAATATATTAGATGAACTTTCAGAAACTAATGAAATACGGTCAATGAACCCTGAGAAACAGGAAAAAATAATGGATAATGTCAGGCAAAAGCACGATTTTATTCAATTTATGTATGTAGTTGATAGAAAAGGAGTGAAAATAACAAGAAACATAATAAATCCTAAATATTCAAAGGATTTTGAGACAAAAGATGTTGGTGTAGTTTATTCTGATAGAAAATGGTTTAGCTGGCCGATAGAGAATGGGATACCGTTTGTATCAAATTTTTATACTTCACGAATTACCGGCAGGCTTCTTATGACTGTTTCAGCTCCCATAAGGAATAAAAAGGGTGAGGTTGTGGGAGTTGTAGGAATTGATATGACTTTTGAAGATCTGGTAAAAATCTAAAATGAAAATAAGTATTATTGGCGCAGGTTCTGTCGGTGGGCAGCTTGCAAATAATTTAGCCTTAAAGAATTACGAGAATATAGTTCTTGTTGATATAGTAGAAGGCATGGCTTGTGGTAAGGCTTTAGATATAATGCAGTCTTCTGGAGTATCAGGTTTTAAAGGAAATGTAGTGGGGGGTAAAGAATTTTCACTTATAGAGGAATCTGAAATAGTAGTAGTTACTGCCGGGCGCGCCAGAGGGCCTGGCATGTCAAGGGAAGATCTTTTAAAAATTAATGCAAATATAATAAGGAATATAGCATCAAAGATTAAAGGATATGCGCCTGAGGCAAAAGTTATTTTAGTCACAAATCCACTTGATATAATGGCATATTTAACATATATAGAGACAGGGTTTTCTTCAAATAAAGTAATGGGCATGGCGGGTGTGTTAGATACGGCAAGATACAGGTATTTTATTTCTTTAGAAACAGGTGTTTCTGTAAATGTTATTGAAGCAATGATTTTAGGTCCGCATGGAGATTCAATGATTATTACAGATATGGTAAAGGTAGATGGAGAACCATTAGAAAAGGTTCTTTCACAAAATAAAATTGAAGAGCTTAAAAACCGCGCAAAAAATGCAGGTAAGGAAGTAGTCCAGTTGTTAAAGGCGGGCAGCGCTTTTTTTGCGCCTGCTGCTTCAATAACTGAAATGATAGAATCAATTGTTTATAACAAAAAGAATATTCTTCCATGTTCTGTTTACCCTGAAGGGAAATATGGCTTAGGAGATATATTCATTGGATTGCCTGTCAGGTTAGGAAAGAACGGCGTGGAAGAAGTTGTGGAAGTTTCCTTAAGCGATAGCAACAGAAAACAATTAATAGCAGCAGCAAAAGATATTGAAGATAAAATTAAAACGCTAAAATGAAACAGACTATTACTGAAAAAATAATATCAAAACATGCTGATTGTGATGTAAAAGCAGGTGATGTAGTATTTGTAAATGTTGACCGGGCGTTTGTGCAGGATGGCACAGGTCCTCTTACAATGGATGTAATCAAGGATATAGGGGACGCAGTAAAAAATCCCGTAAAAAACTGCATATTTCTTGACCATGCGTCGCCTTCATCAAAATATGAACTTTCAGACAGCCACAATAAACTCAGAAAGTATGCTGAAAAATACGGCATAAATATTTTTGAGGTAGGTGATGGCATATGCCATCAGATTATGGCAGAGAATTTTATAAAACCAGGTGAAATTGTAGTGGGAGCTGATTCGCATACCTGTATGGCTGGGGCATTTGGCGCTTTTGCATCAGGTTTTGGTTCAACTGATATTGCCTATGCAATGGCTACAGGCAAAATGTGGTTAAGAGTGCCTTCCGCTATTAAGGTAGAGCTGATAGGCGAATTAAAGAAACCTTCCATGGCTAAGGATGTAATTCTTTATTTAATAGGCAAATTAGGCGCAAATGGAGCAAATTATAAAACTCTGGAATTTACAGGAGATGGAGTAGAAAAACTTTCATTTGAAAGCAGGCTTACTATATGCAATATGGCAATTGAGGCAGGCGCAAAGAATGGAATTATGTTAGCTGATGAAAAAACCTATTCATACATAAAAAAAGAAAGAGGAGAAGAATTAAATTTTGAAGTTTTAAATTCAGATATTGATGCTGAATATGAAGATATAATCTCAGTAGATTTATCACAAATTGTTCCTCAGGTTTCCATGCCTCATTTAGTTGATAATGTAAAGACTGTTTCGGAAGTACAAAAAGAAGATATTAAAATTAACCAGGCAGTTATCGGGACCTGCACAGGCGGGAGATTAGAAGATTTAACAGTTGCTGCAGAAGTTCTTTCAGGAAAAAAAGTTGCAGATGGCGTGAGATTGGTTATTTGTCCCGCATCTAAGAAGATTTATAAACAGGCAATTGATAAAGGCTTACTTAAAGTCTTTATTGAGAGTGGCGGATTTATTGTAACTCCCGGATGCGGTCCGTGCGTAGGTATTCAGGGCGGAGTGCTTGGAACAGGCGAGGTTTGTGTTTCCACTGCAAACAGGAATTTCAAAGGAAGGATGGGTTGCACAGACAGCTATATTTATTTAGCTTCGCCTGCTACAGTAGCGGCATCAGCTTTAGCCGGAAGGATTGTAAATCCATAATGAAAAAAGAATTAAGAGGAAAAGCGCATGTTTTTGGCGACAGTATATCAACTGATTTAATCTGTCCTGGCAGGTATTTTCACTTAAGGTCAAATATTAAGGAACTTGCAAAACATACTTTAGAAGATGCGGATAAAGATTTTGTAAAGAAGACAAACCCCGGCGATTTTGTTGTGGCAGGTGATAATTTTGGCTGCGGTTCTTCACGTGAACATGCGCCAATTATAATAAAAGAATGCGGCGTTGGCGCTGTTATTGCAAAAAGTTTTGCAAGGATATTCTTCAGGAATGCAATAAATATAGGTCTTCTTGCGATGGAATGTAATACAGAAGATATTAATGAAGGAGACGAATTGATACTTAAACCATCGGAAGGAATAGTTGAAAGTATTACTTCAGGTAAAGAAATAAAGGTAAAGCCACTTACAGGCGCAATGTATGATATATTAAATGCAGGTGGATTAAAGAACTACATCAAAATGTAAGAGGCTTAGCCTCTTACATTGAGGAGAATTGTGAAGCATAAGATAACTTTTATACCGGGTGACGGGACAGGCCCTGAAGTTTCCGGGGCTGCGCGGATGTGTATTGAAGCGACCGGGATAGATGTAGAATGGGATGTTCAGGAAGCTGGTGTGGATGTAATTGATAAATACGGCACACCTTTGCCTGATACAGTAATTGAATCTATAAAAGAAAATAAAGTGGCAATAAAGGGTCCGATAACTACGCCCGTTGGAAGAGGTTTTAGAAGTGTAAATGTAGCGCTTAGAAAAAAGTTAGATCTTTATGCGTGTGTCAGGCCCGCTAAATATTATAAGGGAGTAAAAGCTCCTTATGAAAATGTAGATATTGTAGTTATAAGGGAAAATACTGAAGACCTGTATGCCGGGATAGAATATAAATGGGATTCTGCAGAAGCTCGTGATTTCAGAAGATTTGCAAAAGAAAGAGGCAAAGAAATAAGAGAAGATTCAGGTATAAGCATAAAACCAATTTCCATTACAGGTTCAAGAAGAATAGTTGAATATGCTTTTGATTACGCAAGAAAAAATAATCGTAAAAAGGTTACTGCTGTTCACAAAGCTAATATTATGAAATATACCGACGGGCTTTTTCTTGATGTTGCAACAGAAGTTGCTAAGGAGAATCAGGATATAGAATTTGAAGACAGGATTGTTGATAACATGGCTATGCAGCTTATTCAAAAGCCATGGATTTACGATGTTTTAGTGCTTCCAAACCTGTATGGTGATATTATATCGGATTTATGCGCAGGTTTAACAGGTGGTCTTGGAATAGCGCCTGGAGCAAATATCGGAAATGCAATGGCTGTATTTGAACCAACCCATGGTTCAGCTCCAAAATATAAGGGACAGAATAAGGTAAACCCTGTAGCAACCATATTATCGGGTGTTATGATGTTAAGGTATATTGGAGAGGAAGAAGCCGCAGATAATCTTGAAAGAGCTGTAGCAGAGGTCATTGCTCGGGGCAGAGATGTTACTTATGATTTAAAGCCTGATAGAGATGACCCTACTGCTTGCGGAACAAGAGAAATGGCAGAAGCTATATGTAATAAGTTATAAGTGATAAGTTAACTCATAACTTTTATGATATGAATGTAATTGAATTTGAAAATAGACTTGTTGATGAATCAATAAAGTCAACTTATATTTTACCTTTATCACTCAAAAAGTGTATCAGGAATGCATATAAATCTTCAAGAGGACTTGAAAGGAAGGTTCTTGGAAAGATAGTTAAAAATATAGAAATAGCAGAAAGTCATAAAATTCCTTTGTGTCAGGATACAGGAGTTTTTGAAGTATGGCTTAAAATTGGAAAATATTGCGCGATAAAAGATACAAACTTTAATGTTGTTGTAAGGCGTTCAATAAAAAAAGCTCATAAAATAGGAAAACTCAGAGCATCTATGGATTGTATTGAACCTGTTGTGCATATTGATTTTACAGAGGCTAAAAAATATATTGAAGTAGTTATTACTCCAAGAGGTTTTGGAAGTGAAAATTACTCATTTCTTCATATGATGAATCCTGAATCCTCTTTCAGTGATATAGAAAAACAGGTATTAGAAGATGTAAAATGTGCAGATGGCGCTCCATGTCCTCCTTATATAATAGGCGTGGGAATAGGAGGCACAGCATCAAAGGCAGTTGAGATGTCTACAAAAGCTCTGACAGAAGTTAAATTTAAGGGATGCATAGAAAAAGAAATGGAACTGCTGAAAAAAATAAATAATATTAAGACAGGCGCAGGCGGACTTGGCGGAAGATTTACCGCACTTGGTGTTAAAATAAATTATTTTCCACGGCATATTGCAGGTTTAGCTGTTGGTGTTCATATTGGCTGCTGGTGTAACAGGGTCAGGAGATTTAAATTTGAAACATCTTAAACTTCCAATAACTGATAAAGAAGTTTTAAAAGAATATAAAGCAGGCGAGGAGATTTTTATTGAAGGATGTCTGTATACTGCCCGGGATAAGGTTCACTCTTTAGTTGCAAAGAACGAAATTTTGTGGCCCTTTCACATAGAGAATAATGGTATATTTTATACAGGGCCAACACCTAAAAAAAAAGGATTCCCTTTTGGTTCCTGCGGTCCTACAACATCGGGAAGGATGGATCAGTATACACCAAGGCTTTATAATGAAGGGCTTGCTGTTACTGTTGGTAAAGGCCCGAGGAGCAGGGAAGTTGTAAATAGTATAAAAAAAAATGGCGGATTATATCTTGTTGCATATGGCGGGTGCGGAGCGCTTTACGGCAGTTGTGTAATCAGCGTGAATGCAGTTTGGTTTAGAAATTTAGGCCCTCAGGCTGTATGCAGGATAGAAGTTGAAAATTTTCCTGTTTTAGTCGGCATTGATGCTTTTGGAGGAAACATCTTTGAAAGAAAAGACACTTATAATAGTAAAACCTGATGCTTTTTCAAAGAGGGTTGTAGGTAAGGTTATATCAGAGTTTGAAAAAGCAGATTTAAGAATTTTAGGCGCTGAAATGATATGGATGAGTTTAAAACAGGCAGAGGAGTTTTATGTTGAGCACAGAGAAAAAGAATTTTATAAACCTCTTGTAAATTTTATGAGTTCAAATCCTGTTATTGTAATGGTCTGGGAAGGAGAAGATGCCATAAAAAGAGCTCGTTCTTTTATGGGAGCTACGGACCCGCGTTTTGCACGGGAAGGTACTATAAGGAAAAGATGGGCGCAGGATGGAAGACACAATATAGTACATGGCTCAGATTCAAAAAAATCAGCGGAAAGAGAAATTAATTTTTTCTTTGGAGATTTAAAAGGGATATATAAATGGCATGAAAAGGAATATAAAATATGAAAGATAATATACTGGTTCTTAACTGTGGAAGTTCTTCCGTTAAATATGAATTGATGGATGTAGAAAATTCTCTCATACTTGCAAAAGGGCTTGTAGAGAGAGTGGGTATGGAGGATGCTGTAATTAATCATCATTATTTAGTAGGGAAAAATTATAAAGATGTAAAATTAGTGAGAAATGTTCCTACCCACACAGAAGGAATAAAGATTGTTGTTGATTTATTAACAGACAGTGAATATGGTGTTATAAAAGATTTAGATGAAATACACGGGATAGGGCACAGGGTGGTTCATGGTGGAGAGGAATATATGGATCCTGTTTGTGTTACTGAAGCAGTTAAGGATGACATTAAAAATTGCATTGAACTTGCTCCGCTTCATAATCCACATAATCTTGCAGGCATTGAGGCGTGTGAAAAACTCATTCCTGACCATCCCCAGGTTGTTGTATTTGATACTGCTTTTCACCAGAGTATGCCTGAAAAGGCTTATATGTATGCTCTTCCTTATGAAATGTATAAGGAACATGGTATAAGAAAATATGGTTTTCACGGCACATCTCACCAGTATGTTTCGCAGAGAGCAGCCCAGATATATAAAAGACGGATATCTGACCTTAAAATTATTTCATGCCATTTAGGAAATGGCGCAAGCATATGCGCAATTAAAGAAGGTAGGTCTATAGATACATCCATGGGGTTTACGCCTTTAGCCGGACTGGTAATGGGAACAAGAACAGGGGATTTTGACCCTGCAATACTGTTATATTTAATGAATAAAGAAGCGCTTTCTTTAAATGAAGTCAACACTTTAATTAACAGGCATTCAGGGCTGTATGGGATTTCCGGCATATCAAGGGATTTCCGTAAAATAATTGAAAAAGTAAGAGAAGGCGATGAAAGAGCAAAACTTGCTGTTGATATTTTTGTTTATCGCATTAAACATTATATCGGAGCGTATACCGCCCTGATGAATGGTTGTGATATTTTAATATTTACTGCAGGAATAGGAAAAAATTCACCTGAGTTGAGGGAAATGGTTTGCGTGGAAATGGATTATTTAGGCATAGAACTTGATGAGGAGAAGAACAGGAGTTGCGCGAGCAGTGAGGGAATAATTTCTAAAGATGATTCAAAAGTGACAATAATGTGTATTCCTACAAATGAAGAGCTTTTAATAGCAAGGGAAACTGCAAGAATAATAAATGAATGAGATAATAAAAACAAGCTGGTTTGCAGAGGATATAAAGGAAATCTGGTTTAAGAATCCTTTAATTGCAGGGAAATTTCAGGCAGGACAGTTTCTTATTGTTTGTCAAAATGAAAAAAGCGAACGGATACCGCTTACAATTGTTCAGACAGAAGGAGATATGGTGAGGATAATAGTGCAGGTTGTAGGGTATACTACAGCTAAATTATGTAATTTAAAACCGGGCGATATTATCAAAGATGTAGCTGGCCCGCTTGGTGTTCCATCTGAAGTAAAAAATTATGGCAGGGTTGTCTGTATCGCAGGCGGTATCGGAGCGGCGCCTTTAAAACCTGTTGCATATAAGTTAAAAGAATTGAATAATAATATTACAATAATTTTAGGTGTCAGATGCAGGAAATATTTTATACCAGAATTAAAAAATGAACTTGAAGGAATAGCTGATAAATTTATATTAACAAGCGATGACGGCTCTATCGGTGAAAATGGCCGTGTTACTGAGCCTTTTCTTCGGATGGTTGAAACTGAAAATATGCCTGATTTTGTATTTGCCGTAGGCCCTCCGGTAATGATGCAGGCAGTGAGCAATATTACAAAAAAATACAATATTCCGCTTACTGTAAGTTTAAATCCGGTAATGGTAGATGGTACCGGTATGTGCGGTTCCTGCAGGGTTGAAGTCGGAGGAGAGACAAAATTTGCCTGTGTTGATGGCCCGGATTTTAATGGTAACATAGTAAATTACGACTTATTAATTAAAAGATTAAAAATGTATGAGAAAGAAGAAAAAATTCTTAGAGAAAAATGGCTGTTAGACCAAAAAGAATCCCTGTAAATAAACGCCTGCCGGAAGAACGGATTAAAGACTTTAATGAGGTTTCTTCAGGTTATACTAAAGAAGAGGCTCTCAAGGAAGCAAAGCGTTGTCTTATGTGTTCAAATAAACCATGTGTTGCCGGCTGCCCTGTAAATGTTGATATACCTTTGTTTATTAAAGCAATCCTTGATGATGATATAGAAGAAGCATACCGGATAATACAGGATTCTAACAGTTTGCCCGGAGTGTGCGGCAGGGTTTGTCCCCAGGAAGACCAGTGCGCACTGGTGTGTACTTTGAGTAAAAAATTTGAACCTGTAAATATAGGGTTATTAGAAAGATATGTGTCAGACAGGGCAATTGAAGAAAATATAATTATCTTTGAAGATAAACCCAAAAAGGTAAAACCTTCTTTAGGAGTTGTAGGAGCCGGGCCCGCAGGACTTACAATTGCAGGCGACATGGTAAGAAGCGGATATTCAGTTGTGATTTATGAAGCGCTGCATAAACCGGGCGGGGTGCTCAGATATGGAATTCCTGAGTTCAGGCTTCCAAATGAAGTAATTGACATAGAGGTTGAAAATTTAATAAATAGCGGAGTTCAGATAAAAACAAATCATGTGATAGGTAAAGCATTGACTCTTAAAGAGCTCTTGAAAATACATGAAGCTGTTTTTCTTGGTATTGGCGCAGGCCTTCCAAAATTTATGGGTATTGAAGGGGAAAACTTAAATGGCGTATATTCAGCAAATGAATATCTGACCCGCAGCAACTTAATGAGAAGTTACGAGTACCCTGTGTATCATACTCCCTTGAAGAGGGGTAAGAGAGTTGCAGTAATTGGCGGTGGAAATGTAGCTATGGATTCTGCCCGCATTGCACTCCGATTGAGGGCTCAAAAAGTCTATAATATATACCGTCGTTCCAGACACGAGATGCCTGCAAGAGATAATGAAATTGAGAATGCCGTTAAAGAAGGCGTTGAACTCATTCCTCTGGCAAATCCGGTTGAAATTATGGGCGATAAAAACAATTATGTAGAAAAAATCAGGTGTATAAAAATGAAATTAGGTGAGCCTGATTCAAGCGGCCGGCGCCGTCCGATAGAGATTCCGGATAGTTTCTTTGATATTGAAGTTGATGTTGTTGTCGTTGCAATAGGGACAGGTCCAAGCAGAGTACTTTTAGAGTCTGCTGAGGAATTGAAATTAAATAAATGGGGATATATTGAGGTTGATGAGCAGACTTGCAAAACCAGTATTAATAATGTATATGCAGGGGGTGACATTGTTACAGGTTCAGCTACAGTAATAAGCGCTATGGGAGCTGCAAGGAAAGCAGCTAAAGTTATAAAAGAGAATTTTTTATATGCACCATAAAGAATGCCCTGATTGTAATAAAAAAGTAAATGTAGCAAAAACCAGCTATTGCCCTTCATGCGGAAGAGAACTTTTTACTCCGGTAATAGATGCTAAATGGAACTATAAGATTGTTGCAATAATTTTTATAGTACTTATTTTATTGTATATCATTTACCTGCTGATTGCTCCGGATTTATATACATATTTAGATAAAGTTTAGGAAAAAGTTGACAAAAGCAGTATAAATTGTTAAAAATTAAAACTAATTTTTAGTAGTAGGGCAGGCGGATGGCGACAGGCATCTTGCCTGTCGGATATAAGGATAAAAAGATGGCAGTACCAAAAAGAAGACAATCAAAATCAAGAAGGGATAAGAGAAGATCAACAAAAAAAATCTCTCTGGCTCAACATAGTATCTGTCCTGAGTGCAAGGCTCATAAGTTGCCTCATAGAGTGTGTGGCGAATGCGGATACTATGGGGGAAAAGAGATAATTAAAAGTAAGCTGGAAAAGAGTAAAAAGGAGAAATAATTGAAGATAGCAGTTGATGCTATGGGTGGCGATAATGCACCTCACCCAAACATAGATGGTGCGATATTGGCAATTGAAACTGAACTGCGTAAGCAGAAAATTGAAATAGTTTTAGTTGGTAAAAAAGATATCATAAAAAAGGAATTAGCTTCAAAGGGGGGGGCTGTACTCCCTATTGAGATTAAGGATGCGTCTGAGGTTATAGATATGGATGAATCTCCTATTGAAGCCTGTAGGAAGAAATTAGATTCATCTATTGTTGTGGGTATTAATTTATTGAAAAATGGCTCTGTGGATGCTTTTATATCTGCCGGCAATTCAGGCGCTATTATGACAGCGGCAGTTTTATATTTGGAAAGACTTAAGGGAGTTAGAAGGCCTGCAATTGCAACAGTATTCCCAACTCTTAAACAACCATGTGTAATAGTAGATGTCGGCGCAAATGCTGAGTGTAAATCAAAACATCTCTTTCAGTTTGCTTTAATGGGAGAATCGTATGTGAAGTATGTTTTCAGGAGACGTATTCCAAGGGTGGCGCTTTTGAGTATGGGACATGAGGAAGGAAAAGGCAATACCATTACTCAGGCAGCTTTTAAGTTTCTTATGAAGAGTAACCTTAATTTTATAGGCAATATTGAAGGGGGCGATATTATAAAAGGCGAAGCTGATGTTATTATATGTGATGGTTTTGTAGGTAATGTTATATTAAAGTTTGGAGAGAGTTTTGCCGAGGCTATGTTAGGGTTGATAAAACAGGAAATCAACAAGACTGCGGTTAGAAAATTTGGCGCTTCAATTATGAAAGGCGCTTTCAGAGATGTAAAAAAGAGAGTTTTCTATGAAGAGACAGGAGGAGCTCCTCTTTTGGGTGTAAATGGCGCCTGTGTTATATGTCACGGAAGTTCAAATGCTAAAGCGGTAAAAAATGCTATAAATGTTGCAGCGGAATTTATAGAGCAGGATGTGAACAAACATATTCAGGAGAGTATATCTCAAAATTCAACAGGTTTATTAAGAGGAACAATAGAATAATATAGGTTATAAGTGATGAGTGATAAGTTATAGGTGAAATTATAAGGAATAACTCATAATTTATAACTTATAACTCATAACTTTTATAGGTAGTGGCCGAGCTTGCTCGGCTGTAAGATAGTAGAAAGTTGAAAGAGAATGGAGTGAGAATGAGCGGTAGAGTCTTTGTATTTCCCGGACAGGGAGCTCAAAAGGTTGGTATGGGCAGGGAATTTTATGATGAAAACAACTGGGTTAGGGATATGTGGAATGAAGCCAATGAAATTCTTCATTTTGATATTAAGGAGAAAGTATTAAGTGGTTCTGATGATGAATTAAAGCGTACTCAAATTACACAGCCTGCTGTTTTTATGACAGAAATTATAATATATGAAGCTTTACAGAGAAGCGGAATAAAACCTTCGGTAACTGCAGGCCACAGTCTTGGAGAGTATACAGCAGTAGTTGCTTCCGGTGCAATTGACTGGAAGAAAGGTTTAAAACTTGTGAGGTTTAGAGGGGAGATTTTTGAAGATATTTCATTGAGAAATCCTGGCGGTATGTTAGCTGTAATTGGACTTGGAGAGGAAAAGCTAAAAGAAGTTTTAGATGAAATTGACGGGATATGTGAGATTGTCAATTATAATTCTCCCGGTCAGCTTGTGGTAAGTGTAGAAAAGTCCAGACACCAGGAGGCTGTTCAAAAAATAAAAGATGGTGGAGCCAAAATGGTAATGTCGCTTGATGTCAGCGGAGGGTTTCACTCATCACTGATGAATGATGCATTAGAGCCTATGAGGGAAAAGATTGAAAAAGTGATGTTTGAATCTCCGCGAATAGAATTCTACTCAAATTATACAGGGGAGAAGGTAGCAGATCCTGATAAGATGAAGGAGTATCTTGTAAGACAGGTGAATTCTCCTGTAAAATGGATAAAAATTATTGAAAATATCATAAAGGAAAATGGGGAGGATATAGAATTTTTAGAGGTTGGCCCCGGTAAAGTACTGCAGGGCCTTGTCCGAAGAATAAATAAGAAGATAGAGATTCGGGGTCTTTCAACTCCCGACGACATTCTGCGAATGTCGAATTGAAAATTGAAGATTGTAAATTGTAAATTTAAAGAGTGGACAAAATAAAAAATTTGGTTCTTTCTTATTTAAGTTGGATTTTATGTTGGTTAAAGTCCAAAAAATGTATTTGTTCGTTCCGCAGTACTTTTGCCTTACGGCTGCAAATAATATGCCTGAAACTCAAAAACTCCCCAGCCCTTGCAAGCAAGAGCAGGGTCAAACAAATTTGAGTTTCTTCTTTGAAACACCATATCATTTGCTAAAAGTACTGAAGTCACTCAAAACACATTTTTTGGACTCATTTTCACACAACTTTCAGACTATATATCCGACTTATTTAAGAAAGAGCCAAAAATTTAAAATTTAATATTTACAATTTGCATTTTACAATGAAGCGAAGCGACAAGTGGAGGTAAGATGAATACAGATAAGAGGATTGCTGTTATTACAGGTGGTGCCCAGGGAATAGGTAAAGCCATATCTAAAAGACTGAATGATAGCGGTTGCAAGGTAGTGATAATTGATGTAAATGAAGACATTGCCAGGGAAACAGCTAACCAGTTGAATGGCGATTATTATATTGCTGATGTCAGGGATATGGCTGGTGTATCTGAAATTGTAGATAAAATAATTGAAAAAGATGGTAAAATAGATATACTTATAAACAATGCTGGAATTACTAAAGATGCTCTTTTGATAAGAATGGAAGAAGAAAGTTTTGAGCTGGTTATTGATATAAATTTAAAGGGTGTTTTTAACTTTTCTAAACAGGTTGTGAAAAAATCAATGATGAAGAACAGAGCAGGGAGTATAGTAAATATTGCTTCCATAATAGGTATTATTGGTAATCCTGGACAGGCAAACTATTCTGCTTCTAAAGGTGGAGTAATTGCTTTAACAAAGACCATGGCTAAGGAGCTTTGCAAACGGTGTATTAGAGTAAATGCAGTAGCTCCCGGGTTTATCCAGACGCCAATGACGGATAGACTTCCTGATGAGGTAAAAGAGAAGTATAAAGAAGTTATTCCGTTAGGAAGACTTGGAACGCCGGATGAAGTGGCAGAAGTCGTCAATTTTTTAGTAGCAGAAAGTTCCAGTTATATTACTGGTCAGGTTATAAATGTTGATGGCGGGATGGTGATGTAGAAAAAGGAGAGTATGAAATGGCATCTATTGAAGAAAGAGTAAAGGAAATTATAGTTGAACAGTTAGGTGTGGAATCAGAGGAAGTAACAGAAGAAGCTTCTTTCATTAATGATCTCGGGGCGGATTCACTTGATACAGTAGAGCTGGTTATGGCATTGGAAGAAGAATTTGATCAGGAAATTCCAGATGAAGAAGCTGAAAAATTAGATACTGTGGCTAAAGCAATAGACTATATAAAAAGTCACTCTAAAGAGTAAAGCATTATGCTTTACGGCTAAAATGGCTAATAGAGATAAAATATGAGTAGCAGGCGAGTAGTGGTCACTGGCATGGGTGTTGTTTCACCTATTGGTCTCAATGTAAAGGATTTCTGGAATTCTTTAATAGAAGGGAAATCGGGTATCAGCAGGATAACGCGTTTTGATGTGAGTGAATATTCATCTCAGATTGCCGGAGAAATTAAGGGATTTAATCCTGAGGAGTTCGGCATAGGGGCAAAAAAGGCAAGAAGAATTGACCTGTTTGTTCAGTATGCGCTTGCTGCTGCAACTGAGGCTTACAAATCAAGTGGTTTAGATGTTGATAAAGAGGATCAGTTTCGCATGGGTGCTATAATCGGCAGTGGAATAGGCGGTCTTAATACTGTAGAAAACGAATATAGAAAACTTTTAAATAAGGGGCCAAGGAAAGTAAGTCCGTTTCTTATACCTGCAATGATTATTGATATTGCTTCCGGTGAAATATCAATTAAATATGGTTTGAAGGGTGTAAATTATGGTGTGGTCAGCGCCTGCGCATCAAGTGCTCATGCAATAGGAGATTCAATGAGAATCATTCAGTATGGAGATGCTGATGTTATTTTTACAGGAGGGGCAGAATCCAGTTCAACAGCTTTAGGGTTGGCAGGTTTTTGTGCCGCAAGAGCGCTTTCTACAAGAAATGATGAGCCCGAGAAAGCATCGCGTCCTTTTGATGCCCAGAGAGATGGTTTTATTATGGCAGAAGGCTCCGGGATACTTGTGTTAGAAGAACTTGAACATGCAAAAAAAAGAGGCGCCGAGATACTTGCAGAAGTAGCCGGATATGGGGCAACTGCTGATGCTTATCATATAACTGCTCCGCATCCTGATGGTATCAGTGGTATTCAGTCTATGAAAAAGGCTATAAATGATGCCCGGTTTAACCCGGAAGACATTGATTATGTAAATGCTCATGGAACTTCAACGCCTTTAAACGATAAAGTGGAAACCCAGGTTATAAAGAATGTTTTTGGAGAATATGCAAATAGCATTGCAGTATCTTCAACAAAGTCAATGACAGGTCACTTACTTGGCGCTGCCGGCGCTGTAGAGTTAATTGCCTGTATAAAATCAATAAATGAAGATATAATACATCCTACTGTAAATTATGAAAATCCGGACCCTGATTGTGACCTGGATTATGTTCCTAATGTTGCAAGAAGCAAGAAAGTAAATGTGGCATTATCCAATTCACTTGGTTTTGGCGGACATAATGCAGCAATTGTAGTTAAAAAATTTGACTAAATCTCTTGATAGTTTAATAAAAAAATTAGGTGTTGAATTTAAGGATAAAACTTTGCTTGATATCGCTCTTCTTCATCGTTCATATTCTTCCGAGCACCA
Organism: Deltaproteobacteria bacterium; assembly: GCA_048634875.1. Lineage (GTDB taxonomy): Bacteria > CG03 > SLGR01 > SLGR01 > JBDRKX01 > JAIVZN01. The sequence continues at coordinate 2,903 of JAIVZN010000008.1, read as the reverse complement.
GATTGCAAGAGACAATGAACGGTTAGAATATTTAGGCGACAGTATTTTAAGCGCCTGTGTAAGTGATATGTTATTTCGTAAATTTCCTGAGAAAAGTGAGGGAGACTTAACAAAAATTAGAGCACGTTTGGTTTCAAGAAGGGCGTTAAAAAAGTGGGGAAAAAAGTTAAAGCTTGGAGATTATGTATTCCTGGGCGAAAAAATGAAAAAATATATGGAATCCAGAGAAACACATATAATTGAAAACACTATGGAAGCAGTAATTGGAGCTATTTATATTGACAGTGGTTTTGATACTGCGTATAATTTCATCAAAAAAGGGGTTGAAAATCTGGATTTTCATAAAATAGTAGATTTTAAGTCTCAACTTCAGGAATATGCAGTTGAGGTATATGGTGAAATTCCACAGTACACTACTATTTCAGAAACAGGTCCTTCACATAATAAAAAATTTAAGATTACTGTATCTGTGGAAGATAAGATATATGGGGAGGGAACAGGCAGCAATAAGAAAATGGCGCAGCAGAATGCTGCACGGAAGGCATATAAAAAATTAGTAAAGCGTAAATCGTGAAGAGTAAAGGGTAAAGAATAATAAATTATAAACACTTTACGCTTTACGCTTTACGATTATTTACGCTTCACGCTTTACGGGAAAAAAGGAGATTGATATGATAGATTATGGTTTTACTGAAGAGCAGAAAATGATAAAGGAGCTTGCCAGGCAGATTGCCGAGGAAAAGGTAAAGCCTGTCCGAGCCGAATTTGATGAAAAAGGAGAATTTCCTGAAGATATAATAAAAGTTATTGCGGAAAGTGATTTGTTTAGAGTTTTTGTGTCTGAGGAGTATGGCGGACTTGGAGGCGGGGCATTTGAATTGTGTCTTGTTACAGAAGAACTTTCAAAAGTATGCGCAGGTGTTGCAGTGAGTTATGCAGCTTCTGCTCTCGGCGCATTACCAATAAATTTATTTGGTAATGATGAACAGAAAAAGAGATTTTTGCCTGATTTAGCATCTGGAAAAAAACTTGCTGCATTTGGATTAACTGAACCTAATGCTGGCAGTGATGCAGGTGGAATTGAGACAACTGCAAGAAAAGAAGGGGATGAATATGTATTAAACGGCAGTAAAGTTTTTATTACTAATGGCGGGGTTGCTGATATTTATACCATAGTAGCAATGACAAATAAAACTAAAGGCGCGCGCGGTGCCTCTGCTTTTATTGTTGAAAAAGGAACAGAGGGTTTTGAATTTGGAAAAGAAGAAGAGAAAATGGGTATAAGAGCTTCTGCAACCAGGGAGCTTATATTTGATGAATGCAGGATTCCTGCTGAAAATCTTTTATCAAGAGAAGGAATGGGTTTTATAGTTGCAATGAAAACATTTGATAGTTCCCGTCCAGGTATTGGCGCGCAGGCTGTTGGACTTGCTCAGGGGGCATTAGATGAAGCTGTTCACTATGCTACAGGGAGGGTTCAGTTTGGACAGCCTATTTCTTCATTCCAGGCAATAAGGCATATGATAGCTAATATGGCAACGAAAATTGAAGCAGCCAGAACTCTTGTGTATCAGGCAGCCAGGGTTGTTGATAGTGGAGTAAAAAATGTATCAAAGATAAGTGCTATGAGTAAGCTTTTTGCTTCTGATGTAGCAATGGAAGTTACAGTTGACGCTGTTCAGATATTTGGAGGATACGGATATATGAAGGAATATCCTGCTGAAAAATATATGAGGGATGCTAAGATAACCCAGATTTATGAAGGGACAAATCAGATACAGAGGAATATAATAGGCTTGGAAGTAATAAAAGAAAGTAAATCAAGGAAGAAAAAATGAAAATTGTTGTTTGTATAAAACAGGTTCCTGAAACTACTGAAGTAAAGATTAATCCTGATACCAATACGCTGGTGAGGGAAGGAGTTGATTCTATTATAAATCCATTTGATATGTACGCAATTGAAGAAGGATTAAGAATTAAGGAGAAGTTAAACGGTGAGGTAATTGCTCTTGCAATGGGGCCGCTTCAGGCTGAAAATGCCTTGAAAGAAGCTATATCACTTGGCGTGGATGATGCTGTACTTCTTACTGACAGAAATTTTGCAGGCGCAGATACACTTGCTACTGCCTATGCACTTTCAAGGGGTATAAAAAGTATAGGAAATGTAGATTTAATAATATGCGGTAAGCAGGCTATAGACGGCGATACAGCTCAGGTAGGACCTGGTATTGCCCAAATGCTTGATATCCCCTGTATAACATATGTAGGCAAAGTTGATGAAATAAATGAGAATTATATTAAAGCTCATCGGATGATGGAAGATGGTTATAATATTATAGAAACTTCTATGCCCTGCCTGATAACAGTTGTAAAGGAGATAAATGAACCAAGACTGCCTTCGCTAAGAGGCAAAATGAAAGCCATGAAAGCTGAGATAATAAACTGGAATGCTGCGGACATAGCATGTGAGGTTGATAAAATTGGCCAGGTAGGTTCTCCTACATGGGTGAGAAGAATTTTTGCTCCTCCAAAAAGAGAAAAAGGCATGTTGTTCAAGGGAGAACCTGATGAGACAGTTTCCAAGCTTATGGGAGAATTAAAAGGTAAAGGAATAATATAAAGAATGAAAATGTCATTGCGAGAGTCCGTAGGACTCAGGTGGATAGGCTGAAGACTGTTAGGAAAAAGCGCATTTTGAAGCCATGTTTGGTGCAATAATCAGATGTTTCCGCTAAAGTACGGCAATCGTGCTCTTCTGACCCCTTCAGCCTTCAGCCTAAACAGCTTCAGCCTGACTACGTGAGTAGTCACGAATTTATAATGTTAAAAGGAAAAAATACTATGGCAAAAGAAAGAATACTTGTTGTAGATGACGAAGAAGATATACTTGAGTTGGTAAGATA
>JAIVZN010000007.1:0-30218 GCA_048634875.1 Deltaproteobacteria bacterium | reverse complement strand
ATGTGTTTTGAGTGACTTCAGTACTTTTAGCAAATGATATGGCGTTTCAAAGAAGAAACTCAAACTTGTTTGACCCAGCTCTTGCTTGCAAGGGCTGGGGAGTTTTTGAGTTTCAGGCATATTATTTACGGCCGTAAGGCAAAAGTACTGCGGACGAACAAATACATTTTTTGGACTCATTTATTTTCACCCAGCTCCGCTATCCGGGGCTGAGTTTTGATTTTTGAATTCTTATGACTAATATCCTAAAATTTTCTTTAAATTCTCTCTGTTTTTTTCAAGAGACTCGGGCCTTTTAATTGGATAGAAGCGTTTGGCTCTTTCAACCTTTATAAAAGTTGTTGTCAAAAATCTTGGGAGATCGCCTGCAAGGCGCTCAAACTGAATAATAGTCTGTCCACTTACTTTCTTCTTAACAATATACCATGGGAGATTAAAATTCTTCTTTAAACTTTCGGCATTTACCCAGTATGAAGAACAGTTAAATACAGGTATTTTTGAATGGTCAAAATCCTCAGGGAAACAGAAACCCTCAACAAGCTGCAACCTTCCGTTTACAACAGCAGGTGCCCCGCCTTCATCACCGGAAGATTTCTGAGCAACTTCAGAAGTTAATTCTTTATTCCGGCTTATGTGCAACCCTAATATTGCAGGATCAACCCTTGCGCCAAGATTATCGACGTTTGAAAAAAATATATATTTTCCCCCGCTTTCAATGAAATTATCAAGCTGTCCGCTTGTATTAAAAGCATAAGAAAAATCACCATGCCCCGGACCATAAAATTTTTCTTCCTCAACGACAGATTGAAAATATTTGCCATCTTCTGTAATCCTTGGAGCTATATACTGATTAAACATCTTAATTTTTTCATGTATATTAAAATATTCTTTTTCTTTGAAATGCTGTCCTGTTCTTTCTTCTGTTGCAAATGAGTTCATAATATAAAAACTCACATTATCCGATACTTTCAAAGCATCCCTTATCTTTAATTCAAGAAAGCTCATTCCATCAAAGACTTCAACTATTCCTTTTACAACTCCGCCAAATCTTGTTGCCATTCCGCCATTTAATATTACCATTCCTAACTGGCCATTTTCTATGGAGTTAATGCCGATTCTGTATAATTCTTTATACTCGGATGAATCTTTTAAAGGAAGTGTCTTGAAGTCTTTTTCCCCGGGGTATTCTATCTTTTCTTTAATTATGTTATTTTCAAGCGTAATTTCTTTCAGGCAGTATTTTTTAATTAATTTTTCAAATTCATCTTTCGGGTAGGTGTACTTTTCTAACAGGCTCATTCTTTAAAAAGGGTTTTTGAGATTTTTGCCTCATCCCTTAAATCTCTTAAAAATTTTTCATATTTACTTTCCATCTTCAACTGATACAATAGATTCTTAAGCTTGTCTTTCACTTCAGAAAAAGTTCTTCTTTCGCTGCTTTTTTTTCCGATTAATTTTATAATGTGATACCCGAACCTTGTTTTAACAGGTTTACTGACACTGTCCACTTCCATATTAAATGCAACTTCTTCAAATTCCTTTACCATATCACCTTTGCCGAAATACCCGAGATCCCCGCCTTTTTCTGCTGTAGGTCCTTCTGAATATTTTTCTGCAAAACTGGAAAATTTTGAAGGTTCCTTTTTTACTTTTTCATATATTTCATTAATTTTTTTCTTAGCCTCATCCTGCGAACACTCTTCAGTTGTCCTTATCAGTATATGCCTTGCCCTTACCTGTTCAGGAGAAACCATTTCATCTTCGTGTTTTTCATAATATTCCTTTATTTCTTCTTCTGTGGGAGGAGAAATCCCGCTTCTAACATTCTGATTAATAAGTTTTATGACCTGTAATTGTTCCCGCACATTTTTTCTAAACTTTTCTCCTGTTAAACCCTGTTTTGAAATCTCATTTTGAAATTCTAATTCGCCTCCAAAACGGTTTCTGATTTCATCCATACCCTGGTCAACTTCCGCGTCAGTAATGCGTATTCCTTCTTTTTCAGCTTTCTTGAGCAGCAATTTTTCATCTATCATCTGTTCAAGTATATTTTCCCTAAGCTCTTTCAGCTTTTTATCCTTATCCGGCCCTGCAAGTACTTTTTCATACTCCTGCAATATCGGATTAGCTCTGCTATTATATTCAGAAAGAAGTATAACTTTGTTATTAACCCTTGCTACAACCCTATCCGCAACCTTCTCCTGGGCAGGAATATTAATACTACTAAACAGGATTAACAAAAATACAACTATAATTTTTTTATTTGTCATTTTTTACCTCTTCCTCTTCTATGACTTTAATTTCGTCAAGCACATCGTAATTTACCCTGACATTATATTCCCTTCTATGCTCGTCAATAACTGAATTAAATTTCAGCTTCTCAAGCCTCATTTTTATCTCGTCTTTTGACTCCTCAAAAATCTTTTCTTTACCTCTTCTTCTCCCTGTAAGTTTTGCAATATGATAACCAAATGGGGTCTTTATAATATCACTTATCTGGCCAACTTTTTCTAGTTTAAAAACTTCCTTTTCAAATTCAGGCTGTAACATTTCACCCTTACCAAAATATCCAAGGTCTCCCCCGTTAATGGCTGTAACCGTATCAATTGAATATTCCCGCGCCATTTTCTCAAAAGATGCCCTAACTTTCAGTTTTTTCAGAACTTCCCTGGCTGTCTTCTCATCACTTAAGAGGATATGACTCACCTTTATCTGTTCAGGATTGGTGAAATCCTTTAAATGCATTTCATAATAATCTCTTATTTCCTGATCTGAAACCTGAATATCTTCCTTTTGAAGATAATCTATTACTGAAGTAAGCAGTATTTCCCTTTTAACATCCTTTAATCTCTGGATTACTTCAGGCCGCTTATTTATATTCAAGTCTTCACTTTTCAAAAGCAAAACTTCCTCTTTTATTATTCCTGATAAAAATTGCTTTTTCCCGCCTTCTGTTGCTATAAACCCCAAGTAGTATTCAGGCAGCTCATTCAGCCTTCTTTTAAATTCTATTGCAGTTATCTTCCTTCTGCCAATATAGGCAACGATATCTTCTTTTCTGGTACAACCCCAGCCAACTAAACCGAAGATCAAAATAGAAATTAATATTTTATTATTCATTTTTTTATAATATATAAATTTACGTTATAAATCAAATTAGAATCAAGTTTTTAGTATTCATGTCTAACGGTTTCTCTATTCCTAATAGATACAAAATTGTAGGCGCAATATCCGACAATATTCCTTTGGGAATTAATTTTACATTTTTATAATCATTACCAATGTATATAAATTCTACAGGATTTTTTGTATGGGCTGTTTTAGTTCCATTTGTCTTGTAATCTACCATCTCTTCAGCATTGCCATGGTCGGACGTAACCAATGCTATTGACTGTTCTTCCAACACAGTATTTACAACCTCACCGACATATTTATCAACAACTTCTACTGCTTTTATTGCACTTTCATAGTTGCCTGTATGACCTACCATATCACAGTTGGCAAAATTTACTACGATGAGAGCAAACTTTTTAGCTTTTATTTCTTTAATTACAGCTTTTGTAACATCAAATGCATTCATTTCGGGGTGCTCGGCAAATGTTGACGGATCATAAATGCTTTTAATCTCTATACGTTCTTCATTTTCAAACGGCTGGATTCTTTTGCCATTAAAAAAAGAAGTTACATGTCTGAATTTCTGAGTTTCAGCAATACGCAGTTGTTTAAGACCATTCTTACTTACAACTTCGCCTAAAAGATTCTTCATCTCCTTGTTCTCATCAATTGGATTTAATATATTGAAATGGAAATCGTCATAATATCTTGTAAGCCCGCAATAAACTACAGATCTTTTTTCTTTTCTCCTGCCCGGATATTCATCTTCTACAAAAGCCTTTGTTAATTGAATTGCTCTATCCTGCCTGTAGTTGAGATGAACAACCGAATCACCCTCTTTGATTCCGGAAAAATCTCCAATAATCATAGGTGGTATATATTCATCTGTCATTTCTGTGCCATTAGGTATTTTATAATTACTATAAGCATTTGTTATTGCCTGCCGGGCAGTTTTGTCTCTTATGCCTTCAGCGTTTGTAAGTGCGTTATATGCCTGATCCGTCAACTGCCAATTTTCTCCCCTGTCCATTGCATAATATCTTCCCATTAATGTGCCGACTTTGCCTATCTGATACTCTTTTATCTTTTCCTCTAAGACGTGAAGAAACCCCAATGCGCTTCTTGGCGGAGTATCTCTTCCATCAGAAAAAAAATGAATATATAACTTTTTAATATTGGCATTTTTTGCATATTCCATAATTTTAAATAAATGATCCTGATGAGCATGGACTCCTTCATCTTGAACAAGGCCCATTAAATGCAAGGCTGAATTATTTTTTTTACAATTATTAATAATATTCTTGAAGTTAGGATTTTCAAAAAAATACCCTTGTTCCATTGCCTCATTTATTCTTGTTACTTCCTGCATTACAATTCTTCCTGCTCCCATATTAAGATGTCCTACCTCTGAAGATCCTTGGTAACCTTCCGGCAACCCAACCACTTTTCCTGCCGATTCTAATATTGTCTTGGGATATTGTTTTAAAAACATATCCATATTGGGTGTTTTAGCATTAATAACAGCATTATACTCCGGGTTGGGATTTATACCCCAGCCATCTCTAATTATAAGTACAACATTCTTTTTCATACTTTTTATCTCTGAATTACTACCTTCACCAATCATATGATGTCCCTTTCTTTTTTTCCACATACTTTCTTGCCTCTTCCGAAGCTTTTGCGCCTTCCCCGCAGGCTGAAACAACCTGCCGGAGTGCGCCATACCGGCAATCCCCTGCTGCAAAAATCCCTGTCATAGAAGTCATAAGATTTTCATCAGTAACAATAAAGCCTTTTTCCATTGAAACTGTATCTTTTACACATTCTGTAGCAGGCTCGAGCCCTGTAAAAATAAATACTCCTTCAACATCTAAAATACACCCATCTTTAAATTTTATGGATTTTACAAATTCATCTCCGTTTATTTGAAAAACTTCTTTTCTTAGAAGTAATTCTATTTTCTGGTTATTTTCTACCTTATCCCTTATATTTTTTATTGCCCGTAATGCGGGCCTGCGGTGTATTAAATAAACCTTACTTGCAAATCTTGTGAGATATATTGCTTCCTCACAGGCAGTATTTCCACCGCCGACAACAGCAACCGCTTTATCCCTGAAAAGCGGGCCATCACATACAGCGCAATACGAAACACCCTTCCCTAAAAACTCGTTCTCACCTTTAACACCAAGAGTTTTCATAGACGCGCCTGCTGTAACTATTACTCCAGGAGCGCTTATTCTTTTACCTGCATAAGTTTCAATAATAAAATCTTCATTATCATTTAAAATTCTTTCTGCTCCATCTTTTAAAAGCACGGCGCCAAATTTCTCTGCCTGTTTTTTCATATTATCCGCTAAACCTGCGCTTGTAATTCCCTCAGGAAAACCCGGATAATTTTCTATAGATTCCGACAACCATAACTGGCCGCCAACAAGAGCCTTTTCAATAATCAAAGTCCTCATTCCGGCTCTTGCCGCATACATAGCGGCTGTCATTCCTGCGGGCCCGCCGCCTATTATAACAATATCATAATTATCGCTCATTTAAAATCTCCATCATTTCTTCGTGTATTAAACCGTTGGTTGCTAAAACTTCCTTTTTATATGGATTAAAAATACCGCCTTTAAAATCTGTTATCATGCCACCCGCCTCAGTAACAATCAAACTCCCTGCAGCAGTATCCCAGGGATGCAGCTTAAGCTCCCAGAACCCGTCAAATTTCCCTGCCGCAACTCCACAGAGGTCTATTGCCGCTGAACCGGGCCTTCTTAAAGCCTGAGCGAGCACAAGAAACCTGTTGAAATAATCAATGTTGTCATGCGATTCTTTTACATCATACGGGAAACCTGTTGCAATCAGTGATTTTTCTATGGTTTCTGTATCACTTACCTTTATCGGATTACCATTTAAGCATGCGCCATTACCTTTCATGGCAGTATAACATTCATTTAAGTATGGAGCATAAACAACACCTGCAACTATACCTTCGTTTTTTTTCCCACACGCAATTGAGACAGCAAAAAAACCAAACCCGTGAGCATAGTTTGTAGTTCCATCTAATGGATCTATAATCCATAAATATTCAGAATCCATATCTCTCCTGCTTCCCTCTTCAGCAATTATACTATGCGAAGGAAACTCTTTCTTTAAATTACCTACAATGAGTTTCTCGCTTAAACTATCCATTTCTGTAACCAGGTCTATGCGGCCTTTATAATTTATTTCCCTTTTACCGCAAAAACTGTCCAGAAGCAATTTTCCCGCCAATTTAGCCGTAGATGCTGCTACTTCAAGGAATATTTTATAGTTATTGTTCCCCATTGCGCTTTCTGTTCTTCATTCTTTCCAAGCGGTGAAAACAACCACTTTTTTAATGCCTCCATTGCCCGTGAATCAAAATCAGGATACCCTGAAGTCCTTGTCAGTTCAACAGAAGTAACCATGCCTTCAGGAGCTACCCAGAACTTCAACTCCACCTCACCTTCCACTCCTTTATCTTCTGCCCATGCAGGATATTTTGGTTTGACCGGTCTGATTACTACTCTTTTTGAAACCGGCCCTGAAATTATAAGGTCGCTATCTTCTCCCAAACCTTCAACAATTCCCTTTCTGTCTTTTCTTCCGGGTATAATTTTTTCAAATTTTTCTTCCACTATCTGTTCAAAATCTCTCTTTAATGCCGATTCAGGCAGTTCCTCGCTCTCTCTTTCCACAGGGATACCTATATCGCTTTCTTCTACAGGAAACGGCAGTTCGGATTTATCTATTTCAGGTATTTTTTTTGACGGCTGAGGTATTGCTCTTCTCCCTGGTTGCCAGTCAGGAGTCATATCCTTCATATTCGGAAATGTTACTACAGATACCTCAATCCAGTCAGTCTGTATCTGAGCAAATTTAAAACCGGGAACTAAAACAATCACAAGCACATGTAATATTGTCGAAATTGTTATACTATTCTTAAATTCCATTTTATCAGTTTTAACCCAGACTGTTTAAATGGGCATTTTTACACAACTTTTACTGGATATCATATCAAGTTATCTATAATATCAGCTACTTTCTTACCGGACAGAAGCATTCCGCCAAAAATTGGTCCCATCCTTGGTGCGCCATATGCCGCATTTGCGGCCATCCCGCATACATACAACCCTGGATAAATCTCTTTTGTATTCTCAATTACTACTGACTCGGCTTTTTCCGCCCACATTGATTTTTCACCAATAATTTTTCCGGTAGATGTATTGAGTCTGCCGGTTTTTCTTTCAACTATCCTGCATATTTCAAGCGGGTGACCTGTTGCATCTATAACTGCTTTTGACTTAACTGCAACAGGATCAACATGAAACCCGGCTGATTCAACTGCTGTCCAGTTTATTACCACACCTGATATATAGTCTTCACGAATCATTACATCTTCTATGGAAATGCAATTAAAAATTTTACAACCCGCGTCCGAGCATCCTGCAACAAGTTTACCTGCAGCCTCTATGGAAGAAGCTACAAAATTTCCTTCATCTTCTTTGTAATTAATGTTAAATTCATCAAGGATATCTAAAGCTTCTTTCTGAACAACAATTTTAGGGAACATCATTCCACCGCCCCACATTCCTCCACCAAGAGAAAGTTTCCTTTCAAATAGAACCACTTTTTTTCCTTTTTTAGAAAGATATGTTCCTGCAACCATTCCTGCAGGCCCCCCTCCTCCTATAACAACATCTACATCAAGATTATTCAAGAATTCGTCAACACTATTCTTTATAATTGATTTTGTAACTTTAATCTCTTCTAACATTTTTCTACCTTTCTAAAAATGCAGTTCCATTGCCCTTGTAGGACAGGGGTCAATACATAATTCACAGGCTATACATTTATCTGATTCAAATATAACCTTCCTTGTTTCTTTATCTATGCGCAAAGCATCTGTCGGACACATTACCACGCAGACACCACAGTGTGTGCATTTATTTTCATCTCTCTTTATATCTTTTGAAAGCGGCTGAATTGAAACTCCTGAACTTTTAAGATAATTTATTCCATTTTCGTAATTTTTATCATCTCCCGAAAGCTCAAGCACCATCAAACCCTCCTCATCAGGAAGAATCTGCGCTTTTAAAATATTAAAACTTAAATCATAATTTTTAATTAACTTGTCAACAATAGGCTGGTTTACAAGGCTTCTTTGAAAATGCAATACTATTTTTTTCTTTTTCATGCCAAATTTTTAAACTCTATACCTGATCTTGAATCAGGGAGCAGTTTCTGAGGTTCTCCAATCAGAAATTTCCCTTCTGTAATCCACTCCTTCAAGATATTTGCTATTTCAAGCGCATTCCATAAAGAAGATAATGACGCAGACGGCACATCTCTGCCCTTTACTTTTATTGTACCTGATTTCAACTCGCTATAAGTTACTTTTCCAAGTGTCCTTCCTGTAGCATTGGGATAATCTTCAGAGTAATCAACAACCGGGCAGAAAATTTCTTCATCTGATGAACCGCAACTTCTGGCAATACCTTCATCAAGTACAGGAATGGGTATACCTATTCCCACCATTAAACTTGCTCCATACCCTACCATTGACACGCCTTTCAGCCACTCGGGTGACATCTCTTTTAAATTCCCGGTAACCATAATTGTTCCTGCCGGAACTTCAGGAATACCTTTCCCGTCTCTTTTAACACAGGGAGAATGCTGGGTTCCATGCCATGTAACAAACCCCTCGGCGCCGCCAAGAAAAATTCTTGTACCAATACCAATAGTCCTGTATTCAGGATCATTTAAAAGCGGCGAAAGCTGGCCTGCCGAGCAGTAATTTGCATTACCTAAATCAGGTTTTAATATTCCCATGTATGTATAAATTGTTTTATTGGAAAGATTCACAGCGCAGTTATAATTCTGGTATGCGTTTCTCGGGTTACACATGATTGCTTCATTTATATCATTTAAGGTAATTTCAGTTTCAAACTCTCTTGCCGGATAACAATCAGTTCCGCATGAAGCAGCTTTGAGTTTAATTTTATTTCCGGATACTAAATCTTCAATAAGATGACCGCCTCCATATAAGAACTTACCCGGATGAATTCTGTTTAAAGGGTCATTTGAAGGCATACTTGTAGCGCCAATATAAACATCAACAGCAGCAAGACCTGAACATACATGAATATCATTCAGCCACACCTCCTGCATCTTCATTTTTGGGTTTGTATGTCCAAAATTAAGAAAAACACCTGAGGAACACATAGGCCCAAAAGTTCCTGTAGTTACTACATCTACATGCTCCGCTGCATCTTTTGCGCCTTTAGACTGTACAATATCTATCATTTCTACAGCAGTAACAACAACAGCGCTGCCTTTTTTTATCTTTTCGTTTATTTCTCTAATAGTTTTAGCCATAACTTTCTTATTAAGTTATAAGTTAGGAGTTATAAGTGATAAGTTATAATTCATAACTCATAATTTATAATTTATAACTTATTTTTAATGGATTTTGCAAATTTCAATATCTCCTATCATTCCAATCTTATCCCCAAATATTATAAGACAACCTGAAACTCCTAACTTACTGGCATATTCAAGCCCTTTATTCAAATCAACTTTTTTTATTACAATATTACCAATCGCAGTAGCAGAGGCATCTGCCTGCGCCGCGCCGGGAGAAATACAAACCACCGCATCCGCGTTGCCGTATGATATGGAATGCCCTACAGTTCCTGAAGAAGTGCAGACACCAAACGGGATTTTTCCCGGTTTGAGCTTCACGCCAATTTTCATACTAAACGGAGATTTACCTGCAAATATTGCAACTGTTTTTTGACTGTCTATTTTAGAAAATATATCCCCCCCATTTTCAACTATGACCTCATTTGAATACTTCATTAAATCAAGTCCTACTTCTTCAGCTATTGCGCCGGCAACTGCAGCCATTGGCCCTACACCGGTTTTTTTTGAAGCATTAACCATCTTCTTTATTACTTCAGGCATACCTTCAACAACCCGCTCAGGCTCCATTTTAGTTCTAAACTCAGGATACTTTTTAATATAATTTTCAACTTGAAACCTTAGCTTTTTCAATACAGAATAAGCCTGCCTACTACAATCCCCTTTAGTTGAAACAAATAAATCTGTCTCCTTCCATTTAACCTCATAATTTGTTAAATCAGCAGATACCTTATTTCTGTAATTTCGTCTGATATAAAGCAATTTTTTTATAATCTTCTATTAAACCTATTTTACCTGAAAAATAGTCTGATTCAAGACACATTAAATAAAATCTCGCGCGCTCAACCTTCTTATTGAATTCTTCCTTGTTTTTATTAGAAACTGATTTTGCAGAAGGAAGTTTTAGCCTTAAAAAATTTACAGGTTTACTATATTTTTTTATCCTGAAATCAAGATGAGGGCCTGTTGAAAGGCCTGAACTCCCGACATAACCAATTACCTGGCCCTGTTTTACATAAACCCCTTTTCTTATTCCTCTTGCATAACCTTTTAAATGTCCGTACTGGGTCGTATATATTGAATTATGTTTTACAATAACGGTTCTCCCGAATCCACCCTTCCAGCCGGCATAAGTAACTCTTCCTGAACCTATAGTTGATATTGGAGTTCCTATAGGGGCCGCATAATCTATACCAAGGTGCGGCCTTACATATTTTAATATCGGGTGCATCCTTCTGTATGAGAAATACGAACTTATTCTTTTATAATTCAACGGCGCCCTTAAAAACTGCTTTCTAAATGAATTTCCTTCAGAATCAAAGTAGTCAGGAACCCCGCCGTTTTTGAATCTGAGAGCGGTAAAATTCCCCACATCTCCTTTATATCCTGCAACAAGTATATGTCCGCTTTCTACCGGTTTCCCATCTATAAAATACTGACTGAAAACTAATAAAAATTTATCTTCAGGTCTCACTTCAGTAAAAAAATCTATTTGCCACTGAAAAATATCAGCAAAATTCATTATGGTTCTGACATTTACGCCGGAGGCAACCATACTTTCATAAAGACTGCTTTTTATTACTCCCTTTACTGCTACTATTTCTTCTTCAATTTCAGGAACAAGTTTGCTTACTATAAACCCATTACTTGACCTGTCAACAACATAATTAACAAGAGGAGACGGAATATATACAAACTTTAAAATCTCATGCGAAGTAGAATAATAAATTTTATACTTATCTCCGGGCTTAACTGTTTTAACATCATATATCCTGTTTAATGCTTTTCCTAATAGAACAGTTTCTTTTACAGGAAATTCTTTTCGCAACATTGTATAGAGAGAATCGCCGGTTTTTATTTTCCTCTCCTTTACAAGAATTTTAAAGCTGTCCCTCACAGGAAACAGGAAGTTTCCTATTTTATTTCCTATAAAAAAAAGTAATACCCCGCAGGCAAGCCCTGTTAAAATTTTGCTTACAGTTTTTCTCAATATCCCTTCATTTTACTCTGCTGGAGTCTTATGCGGGCTTCTTCCTCCTGTTTATTGTAAGCATTTAATATACCCAATCCAACCTGATTTCCTACTGCTGTAATAATAATTTCCTCATCAGTAGAAAAGAGTTCTTTTGTATCCTTTTTCTCCATCGTTATATAGCCAAGAATCTTTTTCTCTTCTTTTAAAGGCACACCAAAAACAATACCTGATTCCTGCGTGTGGTATATATTGTTCCCGTTATTCTCATTTATCAGTTCTATAGTTTCCTCCGGATCAAGTATATTTATATTCATCTGGCATGCTACATCATACATCTCGGTAAACGGGTTTAAAAGCAGTATCATCCCGCCTGTCGCTGATTTCACATCTTCTAATAATTTGTTCAGTATCTTTTCAGCCATCTCATTTAAATTAAAATTTCCACCTACAATTTTCCCTGTCTCAAAAACTGTTATAAGATACTGGGAGGTTTTTCTAAGCCGCCTGGACATTTCCTGTATTTCATCAAAAAGAAATTGAGTGCCTACTTGAGGATGGTCAAATAAAAATCTTTTGAAATCCTGACTGTTTATTTTATAAAGTATAGTATTATATTTTGATACTGCATCCGCGCTGCGTTTTCCTTTTTCAAACAATGCCATTTCTCCGAACATATCCCCATCCTTAAACAGAGTCAATGTCTTATCTTTCTTTTTAATTTCTACCGCTCCTTCTTCAATAATATACATAGAATTACCTTCATCACCCTCACTGAATATAATATCTCCTTCCTTAAAATTTTCTAATTTTATGTATGAAGTTAATTCCTTTAGAACCTCTTCAGGAAATGCCCTGAATATTGGAATATTTTTTATTTTTTCAATCATCATGCGTAAATAAACTCTTTAATTGAGTCCTAGATTATGCATTTTTTGCAACTTGTGACTTTTTAGTCTCCGGAGCAAAAAAATGTATTTTTAGGTCTCAATTATTTTCATCTTCAATCTTCAATCTCCAATCTTCAATCTCCCATCCTCATCCCTGAAATAATTTTTGCATAAGACCAGGATTATTTGCTTTTGAAATTGCAGTTTCATATGTAATAGTGCCCTTTTTAACAAGCTCTAATAAACATTTATCCAGACTTTTCATTCCGACCTTGGAACCGACTTCAATGGCATTGTATATCTGATGGGTTTTCCCTTCTCTTACAAGATTTGATATTGCCGAATTAGCAATCATAATTTCACGAACAGCTACTCTTCCCTTCCCGTCAGCTTTTGGGAGAAGCTGCTGGCATATGACTGCCTTAAGCACTACTGAAAGCTGTGTCCTGACCTGCTGCTGCTGGAAAGGAGGAAATACATCAATGATTCTATCTATAGTCTGTGCCGCATCTGTAGTATGCAGCGTTGCAAAAACAAGATGGCCTGTCTCAGCAAGTGTAAGCGCTGAACTAATTGTCTCCAGGTCTCTCATCTCTCCTATAAGCACTACATCAGGATCCTGTCGGAGTGCCCTTTTTAGAGCTTCTTTAAAACCATTAGAATGACTTCCTATTTCTCTCTGGGTAATCACACAATTTAATTTAGGGTACACATATTCAATAGGGTCCTCTATTGTAAGTATATGCTCCCGCCTCTCCTTATTTATTAAATTAATCATACTGGCAAGCGTAGTTGATTTACCGCTTCCTGTAGGACCTGTCACCAGTATCATTCCACGAGGTACTTTTGTGAGATTAATTATAACATCATCAAGGCTGATTTCCTCCGGTTCAGGTATATCAGTAGGAATAACACGAAGCACCGCTCCAAGTCCGTCTTTCTGCCGAAGGACATTTACCCTGAACCTTCCAATACCCTCCGCTGTAAGAGAGGTATCTAATTCTCCTTCCAACTTAAACTTTTCAATTAATTTTTCAGTTAAAGCGCCAAAAATAATCCTCTCGGTATCTTCCTTTGAAAGCAACTCTACATTCAAACTCCGCATCTGCCCGTTAATTCTTAAAAAAGGCGGGCGTTCTGGAACAATATGAATATCCGAAGCATTGTGTTTCACTGCTGCCTGTAAAATTCCCATAATGTCCATAATTAAAAACCTCCACTTTTAATATTATTTTAAAAAGTATAGCACAATTTCAACAATCTGACAACTGTCATCTAAAACCCACGCACAACACTTGACATAATATTATTCATATGTTAAATTTGTTGAAAAATGAAAATAAAAGGAGACTAATAATGAACATAAAAATGTCAACGATTGACGGGAATACTGCTGCAACTCATGTTGCATACGCTTTTAGTGAAGTTGCCGCAATATACCCTATTACCCCATCCTCTACAATGGGAGAATTAGCTGATTTCTGGGCAGCTCATCACAGAAAAAATATCTTCGGTCAGGAGTTGGATGTAATTGAAATGCAGTCGGAAGGCGGCGCCTCAGGCGCTCTTCACGGCGCGCTGTCCGCCGGTTCCATGACAACAACATTTACCGCATCCCAGGGACTACTGTTAATGATACCAAATATGCATAAAATCGCAGGTGAAATGCTGCCAACTGTATTTCATGTATCAGCGCGGTCATTAGCTTCCCAGTCACTATCAATATTTGGCGATCATTCTGATGTTATGTCTGTTAGAAACACAGGATTTGCTTTAATAGCTACTGCTTCTGTTCAGGAAGTAATGGATTTAGCTGTCATTTGCCATCTTTCAACACTTGAACTTAGAATCCCATTTTTAAATTTCTTTGATGGATTCAGAACTTCCAATGAAATACAAAAAGTAGAAATGATAGACTATGATACAATGGCTTCAATGCTTGACATGAAATATGTTGAGAACTTCCGTAAATTAGCTTTAAATCCGGATAAACCTTTCCTGAAAGTCGGGGCTCAAAATCCTGATGTATTTTTTCAGGGGAGAGAAACTGTTAATAAATATTATGACAAAGCTCCTCAAATTATTCAAAAATATATGGACATCTTAGCTGAAAAAATTGGACGGCAGTACCATTTATTTGATTATGTAGGCGCTCCTGATGCAGAAAAAATCATAATTGCAATGGGTTCCGCCTGTGATACAATTGAAGAAACAGTAAACTATTTAACAAAAAAAGGCGAAAAAGTCGGAGCAGTCAAAGTCAGGCTTTACAGGCCTTTCTCAGTTGCCTCTTTTATTAAATCAATTCCTTCTACAGTTAAAAAAATAGCTGTACTTGACAGGACAAAAGAACCGGGTGCAATTGGAGAGCCATTGTACATGGATGTAATGACAGCTTTATCAGGAAAAAACCTAAAAATTATCGGCGGCAGATACGGACTCAGTTCAAAAGAATTTACACCGACAATGGTAAAAGGTGTATTTGACCATCTTGACGGAGACTGTTTTCATAATTTTACAGTTGGAATTAATGACAATGTAACTAACCTCTCCGTTAAAATTAATGAAGAGATTGACGCAGAATTAGAAGACACAAAAAGATGTATATTCTGGGGGCTTGGTTCTGACGGAACAGTCGGCGCTAACAAAAATTCAATAAAAATAATTGGCGATAATACAGATATGTATGCCCAGGCGTACTTTTCCTATGACTCAAAAAAATCCGGAGGCATAACTATTTCCCACCTGAGATTCGGGAAAAGTAAAATTCAATCTCCTTACTTAATAACTAAACCTGATTTTATTGCCCTGCACAATCATGCCTATATTGGAAGATACGATATACTAAAGGGGATAAATGAAGGTGGTATTTTCCTTCTTAATTCAGAATGGAGCAATGAAGAAGCATTTAATCGTTTAACCCTAAATATGCAAGAAACAATAATAAATAAGAAAATTAAATTTTATAATATAAATGCTCTAAAAATAGCTAATGAAGTTGGACTCGGCAACAGGATAAATACTGTTATGCAGGCTGCGTTTTTTAAAGTATCGGGAATACTTCCCGAAGATAAAGCAATAAAATTAATAAAAGACGCCATAAAAAAAACATACTCAGCTAAAGGCGAGCATATTGTTAAAATGAACTGGGATGCAGTTGACAAAACTTCAGATGCATTAAAGGAAATTAAATATCCGGAAGATATAACAACATCTTTCAAATCTGAAAAATTAATCCCGGATAATGCCTCTTCTTTTGCAAAGAATGTAATAGAAAAGATTATGCACCTGAAGGGCGATGACATTCCGGTTTCAGATATGCCTCTGGACGGAGCGGTTCCGACTGGAACAACAAAACTTGAAAAAAGAGGAGTTTCACCTGTAGTTCCCAAATGGATACCTGAAAATTGTATTCAATGCGCCATGTGTTCTCTCATCTGTCCTCATTCAGCAATCAGGGCAAAACAGATAGAACCTGATAAATTAAAAGATGCGCCTTCTGCATTTAATACTGTAAAATCCAGGACTAAAAATGACAGGGAACTTAAATTTAAAATTCAAATTTATACTGAAGATTGTGTCGGATGCGGAAACTGCATTAATATATGCCCGACAAAAGACAAAGCGCTTGCATTTGAAAGTATTGAAGAAGCAAGAAAAACAGGTGAAAATGAAAATGTAGAATTTTTTGAAAACCTGCCTGATAATATTTTAGACGGAGCGCCAATTACAACAATTAAAGGAACTCAGTTTAAAACACCTTTATTTGAATTTTCAGGAGCCTGCGCAGGCTGCGGTGAAACTCCGTATGTAAAATTAGCAACTCAACTGTTTGGTGAAAGAATGATGATAGCAAATGCTACAGGCTGTTCTTCTATCTATGGAGGGACATTTCCTACAACTCCGTATACTAAAACAAAAGAAGGCAAAGGGCCTGTGTGGGCAAACTCTCTGTTTGAAGATAATGCAGAATACGGTTATGGAATGAGGCTTGCAGTTGATGCCAATAGAAAACAGTTAAAATCCAACATTGAAAAACTGCTTGAAAAAGAAATAAGCAATGACTTAAAAGAAGCATTAAACAAAAACCTCTCTATATGGGAAGCCTATGATGAAGAAGCTCAGGAAGCTGCAAAAAAAACAAAAGAATTATTAAAATCAGCGCCTCAAAATCCTGTTGTGAAAAAAATCATTGAACTGCAGGATTACATTGTTGACAGATCAATATGGTGTGTTGGCGGGGACGGGTGGGCTTATGATATCGGCTATGGCGGCCTTGACCATGTACTGGCATCAAACAAAAACATAAATATCCTTGTTCTTGACACAGAAGTATATTCAAACACAGGCGGACAGGCATCCAAGGCTACACCGCTTGCATCTGTTGCAAAATTTGCAGCATCCGGTAAAAAAACAGGGAAAAAAGACCTCGGGCTTATGTGCATGAGCTATGGTTATATTTATGTTGCTTCAATTGCTCTTGGCGCTAATCCGGTTCAGGCTATAAAAGCATTTCTTGAAGCTGAAGCCTACAACGGGCCATCTTTAATAATTGCTTATACTCCCTGTATTGCGCATGGATTTGATATGAGTAAAACATATTTAGAAGAAAAGAATGCTGTTCTGTCAGGATACTGGCCGATTTACAGATACAATCCCCAAATAGTAAAGGAAGGTAAAAACCCGTTTATCTATGAAACTAAAGATCCTAAATCAGATATGATGGATTTTCTTATGAATGAAGTCCGTTATAATACTTTGAAAAGACAATTTCCTGAAATTGCAGATGATTTATACAAACAGGCAGTTCAATTCAAAAAAGACAAACACGAATATTATAAAAAACTCGGCCAGATATAAAATGTAAGAGGCTAAGCCTCTTACATTTTAAAATTCTCTTCTGCCCTCCATAGCTTTTCCAAGAGTTACCCCGTCCGCATACTCTAAATTACCGCCTACAGGTATTCCATGGGCAAGCATTGTTATTTTTACAGGAGAATCCTTTAAAATCTCCTTTATATAAGCAGCAGTGGCTTCGCCTTCCACATTTGGATCTGTAGCAAGTATGACTTCTTTAGCGGAAGAATTCTTAAGACGTTCTACAAGTTTACTGATATTTAAATCCTCCGGGCCAATTCCATCTAACGGGGAAAGCGACCCCATAAGTACATGATAGAGCCCGTTATATTCCCCCCATGATTCAATAGCAGTAATATCCTGTGGATTTTCAACCACACAGATTGTAGTATGATCTCTTACATGAGAGGAACAGATACTGCATACTTCTTTATCAGTAAAATTACCGCAAGTCTTGCAGTAGTGAATAGATTCCCTTGCATCCTGTATAAACCGGGAAAGTTCAAATGCCTCATCTTCAGGGGATTTTATAATATAAAAAGCAAGCCTCTGGGCAGTCTTAGGCCCGATCCCGGGAAGACGGGAAAGAGCATTTACTAATTTTTCTACTGAATCAGGAAGTCTATACATTATATTAGCGCACAAGTGCACAAGTCACAAAAGCACAAGTTTTTACCTGAAAATCCCCCCTTTAATAAAGGGGGGTATAGGGGGATTTTGATCCTTTTTTGTGTGTCATGAGCCCATGAATGTTTCATTTTGCATTTTGATTTTTGAATTTTGCATTACAAAAAGTCGGGAATATTTCCCCCCATTGCCTCTTTTGCCTTATCTTTATATAGTTCCACCTGCTTTTTAATACAGGAATCAATTACTTTAGCTGTAGAATTCTCAACTGCTTCTTTACCTTTATTATATAATTCATCAGTGATTTCAAAATTTCTTACTTTACCGCTTCCGCTCAAGACTAATTTAGCTCCGGCTACTTCATCTTCAACACTGCATTTTGAAATTTCACCATGTATTTTCTTTAAATTCTTAGCCTGCTTCATTAACTTCATTATATCCATTATCTAAATCCTCCATTTAGAATGATAGAGATCCAATCTCTATCATTTTTTTTCTATCCTTCCTCCAAATAAATCCACTATTCCCCCTACTATGGGCTCTTCTTCCTCAATCCGGGCAAGACTGACAAACTCTTTTTTTGGTTTAATGTTATCTGTCTCAACCTCTTTAGGCTGTTTTAAAATCTTAGGATAGTACTCTTCCCCCATTACTTCTTTTATTTTACTCTTAAGTATCTGGTTATGCCTTTCAGTTAAATCTAAACTTCCATTGTATGTTATTAAAATCTCTTTCCCTTTAAGTGAGGCTTTTGTTTCCTTAAGGGAATGATAAAGAGGCTGTGATTCCTTCTTTATTAAGTCAATAATTTTTTCCCATCTTCCACCTTTTTTTGGTTTTGTTTCGGATTTTATTTCAGGCATATAATCTTCAATTTCAGGCTTCTCCTGTTCTACCATATTTAAAATATCATCAAAACTTACATATCTCTGACATAACTTGAAAATTATTGTATCCATCACTATATGAATATTTTCAGAATACTTCATTCTCTGGGAATTTTTTGTAAGAAATTCAGTAATCCAGACTAACTGTTCCTTTGAAAAATCTTCTGCAGCATCGGAAAGCTTTTCTGAGTAATCCTTATTAAATCCAAGGAAACCTGTGGCTTTTCCAAATACTTTGGCATACATCAGATTTCTAAAATGCATTAAGAGGTCATTAAAGAGGTGATTGAGATTATGCCCTTTTTTTAAAAGGTCATGGGTAAGTTCCAATGCTTTCTTAACCTCCCTGTTTTTTATAAATTCCGTATACGAAAACAAAACATCCCTTGGAATTAATCCTAAAAGTTCACTTATATCTTCTGCGACAACTCTACCCTCGGAGTAAGAGACTGCCTGATCCATGATACTCTCGGCATCCCGCATACTGCCGCCACCCGCTCTTGCTATCATGGTAAGGCCATCTTCTTCATATTTGATGTTTTCTTTTTCAGCTATATCCTGCAGGGTTTCTTTAATTAAAATTTCAGGTATTAATTTAAAATTAAACTTCTGGCATCTTGAAGTTATGGTATCTAACACTTTTTCAGGTTCTGTTGTCGCCATTATAAATATTGCATGAGAAGGTGGCTCTTCAAGTGTCTTAAGGATAGCATTAAAAGCTTCCTTGGTAAGCATATGAACTTCATCTATAATATAGACCTTGTATTTTGCATTTGAAGGAGCAAATTTAATATTCTCCCGGAGCCGTCTTATTTCATCTATTCCGCGGTTAGACGCAGCATCTATCTCAATAACATCTACAGATCCAGAATTTGTAATCTCCCTGCAGGTAACGCAATTATTGCATGGTTCTTCTGCTTTTCTATTTTTACAATTTACGGCTTTTGCAAAAATTCTTGCAGTAGTTGTCTTGCCGATACCCCTCGGGCCTGTAAAAAGATAAGCGTGGGATATCTTGTCAAACTTTATGGCATTTTTCAGGGTTCTGGTGATGTGTTGTTGGCCTACAACTTCACCAAACTCCTGAGGCCTGTATTTTCTTGCTATTACTAAATATGACATGTTTTTTCCTTTTTAAAAAGATTGTATAAATTTAAATATGGAAAATCAAACGCCGGTAACCGTGTATCATTAGATTTTTACCTGGTTTTACTATTTGCGCAGAGACGCTTTGGAAAAAATATGCGCAGGTATTTTAACATTGAATTCAATAGAATCAATGATAAATTCTGTTCCCGAACCTTTTTTCAAGACATCTCTAAAAACCATTCTCCTGGGATACCAGCGGTCTCCTGCTTTAAATACTTCATTAATAACAAAAGTCTTTAAAAGCTTGCCGCTCTTCGCATAACGGTCCTCCTTAAGCGGAAGATACCGCTCCCTGTCCACCCACATCTTACGGGAATAATACGCTATATTATCTTTTTTAGCAGTTAACTTTAGGACATAACAACTTCTGACACCTATGGTTTCCTCCCCTATTAATTTTGCGTCATACATATTGCTAAGTTTCGGGTCTTCCATAGAGTCCTCATACGACACATCGGAGCCCATCATAGACTGCCTGAGCATATGGCCCGCTATCCTGATAACACGGTCCGCTGACGGCGAATAGATCCATAACTCGTCCTTGAGCTTGAGCATCTTAGTGCCTTTCTCCCGGGCTGGCGACAAATACTCGGTAAATGATTTATCCATACCCTGTATCCACGACCTTGCCTTTATGGTACGGGTTGACCTTCTCCCTTTTATAATCATTGTAGAAACAGCCCTTCGGTTCTCGGAAACATAATTATTATCCACCTTCTTTAAGATAGCTTCGCCTGTCAGTTCTCCCGCATAGCCTAAAGTAACAAAATAATAAAGTAATAAAATAATAAAGTAACAAATTCCCTTATTTCCATATTTCCATATTTCCATATTACTTTTCATTTTATTTCCATATTTCCATATTACTTTATTCCTTTCTTTCCATATTACTTTATTACCTTATTACTTAATGTCATTGCTTTCAACTTTCAACCTTACACTTTCAACTTCTTCACACTTCAAGTTCCTTAAATAACTGCGAGGTCTGTCTCCTGTAAATCCCTATACCCGCAAACATTGTGCCTATTACCGACGCGAGAACCCCCGGGATAAATCCTATTATATAACTTGTTGTCGTCACGCGCGCCCGGTATTCATTAGGGATGAGCACGCTGGAATTCTGCATCATGCTGCTGAAATCAAGTCCCACATGCTCCAGGTAGTATGAGATTGCCAGACCAAATATCGTCCCGATGACCGAACCGATAATACCTATTGCCACCGATTCGGCGATCGTCCTGCGGTAAAGCGCGCCTTTTGGCTCACCCATTGCAAGCCGCACCCCTATCTCCCCGTAGCGGCGCAGGCTGTTTAAGAGCCCTGAATTCCAGAGTACGATAGACATCGCAAACATAAAAACAAGGACGATTATGCCTCCCATGGATTTTACCAGGTTAAGATACTCCCCGAGCCCGCCCTGCTCGCTCAGACTGAACATGACCGGCGAGAATTCATCTTCTTCTTTGGAAAATTCCCCGTTAAAATCTTTTACCAGTTTCACCATCTCTTCCTCATCATACATCATATTGGGAGTAAACCCGAGTATCTCGCTTGCGCCGTCTTCCATATCAAGAGCGCTGCGGACATCCTCTATGTCAGCGATGACAGTGCTCCTGTCAAGAGCGACCATGCCGAACCGCACCATACCTGCTATTTTAAAATTATACACAGCCATACCGCCATACATGGTTGAACTTATCAGGGTAGCTTTTTCACCGATATCTACACCGAGTTTACCGGCAAACGCTTCGCTTATCAGTATTTCATTCTTTTCCTGTGGTAGTCTTCCCCGGACTATTGATTTTCTTAGGTTAAGTATCTCTATTTCCGGAGTATCCTTACCCAAGAGATCCACACCAAGCCCCATTACAGGACTCTGTGCGCGGGTTTCCCCGTTTTCATCAGGGATATCAAGAAGACCTCCGAATCTTATACGCGGGGTCCATATCATTTTATCTTCTGCAGCACGCATCTCTGCCAGCAATTCTCCGGCGCCCAGAATAGCCAGGTCATTCGGTAACTGATCCGAAAGCTCATTGTAAGCGCGAGTCATAATTTTTACATGGCCGGCATCGAACTGCGCGCTTGACTTGACGAAATCTGCAAACACACCCTGCATAAAACAATAAAATAATACCGTAAGGAAAA
The DNA here is from genome assembly GCA_048634875.1 of Deltaproteobacteria bacterium. Lineage (GTDB taxonomy): Bacteria > CG03 > SLGR01 > SLGR01 > JBDRKX01 > JAIVZN01. The sequence goes on along the minus strand of JAIVZN010000007.1, from coordinate 8,136 downwards.
CACCCGCGCTTACGGTTAACACAGGAAACAGGCTCCTGGATTTATCCCTCAACAATCCTTTAATAAGAAACCTGATCATGACATCTTACCTTTCAAAGCCTCAGTCGGCTTTAATTTTGAGATCTTCCGGGTCGGTAGGTAACTTACAATTGTTGTGACTACCATAATGAGAATCACTGTTGCTAACACAAGCCCGGCAGTATATGAAGGGAACAGTGTCGCCGGGATAGCTATACCGTATCCTTCTATCGTTTCCTCCGGAAATGATATGCCTTTTGTCGCAGAAAGCCAGAGCAACGGGGTACCGTAGACAGCCGCTGCCACTGCGGCAAGAACCCCGATTAATGCGCCTTCTGTTGTAAAAAGCGCTATCACCTTAGGACGCGTCATCCCGAGAGCCATTAATGTGCCTATCTCCTTCCTGCGCCTGAAAATAGAGAGTATCTGGGTATCAAATATCGCGATCATTGCAAGAAGTAGCAGTATAAAATACATAATACCGCCGCTGACTTTTTTTGACTTTACTATATCATTTATGTCCTTCAGCAGAAAATCAAGGCCCCTGAATTTCCATCCGGGCAGATCCTCCTGCCCTGCAACATCCCTTTCCACTATAACCATTGTCGCTTCATCCTCAAGACAGGTCATTTTCTGCATATCCTTTACAGGGATCCATAACTGCCTGCTGTCAATGGCCGGCACATGTGTATTCATTATCTCTACTATCTTCCCCTCGACTGCGTCAAACGTACCATTGGCATCCCTCCAGCGTATCATTATATAATCGTCTATTTTTAATGCATTGCTTTTTGCCATCCGTTTCCCGATCAGGACCGGCAGAATATCTTCTTCTGTATCAAGTTTAGCTGTAGGTATATTCAGGATTTTCTGCGCAGGGTCTATGCCTTTAAGAAGCACCGACTGGATCCTTCCTCCGGGAAATATCGCAGCCTGCCTGATTAATATCGGAGTTGCTTTATCTGCTTTTATCAAATTTTCTAATTTCACGGGTACAACTCCGTGACTGTCATCAAGAGACATTGGATCATACGGGTCATAATTCTTATGCCAGTACTGACCGCCTGCTATCTCATCATCGATCATGGCATGGGCAGCCTGCTTGAACATCCCGGTCAGCAAACCGTAATGCCAGATAATAAGCACATATGATAAAGAAAGGACAGCCACCTTGAGCCATGTTCGCAAACCTGCTCCGACTAAGTTCCTGTAAGCTAGTTTTAGTATTAACATCATACTTACCCCGTGTTATTAATTTATTACTTCATCTTTTGCGACTTTGCCGTCAATTAGGTGAATCTTTCTTTTCAGATAGCTGATAACTTTTTCATCATGCGTCGCAAAAATAAAAGTGGTCTTTAACTCATTGTTTAATTTAACCATCATCTTTAAAATATTGTGCGAATTATCAGCATCCAGGTTTGCTGTCGGTTCATCAGCAAGCACAAGCCCAGGCCTTTTAACAATAGCCCTTGCAACCGCCACGCGCTGCGATTCACCCCCTGAAAGCTGCGATGGTCTTGATTTTAACTTATCCATAAGACCCACCCACTCCAATGCATCCATTACCTTCTTTTTCCTTTCTTCTTCAGACATCTTCATGATTAATAAAGGAAACTCTACATTTTCATATACAGTATATACAGGCAAAAGATTATACGTCTGAAAAATGAATCCCATGTGCAGACTGCGTAGCCGTGCAGCTTCATTATGAGATAAATTTTCTACCTTTCTATCCAGAACAGTAACGCTCCCCTCTGTTGGAACATCAAGCGAACCTATAATGTTCAGGAGAGTCGTCTTGCCTGAGCCGCTTGGCCCGACAATACCACAGAACTCGCCCTGCTCAAATGTTAAATCGACACTTTTAAGAGCGGTAAACTCTGTCTTCCCCATCGGATAACGCTTCACCATGTTTTCTATTTTCACTACATCCATATCTTCCATCCTTTTTTATGGTTCTTTCATATTTAATGTGCATTGTTAGACTTTTAGACGATATCTGCACTATTTATACGAAAGACCCTTTTTTTTCATCTATTAATGATTGTAAACAAGAATGCATTGTATGCCCTGACCGCCATATATACCGCCATCATCTTCCCTGCCGGAAAAAAAGTTTAAGCTGACCATCCAGTTGTCATAAGCGCGCCGCAACCCAAGAAATGAATAGGTCTTATTTTCTTCCCAGTCGTAATACACAATAGCATTCAAGTTGTCAAACACGCTTATGTTGAAATCTATAGACAGGGCTGACAACTCACGCTTAACATCCACCTCATCAGCAGATTTAATAAAATGTTCATATAACATGTGAATTCCCGGCCCGATACTGAAAGTATAATCTGCGCCAATAGTCACGAACTCATTCCAGAACGACTCCGCTCCGGTTACCCTTATTTCACTTACTGCTCCTTCAAACCATAAGCCCGGGCCGATATCCCAGTACCCGTCACAAGCATAGCGGCTCTCAGGGCCATCAGACAACCCGACAGACATCTTACTGTTCCAGTCCGCTGCATCAATGAACCTCCGGTGAATACTAAATGCCATTTCTCCTTTTAAGAAAGGAAACTGGTACCGCCCACCATATTCCATTTTATCCTTATCAGTTTCAAATATTTCCAATCCCTTTTTGTCTCTATTTTCAGATAAAATCCAGACCCAGATGTTGGCATTATTTAAAAAATAATAGCGACCGAGCAGAGCTTTCACTCCATCGGTAAATTTTAATGGGTCGCGCGCATCTATGCTGTCAAACCACATTAGTGATCGCAGGATCCTTGCTTGCCCAAAGTTTATTTTTTGAAGTCCAAGTCTTGCTTCAAACTGCGAAGCCGAGTAACGAAACCACAAGCGGTATAGTTCCGCTTCAGCATTCTCTTCAAAATCCGCCGGAGAATCCAACGGAGCCCAGCCGGACGCATCGAGCGACATCACGGCATCAAGACCCCTTTCTCCAGCCAGCGGACTGGATACCCTTAATTCCGGCATATATCTTATACCAGCCTGCCGTTTGCCATTAAATATAGACCATACCGACGCCTGCCCGTTCAAAGCGGCCTCACCGGCGCGTAAAAAATCACAGCACAATGAAGTCAGCATGAATACAGATAATAACAGGATTTTTTTCATATATTATGGTATTACTTTCTTTCCCTTCTCACTTTATCAGCCGTATCAGTTCCAGAGATATATCACTTCGGATTTTATCGCAGCCAGATCTTTTGAAAATCGGGTCATCTATACCCATTATATCTCTTGCATCCTGCTAAATATTAATAAATATTCACTCAACCTCGTCATTGTGAGGAGCGATAGCGACGAAACAATCTATATTCGGGACTCTGTCCCTCGCAATGACACAGAGTTCACAGAATATTTACTTGGTGGAGATGGGGGGGCTTGAACCCCCGACTTCCACATTGCGAACGTGGCGCTCTCCCAACTGAGCTACATCCCCTCCACACTCCGTACAACCCCTAACGAAACAAGCAAAGGCATGACGGAGTACATTAGACAAAATTTTAACCTATTCTGATTAAAAAACTGCCTGTTAATTCTGATGGTAATAATACATCAATACAACACAAAAATCAATAACCAAATTACAAACAATTTCTAAATTACAATGACCTAAATTTCAAGGATTATTGAAACTTATTTGTTATTTAGCGCTTGGATATTGGAGTTTTATTTTTACACATACTTTTAGACGCTAACTTCACAATATTTAAGAAAGAACCAAAGTATTTAGTCATAGTAGGTAATTATTTTCTGTATCTTTTCAAATCTTTATAAAATTCTTCATGTGTAGCTATAGCATATTTGCCTGGTCATTATTTGAAAACTTTTTAAACTGCTTATCAAATTTAGGAATAGTTTCAAAAAGACAAAAGCTGTAAGATATTTTCTTGCATAGAGGAAGTATTTATTCATTAAATTTTTAATTTCCTTAGTATTTTCAGTTTTTCATTAATTGGCTTTAATTTATTTTCCAGCCTCTGTCGTTTATTTATTTGCTTGGCTAGTTCTGGGGATACTTCTTTTCCTAAATAATCATGTGTAACTTTACCCTTATTTCGATATTGCAGATAATAGTAGATATTGTTCTTGATAGTTCTTTTTTGGATAGAGCCTTTTGGTAATTCAGCAATCTCTTTTTTTAATCTTAGTTTTTGATTCTCATAATAATCTTTTTGCTTTCTGATTTCCTTTATGATTTCTTGTAAATCTTGCATTATATCTCCCAATATGCTATATTACATATATAACAATAACATAATGTAGGGTAATTTGTCAAAAAACAAAACAGGAGACAACATTATGAAGTCAATGATTCCCATAGAAGTAATTGAAAAAAAGATATTTTTAATTCGTAACCAGAAAGTAATGATAGACCGAGATATAGCAGAACTATACGGAGTAGAAACCCGAAGACTTAATGAACAGATAAAAAGAAATATTAAACGATTTCCTGAGGACTTTATGTTTCAGCTTACCGGAGAAGAATTCGAAAATTGGAAGTCGCAAATTGCGATGTCCAAATCTGAAAAAATGGGTTTAAGAAGAAAACCCTATGCTTTTACAGAAAACGGAGTGGCTATGTTATCAAGTGTTTTAAGCAGTGATAGAGCCATAGAAGTGAATATTCAGATAATACGGACATTTACAAGACTGAAAACAATGGCTTTAACTAATAGCGAATTAAAAGTCTTGATCGGTAAAATAGAACGCAGATCGGATTCGTATACAACACATATTGTTGATAACAAAGAAAATATTAAGAAAATAATAAAAACACTGAATAAATTGCTGACCACAAAGGATACAAAATCCCGGAAAATAGGTTTCAAATAGTTTTTTTATTATCTATTGTTAAATCAGGTTCACTGTTCTGAAATAGCAGAACAGGCCGCCCTAAAAGGCGGCAATTTTGTTTTGAAAGATAAAGCCCTTTCTTTTTCTTATAAAAAACCGTTTAACTTTATTTCTGAAAAGAATTTCACCGTCGGGGAGGAAGAAGATTCCTGTTGTATTACCCCCACAGGGGGCACCGCGAAATTTTTACAGATATTTAATAATTCTGCCCTTTGTCCTGGTTGGCGGAGAGGGAGAGATTCGAACTCTCGGTACAAGTTTTACTCGTACGACGGTTTAGCAAACCGTTGGTTTCAGCCACTCACCCACCTCTCCGCAGAAAGTTCTTTAATTATATGAAATGAACAGGGAAAAATCAAAATTTCAATCTCTATCACAACTCATCAACTTTCATATGCCTTATCTTATCCCACTGTTCTTCACTAAGAACTTCTCTAAATTTCTTCAATGATTCTACCTTATTTATAAGAATCTGTTTCTGTATTTCGGTAATTTCATCAATTAATTTATTAACTTTCTGGTCATCAATCTCTTTGTTTTTCAACTCATACTTCAAATCATAATGCTTTAACTGCAATTCATTACGATTTGCTATATTTTTTCTCTGATTCTGATGCTGATGTTCACTTAATTTCTCTTTCTGTTCATCAGTCAACTCTAATTTTTCCATTATCATCTTTCGTTTCTTGCCATGATTCCATTTCTCGCCATGAGCTTCTTTCAGCATCTTCATTTTCATTCTGTCTTCATGCCTCTCGCGAGCAAATACAGTACCACTATTCAACAAAACTAATCCTAACAAAATTAGAACAATCCTGCTTTTCATTTCTCTTACCTCCTTTTTTTTACGGGCTTGATAAATCAAGCCACTACAAAAGCCTGATAAATCAAACAACTACAACTTGTGCGATAAATCTTTCCCACTACATTTATATCACAATTCATCGTTTAACAACGAATCAACTACATATTCTTCAGATTTTACTTCAAGATACCTGCTATCTATCAGCGGCTCTCCATTTAAATAACCCAACTGTTTTTGAATATAATCATCAACTGAAATATCCATACCTTTTTTAGCAGAAAAAATAAAAGCAAATAGAAAAACAGCAACCGCTACTGCAGGAACAAAGATAAAACGACAGACAAACCTCTTTCTGTTAAATAAATGAATTCTCTTCTTTATCCTCTCCCATACTCTGTCAGGAACTTCTCTTCTTTCTTTAACTACTGAAATAATATCCCGTATCTCCCTGATATAATTCCTGCAGTATTTGCACTTTTCTAAATGATTCCGGAGCCTGATTTTTTCTTCAGGATTCAGTTCCCCATCAATATACCTGTTAATCATTTCCATATTAAAATCCTTACATTTCATCTTTAACCTCCTCATAGATTTTTCTTAACCTATCTCTTGCCCTGTAAATATTTGTCTTTACAGTGCCAAGGTTCATATTTAAAGTCCGGGCTATCTCATCATATGACAACCCTTCTATTTCCCTTAAAACAATCAGTATCCTCTTGTTTATATCCAGTTTGCTTAAAAGCTTGTCTGCCAGATCCTTTTCATCAAATTCATGTTTAATCTGGCAATCCCTCAGTTCTTTAAAATCTTCATTAAGATGTTTTGTTTTTCTTCTGTTCTCCTTTTTAAGGTAATTCAAAGTTGTGTTTACTGTTACGCGATAAAGATAGGTTTTAAATGAAGAACGGAACTCAAATTTTCTTATATTTTTAAAGAGCCTGATAAAAACTTCTGATGTAACATCTTCAGCATGCGTTTGATTTCCTGTTGTCTTTAAGGCTATATTCCAGACAAAATCCTTAAATTCTAAATAAATTCTCTGAAATGCATCCGGATCTCTTTTCCCTGCGTTTAAGATAATATTTTCAGTTATCATTTTTCATCCTTCACCCCGCTCTTGCATGCAAGGGCGGGGTTCACTTAATTAGACAGATTTAAAACAAAAAAGTTTCATTAAGTTATTCTTCTTAAACTTATAATTGAGCCGGGTTTTTCTTTCAGTATGTCCTTGCCGGTGATATACTTATCATGCTTTTTTATAAGCAGCCATTTGTACGGCTTTTCGTCCCAGTCCATTTTTATCAGTTTAAATTTACCCTTAAGTTTCTTGCCGTATAACTCAATTTCAATATTTCCATTTTTATACTGTTCTTCAATTGGTAAATTCTCATTAAAAGAATATTTTCCGCCGTCCCATATTATAACCTCTCCTGCTCCGTAATGCCCTTCAGGAATTTCTCCTTCAAAATGTATATAACTTAAATCGTGGTCTTCAACTTCAATGGCAAGTCTTTTTTTTAAAGGGTCCAAGGAAGGTCCTTTTGGGATAACCCAGCTTTTAAGCACCAGTCCAATCTGAAGCCTGAAATCATAATGAATGGTCTTTGCTTTATGCTTTTGAACTACAAACTTTGGCACGAAAATTTCTCTTTAGAAGTATTATATAGGCAATCATGCAGCCTATCCAGTCCCATGCCATATCGGTAATTTCCATACTCCTGCCTGGCACAAAACTCTGGTGGTATTCATCAGAAACAGCATATAACATGGATATTAAAACTGCAATATTGCAGCTTCTTATATTATTGGTTCTGAAATTCGGAAAGATTAAAAGCGATAATATCATGTATTCTATTATATGAGCTGATTTCCTTAAATATAGATCCCAGATACCAAATGGTGATTTAAGCGATGGAATTGAAGAAAGGTAAAAAATAAATCCTGCCCAGATAACCGGCGGGATTAGCTTTTTACTAACCATACTCCTATAATAATAAACAGTGTACCCATAACTCTCAACAGGGTTACGCTTTCTCCAAGAATTACTACTCCGAGTATTGCAGCAACAAGCGGATACGACGCTGCAATAGGGACAGCTTTTGAAACAGGTATAATCTTTAAAGCAAGAAAATAAGTATACATACCTAAAAGGCCGGCTAATAAACCTGAAAAACTAAAAAGAACTTTATCCTTAAGAGGGGTATCCAAAACTTCAGACCACTTACCTGAAACCAAACAGACAATTATCAGAATAAATGCCACAAACAGACTCCTGATAACAAGCCCTATGAATGGATCTGTGGTTTGAAGCGCCATTTTTTCAATTACCGGGGTACTTCCCCAGAGTATTACAGTAATAATTAAGAGAATAAAAACCTGCGTAGACATTAATTAAATCCCACCTTTCTGTCAGGCCCCTTTGATGAAGCAAT